>CAXUEE010000026.1:0-13567 GCA_964249905.1 uncultured Acidobacteriaceae bacterium
GAGCAACTGATTCGTAATCAGTAGGTCAGCGGTTCAACTCCGCTCATCGGCTCCAGTCCCTCTCAATTTATTTCGTCAAAAGAAACAGCTCGTTGGTGGGCAGGCGCGGGGGTTGGTGCGTCTGCGTACAGTGTTGTATCACCTCCGAAGTATGGGTTGCGAACAGTTCAGGGACATGAAGCCAATTCCGGGCCCGATGTCGGTCAGCGTTGCGCTCTCGTGTAGGAAGCTTCGCAGGAGGATCAAGGAATCGCAAGGAGCAAGCCGCCACTCATGCCGATCGACTGTGGATGCCCGCGCATGAAGCTGTAGTCGTATGCGGGCTCGAGAAACCAGCCGAAGCGGTGCCTGCGTGCCGGCCAGAACATGAAGTCTCCGGCCAACTCACCGGCGAGTGAGTTAGTGGTCTGTTCGTTCTGCCGAAGGTGTATCCATTCCGGACCCATGCCGAGCATGAACTCTGCTTTGGGCGAAAGAGTCCAAGGTTTCTTGAAGAGTAAATCCGTATCCCACTCTGTTGCCGTGCGGGAAAAGAAGGGAGAAACACCTGCCTCAATCTCCAACCAGTCTTCTATCGGAGTCGTTTCGACGGCGACGTTCGGCGCAAACGTCGCCGCACCTCCGGTCACGTTCCAGCTGGTAGCCGCACCTAATTCAAGAATAGCTGCGGGCTCCTTGTCTACGGACTGCTCTCCTTGACGAGCCGGAGAATGAGTTGAGGACGTTTGTCCCTGAGCAGGCCAGATCAGAAGCAGGGAGGCGCACGCCACAGCAAGCGTACCTACGCGAGTTCGCATTGAAGTCTCCAGGTTGAGGTGTAATGGTCCGCGCGTAAACGCGGAGAAGACACGCTAGGAAGAGACAGCAGTGCGGGGTGGTTTGAAGAGAGGGGGCCGAGGCGTTACGAAGGGCGGAGGTATCTTAGCCGGTGAAGCGGCACTCGCCACCGGGAGAGGACTTAGAACCGGATCATGCTTGGGAAGCCAATGAAATCCGCAGCACGAGCAGACACCGTTACAGGAATCCGGCTCAGCAGGTGCGGGATGATTCAGTGCCGAGTGAGAGAAAGAAGCAACTGCATGCGGTCCGTCGCAAAGGTCACAATGAGGAGAACGTACCGATAGCCAAGCCAGCACGAGACACAGCATCCAGATCACTATGCTCTGTCTGCCATGTGCAAACCTCATTCCGGAATCATAGCTCCATTCGGAGTCGGATGACGAAGCGATGCTGGGAATGTCGTTCTGTTGCGTACGGCTAGGGCTTGCCGGAAGGTGTTGGTTATCGTCTTTGCATCCGCCCGTGCGGCAAGGTCCTTGCGGGCCCGGACTCAGGCTGCGGTCTGCTCTTTGGCGCCATCGTTTCTTTCGGCTTCGGCAGCCCCAGTGCTTGGGTCACGCAGGCGCATTGCTCCCGGCAGAACGTGTGATTCATCCAATGAGCGGAGATCATGAACGCACTGCCGACAGACGTGATCAGGACTTCCATCCAGTGATGCGGGAGTGAATCGCCCCACCCTGCGCCCGCGAAGATAAACATCAAGCCGACGGCCATGAGCAACAGCACCCGGGAACGTCGGTGGGTGTGAAACCCTTTGCGCAGGGCGAGAGCTCCGATTCCCGCAACAAACAGTGCCAGCGATCGATGGATCCTTTCTTCAGAGGGCAGAAAGTGTGCGAACACGATGGAAGATGAGAGAAGAAGCGGTGTCAGGAGACAGTGAACCACACAGAGAGACGATGCCCCCATTCCGATCCTGTCGGCCCAGGGGGAAGTCGAATTGAGGAAGGTTTTGCATCCGAACATCATTCTTGAAGTATACAAAATAAATGAGAAACGATACGCATTAGTGGAAAGGTCATGTTAATTGGTGATTCACCTTTCCTGAAAGAGGATGACAACAAAGAAAATCAGCAAGGGCACATTGATAGCTTCATCAGCTCTGAGCGTCAGGAGGCGAACGAGTTCATAGCTCTTGTTACGTGGGAAAGCCTCGCGTGATTAAGGGATCGATTGATGAGGGCGAAAGAAAACGCCCACCCGCTGCGGCGAGTGGGCGCAAAGGAATGCTGACGCGGTTCGTTTTAGAAGTGAAAGGCTATTTCGCCGGTTACTGTTCTCGGAGAAACGTAGTGGGTTCCCGAGAAGGTTGAAATGTAGTTGTAAAGCGCATACTTATTGGTAACGTTGATGGCGGTGAGGCGCGCGCCGAGGTGATACCGGTCACCGCTGAAGTTGACAACGTGATCGTCTCCCATCGACATATCGAAGAGATTGCGGTGGGCAATACGCTGCGGATTGCGGTCGTCGTCCTCGGTTCCCGGAGCGGGGATGTGGATAAGGTACGAGCTGAACTGCGAGGCGAGACACTGGCTGAAACCCTGCGTCTGCGTCGCCTTCACGCCGTTGCAGATAAAGCCTCCGACGAATTGCTGATCGGCCGTGTAGGCGCGCAGGTCAATGCCTGGCTGGCCGTTGATGGAGATTCCACCACACGGGCTATTGGGGTCGGTGACGTTGTAGCAGGGCGCCGAACCTGCAACGAGCCCACTGTCATACTTCCAGTTCATGGTGTAGTAGAGGCTCTTCCGGAAGGGCATCTTGTATTCCATGTGGGTTGTCTGGTTGAAGCGCTCGTCGTGGTCGATGCGGAAAGGATAGGTGCTGCCCGCCTGTCCTACCGTTGCGCCCACGCCACCTACCTGGGGATTGAAGAAGCGGGCAGAGACGGAAGACATCGTGACGCGAGCGCTTAGCCCCTTGACTTCGGTCAGGGTGCCGACCAGCGTGAACCCGGGAATCTTCGAGTTATGCCACTCGATGGGATACGTGATGGGCGTGTTGCCGAGGATGCTGAAGTCGTACGCATTGTGCGTGTACTTGCTGATCACATCTCCGCTGAGGACGAAGTGGCGTGTGATGCTCTGGGCCAGGCCGAGGTGGAACTCGTTTCGAAAGCCCGGATTGAACGGCGCCGGAGTGCAGTAGCCATAGGTCGCGGTAAAGATTGCGCCTACGATGGGATCGAGGCAGCCCTTGCTGGAGAGAACAAGGTTTTCGTTGAAGGGGGTCTCCTGCGTTCTGGCGTACGAAGCGCGGAAGACGGTTCCCGTCTTCTTGATGTTGTAAGAGAGCCCTACGCGCGGCTCGGCCTGACGCTGGATCGCGAGCCCGTTGTAAAAGTCGCCGCGAATTCCTAGATTAAACAACCAATGTCCGGCGGTGATGGAATCCTGGCCATAGAGCGCAAGCTGCTTGACGTCGGTCTGGCCATGGTAGGTATAAACCGTTCCGCCGGCTGTAAGATCGTACGGCGCAAGGACCGGGAAGTAGTTGGCGTTGGGCGTCGTTGCGGCGTTGCACTGCGCTGGATTGCCGATGGGATTTCCCGACGGGTCGTAGCATGCGGGGTTCAGCATAGGGTCGACGATGCCAAGCGTATCGTTCTCGCGAACGACGTTTGTTGGTACATGCCGCCCAGTTTGATGTTGTTCACACCTCTTACATAGGAGACGTCGGCCCGGGCACCTGTGTTTGTCAGCGAACGGCGCTGGCCGGCGGTCTCCTGCTGTCCCTGAACTCCCTGGCCCAGGTCGTTCAGCGGATTGTTGCTGGGAGTATAGAGATAAGAGTCTCGGCGGAGGTATGGCGAGAAGTTGAAAATACTGTTGCTGCTGAGGATGCGAGTGTAGGTTGGAGCAAGATTGATTGTCTGGATTTTCGATCGCTGGTCGGAAGGACCCGTCGCCGTACCTGTCGCGGCGAAGTTGTACTGCGAGTCATAACTGTTGGGCGTTTGAAACCAGGAACGCGTGTATTGAAAATTGGTGTGAAGAGAACTTACATTGCTGAGTTGGAAGTCAACCCGGTCGAAAAAGTTCTCTTCATTTCCTTTGTCGTGATAGACGGCGAACTCTGGAGCATCGAGGAAGCGGCCGGATTCGAGCGCATTCGCCGCCATGAAGTTGCCCCAGTTCTGGCCTCCGTAGGCAAGATCGATAGCCGCATTGCTGGTTCCGAAGGTTCCGTAGTCCAAGGTCACGGTGCCGGTCGGGTGTGAGACGCCCTGGCCCGATCGTGTCGTCCCTACAATCACCAGACTTGTTTCGTCGCCATACTCCGCCGGTGGTGCGCCTTCAATCACTTCGAGCGACTGGATCGCGGCTGCGGGGACCTGGTTGGAAAAGACTTTGCTCTGCTGGTCCGTGATGGGCTGTCCATCGATGCTGAAGGAGACTTCGTTGTGATCGCCGAGGCCATGCAGCAATCCATTGGAGTCGGCGGCGACACCTGGCGATAGCTCCGTGACGATGGAGCTCAGCTCTGACGTCGGCTCCTCAACGGGTAGGCGCGCGATGGTGGAGCGATCGATGTCCGTATGAAAGTGCGGATCGGTTTCGACCAGGTCCGGCGCAGTTTCTACGTTCACCGTGGAAGCTGCGCCCGCAATCGCAAGCGTTACGGGTACGTTTATGGGCAGCGGCGATTTAACTTGAATGTTTTGCGAAAACACTCCGAAGGACCCACTCGAAACCGTTAATTGATATGGGTTGAAGGGGAGATTGTAGAAGCGAAACTGCCCGGCGGAGTCGGTCTTCACGGTGCGGCTATAGCTGCTGACGGGATTGTCGATGGTCACCGTGGCGCTGGGAACCAGCGCTCCTGTCGGATCTCTCACCGTGCCGCTGACGTTGCCGGCAGCACTTTGGCCAAAGGCGGAGCCGGCCGCTGTGGCTGCGAAACTTATCGAAAGGGGGACACTGGCTAAGCATAGAAAATCAAACCTATTCATGATCAGAACTCCTGTCTGTCGAAGCAGACTTTAACCGCGCAAACAGCGGTCGCCACTTACGCGCAATCGCATGCAGCGAAGGGGCGGGAAGCGTTCGATGGGCCTGGGTGGCGTACCAGCGCACCTACCCCGCTACAAGAGGGGGAGCTGGAAGTTCAAGCTTGGGGAGGAGGTCTGCTGAAGAGCGAGAACGGAAGAAGGGCCGGAGCGGCCCGATCTGTCATCCCGGCGTGCTTTCATTCGATCGAGGTGAGAAAGGTGGTATGCGACGCAACCTCGACGCTAAGCGCGGAATGCATGGCCACGCACAAAGGACAAGTCGACTCGCTCGATGCTGGTTTTGGCGCGTCGGCCAGCGCACTTGCGTGCTTATCGTTGTGTGAGGAGAAACTGCCGCTGTGGACATGGGTCGCCTGGGCGGAACTTATCAGGAAAAGCAGCAGCAAACAAAGGAATGCCATGCCCCGCGTACGCAGAGAGTATGTGCGGGGAAGCGTGTCGAGATGGAATCTCTTCAGCAACGAGATTGTTGATCCCTTTCCACTGTGTTCTGGCGAAGCATCTCACCGGATCGACCCGGACGTACCTGCGGGTGTTCCAGGTTCGCCTCTACTGTATCATCGCTAACGACACATCAGTATCATTAAGCGTCAGTGTTCTAGTGCGGATGCCTTCGCGTTTCGCTGGCCTGTTCAGTTTTCTCGATATGTACGACCAGCCACGCGATGGCCGTCGAAGCAACGATAACGTACAAAATCAAGATGAATCCATTCCACTTCTCTCTTCTGCTGAGGCGAAGCTTCTGCATTCTCCTTTTCGACCCGCGGAACCGGTGAACTCCCGCGGAAGAACCGAGATGCTTCATCGTCCTCCTCCCTGGCGCAGGAGCTAATACTAGTAGGAGTGTAGTATCATTTACAAGGCGGGAGAAATGTCTAAAACGTCGGCGGCTGCTCCCGAGGACATACTGGTCACAACCAGCAGAACGACAGGCAGGCGAGCGCTGTAAGCAGGAGCATGGTTCTGAGCTCATCCGCGCACCCTGACTTCGTTCTCTTCTCGAAACGGATGGTGTCCTACCGTCGTGAGCCGGTAATTTTGGCCTCAGGATTACTCCCGATGCGAAGGCGCGAGTAAGCTCTATGGGCAATCATGGTGACGCTCCCACAAGGGACGAGCCTATCTGCAGGCCGAGCATACCCCAAAGAGAAAGAAGTCGTGTCCTGTCACCCGGAAGCCCTTCGGAAGATTCGGTTTAACTTTGATATCGCAGCCCGGCATCTCGAAGATCTTTCCGCAGGATGTGCAGCGAAAGTGATGGTGGTGCTCTTTGCCGGCGACCTCATAGCGCGCCGTCTCGCCCGGAATGGAGATCGTGGTGAGCCACTGTTCTTCGACGAGTGTCCCTATGTTGCGGTAAACAGTCGCAATGCTGATCCCCTCCACCGTTTGTTGCGCGTACGAGAGCGTTTCCTCGGGAGACAGGGGGCGATCCGCACTCACGAAAGCCGATCGTATTGCCTCCTTCTGTCTGGTATTCCGAAGTTGAACCGCCAATGGTTCCTCCATGGTCCGAGCGCACTCTGTGCGTCGGCTGCGTACCTTCCTCATGGTATGCGAAATCGCCTCGGACAGGCGATGGATGCAAGGTGAGTGGATATGCGGACGTGCTTGTCGATCGGCCGTTTCGCGGTCAACTTCGACGCCTCGATCCGCATGCTTTATTGCTCTTTCGGCGCCCGCCCTCCGCTCAGCTCACAGAACTTCGTCAGCATCTCCAGCTCAAACGAACGAGCCCCCGTGATCATGTTGGCCAGTGCAGCGCGGTTCTTGCCCGGAAACAGCGTCGCGAGAAAATCTACCCACGCATCCCGCAGCCTAACCCACGCTCGTTCTTCTTCGCGCAAACCCTCTGCCGTCCGATGCTCCGTTGCCGGTGGATCTCCCGGCCACGGCTTGAACAGGCACGTCGATGCCAGATCGGCTTGGTATGCCTTATTCAACTGCTTATCGTTCGCGGCCAACGCCGCCTGTGCCTTTGCCTGGTCCCCGCTCCCGATCCCATGCTGGTCGTTGCTCTGAAACGCATACAGTTACGCATACAACTCGTCCAGCTTCTGATCAGCGTAGATCGGAGAAGCATGAGGCACCGCCGCATTGTGGGCGAGCGCTAACGTTCGCACTGCCGCCTGCACCCGCTGCCAGGCTGCGGCCTGTACCGGCGTCTGGTGGTCGAAGTAGTGCGCCACCTCTGCGCGTCGCTGCGCAAGCTCCGCCGCATGGCTTGCCAGGAGGTTGTTCGTCGCGGACGTATGTTCCTCTGCGCTCGACACCCAGCCCGCCGCACGATCGTCGTATACCTGCTGCAGATCCCTGGTCCGCGCCACCGTCAATGGCGCCAGCCATGCCGCAGCCGTCAGCGCAGGATCAAGCGCCGCCCCAAATTTTACAAAGGCATCCCGGTAGGCAAGCCATGCCCGCTGCTCGCCGCGCAAACCCTCCGCCGTGATCTCCGGATGCGGCAGCGCGCTTTGGCCCGCCGCCGCCTCGATCAACTTGCGGTACACACGATTCAGCGCCGCATCCGCCGCTCCGAACGCCGCCGCGTCCTGGGCCTCCGGAGCTGCCTTCACCCACTCGGCCACCTGCTCCTCGAACGCCGCCCGCTCCTCCTTCGGATACAGCCCGCCGGACCCATACCCACCCATAAACAGGATGTCGCCGGTGACCTGGTGCGCCACAAATGCCGCGAACGCCGCATGGAGCCGGCGGTACTCCGTCCGCTTGGCCGGGGTGAACGTTGCGAGCACCGGTTTCAGCGCCGCCGCTGCCTCCGCCGCATCGCGTGCGGCGTCGTCGATCCCCGACTGGATGCCCCCCGCGTGGATTGCATCGTGTTCCTCCTGATCCTTCTGCTGGCAGTAACGCGTCAGCGCCGGCGTCACCAAGGACACCTCACACACCGCGTAGTGTGAGCTGTTGGCGGTCATGGTGCGCGCCCGGTCGAGCGCCGCCAGAACATCCTTGCGGAAGGACGGGTTCGAGTCGACTTCGCCCGTTTCCGCCGCCTCGCAGAAAAAGCGTCCCGCCAGCGCCGGTGCGCGCGGCACCCCTTCGCCATTTGCATACAGCTCCGCGAGCACCACCAGCCCACCCGCCGCAGCCGGCTCGTACTCGTCGACTCCCCTGAGCGGGGGTCCTGCGGGACTGCCCGGCAACCGCGCCAGCAGCGCCATCCGCTCCTCGACCGCACAGCGCCATGCCCGTGCAAACTCACCGTTCGCGTACAGCCCGTACGAGTCGCACCGCGGGTAAGTCTTCGGAACCGGCAAGCCTGCATGTCCACCGGCAAAGGTGTGTCGGCCGAGGCCGCGCAGGCCTGCTTCACCTCCGGATCAATTCCCGGCGACTGCGCCTTCGCAGGTGCTTGCAGCGCAAGAGCCAGCACCAGCCATGGGATGAACACACGTCGGCGCATAAGCAGCCCTCCGGCGACGGCGGACCACCTGGCCCGCCACCGTTCTCCTCACACGCTACCAACGGTGGAGGTCGTTCGCAATGTGCACCGGCCCGTGGTAGTCCCGGTGGATGCTTCGCGCATAGTTTGAGAAATCCCTGTCCCATCCCGGGTGCCGGAGAGATGCGTGAAGATTCGCTGTTTGATGTGCGGCTGCTTTGCCCCTTTCCGATCCCCTCCGGATAGACGATCTTCGCGCACATGCGCCAAGCTGACAGCCGGGACACGCCGTTATGCGAGCGTCTTGGCCTTCAATCGCTCGACCACCAGTTCTGGCACCAGCGCCGTGACGTCCCCACCCAGGCGAAACACTCCCTTGATCAGTCGCGAGCTAACGTACGTGTACTTTTCCGCCGGCATCATGAAAAGCGTCTCCAGCTCCGGGTCGAGCTTGCGATTCATCATGGCCATCTGGAACTCGTACTCGTAATCCGAAATTGCCCGGATTCCGCGCAGCACCGCTTTCGCCCCATGCTGCCGCGCGAACTCGACCAGCAGGCCGTCAAAGGTGGTGACCGAAACGTTGGGAAAGACGCTGACTGCCTCGGTAATCATCTCCAGCCGCTCCGGGACACTGAACAGCGGCGCTCCCTTCTCCGAGTTGCGCAGGATGGCCACCACCAACTCATCCACAATCTTGGCCCCGCGCGCGATCAGATCCAGGTGACCGTTGGTCAGCGGATCAAACGTTCCCGGGTAGATCGCCTTTACGGTGTGCATGCCCCAAAGCATACCGTGCCAGTGCTATTTCTGGCGTTTGTTTCCGCTCACCTCGCTCCCCCTTACCAGGGTGACGACCGTCTCCGGTCCGTACTCGGGCACCGGCGGAACCGGCACGTTCGCCGCAACAATCCCCATCTTCTTGCGCAGCTCCGCGTCGATCCTCCCAAAGACTTCGCGGTTGTCTTTGAGGAAGGTCCGCACGTTTTCCCGTCCCTGCCCGATGCGCTCGCCCTGAAAGCTGTACCACGCCCCACTCTTGTCTACGATGTTGTGCAGTACGGCCAGATCCAGTGTGTCGCCCTCGCGGGAGATCCCTTCGCCATACAGGATGTCGAACTCCGCATCCCGGAACGGCGCCGCGACTTTGTTCTTGACAATCTTGACTTTGGTCCGCGAGCCGACCACCACGTCGCCTTCTTTGACAGCGCCGATGCGGCGAATGTCGATGCGCACCGAAGAATAAAACTTCAACGCACGCCCGCCGGTGGTGGTCTCCGGGTTGCCAAACATGTCACGAATCTGGTTAATAAAAATTAAGGATGACCGCGACTTGGACACGGTGCCGGTCAGCTTGCGCAGCGCCTGCGACATGAGCCGCGCCTGCAGACCCATGTGCGAGTCGCCCATTTCGCCGTCGAGCTCTGCCTTGGGCACCAGTGCGGCCACCGAGTCCACGACCAGCACGTCGATCGCGCCCGAACGCACCAGAGCTTCCACGATCTCGAGCGCCTGCTCTCCGTAGTCGGGCTGCGAGACCAGCAGGTTGTCGACGTCCACCCCCAGCTTGCGCGCATAGTTCGGGTCGAGCGCATGCTCGGCATCCACAAATGCGGCCAGCCCGCCGTTCTTTTGCGCCTCCGCGATAATCTGCAGCGTAATTGTGGTCTTTCCGGAAGATTCCGGGCCAAAGATCTCGATCACCCGCCCGCGCGGAACTCCTCCTACTCCCAGCGCCGCGTCAAACGAGATCGATCCCGTCGAGATGACCGAAATCGGCACAATCGCTTCTTTCGACCCGAGCCGCATGATCGAGCCCTTGCCGAACTGCTTCTCCAACTGCGAAAGTGCTGCATCAATTGCCTTGTTCCGCTCGTCCGCCACGCGCTTCTCCCCACCTGACCCTGTTTGTCCTCAGACGATAGTACCGCAGCCACTTGCAAGATAGCAAAGAAAAGGCGAAGATGAATATGCTACTTTCGCGGAGTTAACGGCGAAGTAAATCGACAGGCTTCCGCACATCCTCGATCCGAAACAGGCCCGCCAGCCCCGGATGCTGCCGCCGCACCGCTTCATACATCGCCCACGCCACGCGCCGGTAGCTGTAGTGCCCGGCCACGCCTGAGCGCAGCTCTGCAATATAGACTGCCTCCGCCACATCCATCTTGAACATCGCCCGGCAGCGCGTCGCCAGCGGCAGACAGTATTGCGCCGACTGCGCGGCTTCTTCCGCCAGCCCGTCCCGCAGCGTCCGGTACGCCGCAAACGCCCGCTCCATAGCTTCCCGGTAGGCTGCCGCCACTCCGGCTTCCTCGAGCGTCGGCTGCCCCGGAGCCTCCGGCGTCTCGTACCCGTGCGCGTCCGTAAACTCCTGCAGCAGCTGCGTGCAGCGCCGGTGCCGATGCATGTCCCGAAACCCGCCAATGTCCATCAGAATGTCGAACTTGAGCGCCGCGCCGGCGTGAAAGCCGCGCACCAGCTCATCGTGCCGCCCGCGCCCGCGCGTCCCCAGCTCGATCAGCTCCGCCCACCGCGCGGCCTCCAATCCAGCCACCGCGTCCCGCAGCTGCCGGTAAGAGAAATGGCACTGCGGATACAGGAGTGAGGTCGCCAGCTCCACCTCGAGCGGCTCCTCCCCATCCACCAGGTCCACGACTGGTGACGCCGCGATGGCCTGTCCGCGCATGAGCTCTTCTGCGGCCTGCCGTAATGCTGTCCGGGGCGCGCGCTCATACTCATTTGCGACCGCGTACTTAACGAGCGTGGGCGCCGCCTTTACCGGCCGCAGCAGCATCTCCTCGAAGATCGCCGGGCGTGTCCCGCTCTCGGCCGCCGCTTCATCGAGCACGGCCCGTGCCGCGTCATGGTGGACGTTCCAGGCCGGCTCCGCTGCCGCCGTCCGCAGCCGCTCACCCAGCCGCCGCACCTCCGCGAACTCGCTTGTCAGCAGCCGCGCCACCTGCGTTTCGAGCGTCCGCGCATTCACAATCTGCCCCAGCGAGGTGTTGGTTGCCAGCGGGAGCAAGTAGCGTGCCACATCGAACGCCCGCGCCTTGAGGGTCCGCTCATACACCTCCTGGGTCATCGTCTCCGGCTTCGCTACCGCCGCCGTGAGCGCCCGCACCATCCCCTGGCTCACCTGGTCGTAGCTCCGGAAGAGCAGCTCCACCGCCTCCCGGAACAATCCGATCTCGCCGCCCAGCTCCGGCGTATACCATCCCGATCGCCGGAAATCCTGGTACCGCGTCGAGCGCTCCTGCCCATCCCAGCGCTGCTCGTCCACCAGCACCATGGCCGCCAGCAGGCTCAGCCGCTCGACGGCCATGGGGATGTGGGCCAGATCCGCAATCGACCGGTGTCCATATTGAAAGTAGAAGGTGTTGAGAAACTGCTCGGCCTTTTGCGCGCTGATCTCTTTCAGCGACTCGCGTAAGGTCAGCGCCGACCGCGAATACCTGGCCATCGCGTACGCCAGCACCTCAGGGTCCGCGCCATGAATCGCATAGACCTCGGTTTCGTTCTGCTCCCGTTGTTCGCCGCTCATCGTTCCCAGCGTATCCTAAGGGGATTGCTTAGCTTAATGAAGGAGTCCTGGATTGCCCTCTCTCTCAGGCCGAATCGCTCTGGTGACTGGAGCGTCGCAAGGTATCGGCCGTGCGATCGCGTTACGCCTTTCCGCGGAGGGCGCGCAGGTAGCTCTTGCCGCGCGCAGTCTGGCCAGGCTGGAAGAAGTTGCCGGGGAGATGGCGGTCACCGGTGCCACCGGCAAACCCTTTCCGCTCAATCTTGCCAGCGAGGACTCTATCAGGGCTTGCGCGAAGGACGTCCTCGCTCACTTCGGCAAGATTGATATCCTGGTCAACAATGCCGGAATTACCCGCGACATGCTCGCCCTGCGGATGAAACGGCATGACTGGGACGACGTTCTGACCACCAATCTTACCGGCGTTTTTCTGATGACGCAGGCCTGCATGGGGTCGATGATCAAGAGCCGCTGGGGCCGCATTATTAACGTTACCTCCGTCGTCGGCGAGGTGGGCCAGGCCGGCCAGGCGAACTACGCCGCCTCCAAGGCTGGGCTTCTGGGCCTGACCAAGTCGCTCGCCCGCGAGCTCGCCAGCCGCACGATTACCGTCAACGCCGTCGCCCCGGGTTACATCGAAACCGCGATGACCGCCGTCCTCACAGACGAACAGAAGGCTGCCATGACGATGCACATTCCGCTGCCTCGCGCGGGGACCGCCGCCGATGTTGCCGCCGCAGTCGCCTTTCTTGCTTCCGACGATGCCAGCTATATTACCGGGCATACGATCGATGTGAATGGCGGCATGTACATGGGCTGACCTGCTCCGCCAGGGACAAAGGTTGGTTGAACCTCGGCTGGTACAGAATTTCCTCTGCCAGGCAACTTAACCCTTGCCTCCCGCGGGTGCGAAGGATACTTTACGGCAATGGCAGACATGCAGATTGTTCTTCCGCCGCCGCCGCCCCACCCCGCAGTGAAGTCGATCTCCAGCAACATCGGCAGCACCATCCGGGACTATCGCCTGCAGAAGGGCATGTCTCAGGGCGACATTGAAAAGCGCACCGGCCTCCTGCGCTGCTACCTGTCGCGCGTCGAAAACGGACATACCGTGCCTTCACTTGAGACCCTGCAGAAGATTGCCGGCGCGCTTGACCTGCAGCTTTCGCAGTTTTTCGCTGAAGACCCGGTCGGCCGCGAGGTTTCCACCCTCAATTTGAGTGAAGAACAGATCCGCTTCCTGACCCAGATTCAGCGTTACTCCGCCAACCTTTCAGATAGCGACCGCCGTTTGCTTCTGGTGATGGTGCGCAAGTTTGCTTCGAGCGCCCTGACCTAGCCGCCGGCCGCGAGAGAACGCCGGGGCAGAGCAACGTTCGGTAAGGTATGCGCGGCCGCCGCTGCCGTCGTTCTGCGCACATGCTTGCTCTGCCCTGACCATTGCCCTGCTATTCTTGACGTTGGCAAGCCAAGAGAGAAGGGCCCGGCGAGCGGAAGCTCCTGGTCCATGTCTCAGGACTGATTTCTTCTGTGACCGGATCCGCAGCAAGTATGAGTGAACCAACCCTCCCAGACCAGCGCCGCCGCGTGCTGAGCGGCATGCGCCCGACCGGCAGGCTCCACCTCGGCAACTACATGGGCGCCCTCTACAACTGGGTCCAGCTGCAGCATCAATTCGACTGCTTTTTCTTTATCGCCGACTACCACGCTCTCACCACCGATTACGCCGACCCCAGCCGCCTGCTCGACAACATTTATGAAATTGCCCTGGACTTCCTCTCCGCCGGGTTAGATC
>CAXUEE010000026.1:13577-23707 GCA_964249905.1 uncultured Acidobacteriaceae bacterium
CGTACCGCAGCATGCGGAACTCAACCTGTTGTTTAGCATGCTTACCCCGTTGAGCTGGCTGGAGCGGGTACCAACGTACAAGGATCAGCAGGAACAATTGCGAGACAAAGATCTCGCCACCTACGGCTTTCTGGGGTATCCCTTGCTGCAGTCTGCGGACATCCTTGTCTACCAGCCGGATTTTGTTCCCGTCGGGCAGGACCAGGCCGCTCACGTGGAACTCACTCGCGAGATCGCGAGGAAGTTCAACCATCTCTACAGCCCCAGGAGGATGGTCATCGCAGAGAACGGGGTTGGCATCGAGGAACCCGATCCGGAAAGGCTCATTCTTCCGGAACCACACGTGCTGCTTACTCCGTCTCCCAAGCTTCCCGGCATAGACGGGCGCAAAATGTCCAAGAGCTACGGCAACAGCATCCTGCTGTCCGAGTGGCCCGGCAACGTAGAAGAAAAGATGAGCCGCATGACCAACGGCGGCCAGCGCAATCCGCAATCGCTGCCCGGTAACCCGGACCTCTGCCCCGTCGGCGATATGCACCAGCTCTTCAGCAGACCCGACACGGACGCGTTTATTCGCCAGGGTTGCCGGACCGCAAGCATTCCATGTGCCCAATGCAAATTCCTGGCGACGAACGGAATTAACCTGCACCTCTTTCCGATCCGCGAGCGACGCGAAGAACTGGAGAAGAATCCGGAACGAGTATGGAACATACTCGAGCAAGGAGCGCTCCGCGCAAGCCTCCGTGCGGAACAAACGATGCGACAAGTACGAGAGGTCACCGGGCTCTCTCGCAGCCGCAGACCCGTCCCACTCCAACAGCGCAGCTCCATCAACGGACTCGCCTATAAGGATCCACACGATCTCTCCTCCCAGGCGGACTGGTGGGAGATCGCGCGCGAGTTTCGCGAAAGGAATCTGCGCGACTTCTGGAGACAAAATCTAGTTCCGAGCGAAGTACGGCTCACGGCTGACTCCGACCGCCTCTTTATCACCAGGGCCGGAAAACGCGCTTTCGTCGCCGCAGCCAGAGAGGACCCAGACAACTTGTGGGATCTTCGGGCAAGAGTTAAGTCATATGAGATATTGGTGCTTCTTTGCTGGAATCGGAGCTACCAATTGCTGGATTTCGTCGTGCCGCAATCGGTCTATGTCACTCCATGGACGGCGAACAAGAAGCTCTTCAAAAAAGACGAGATGTGCTTCAGTGTCAAGCAAGAAAAGAACCGTTACTCTCTCGTCTTACCAGGCTCGGAACCAATGGACATCACCGAGTACCGCGGGCAGTATGGGCCGATGGCCTGAGGAAATCGTGAGCAATCCCACATCGGAGCCGGAGCAGGAACACACTGGACGGGAGCCGCAACCCACCCCTCAGCCCTTTACCCTCGTTCCACGCCCTGAGCCTCCAGCCACCCTCGAAGCCAAGCGCCCTGCCGCAGCCAGAAGCGACGACTCCCAATCGCCTTTTTCGATCACCGTAGGCCAGGTTTATGACGGCCCGCTCGACCTGCTGCTCGACCTGATCCGCAAGCAGAACATCGATATCTACGACATCCCCATCGCCAGAATTACCGCGCAGTTCCTCGAGTACACGCACCACCTCCGCAACACCGACGTCGACGCTGCCGGAGAGTTTATCTACACCGCCTCGCTGCTCATCCACATCAAAAGCCGCATGCTCCTCCCGCGCGATCCAGCCGTGCTGCCCGGCGCGGACGCCGACGACCCCCGCCTGGAGCTCGTGGAGCGCCTGATCGAGCACGAGCGTTTCAAAGCTGCCGCCCAGATGCTCGCCCAGAAGCAGCAGATTGAGGAGGCCTCCTGGACCAACCCCGGCCTCCGCCACTTCAAGGACACCGCCTCGGTCGAAGGAGAGATCGACGCCGACACCGTCGACCTCGTCCGCGTCTTCCAGGACATCCTCGCCCGCCTCCGCTCCCGTCCCGTCCTCAACGTCGACGAAGACTCCGTCACCGTCGCCCAGATGATCGACTACGTCAAGCGTCGTCTGCTGTTGGAAGAGAAGCCTGTCTCGCTCCGCCGCCTGCTCCACAACACCCACACCGAGCGCGCGCTCATCTGCATGTTTCTCGCCCTGCTGGAGTTAGTCCGCCTTCAGGCCGTCCTGCTGCACCAGCCGGTTCTGCTCGGCGACCTCCTGATCAAGAAAGCCGACGACTTCGACCGCATCTTCGAAGACGACCAGGCTCCCCGCGACGACTGGCGGTAGGCTTCTACGCCGCCTCTTTCGCCTGATGCGCCTCGGCCCATGCGGCTTCCCAACGTTCGGTCCCGAAGACACCCTTGGCCAACCCGGGAACCCAAAGGTCTGCATCCATGAGTGGAAAGTAAACTCCCCAATCTGGAGGCGTAATTTCAACCCTTGAAAGGTCCTCAACAGAGTCGCCGCGTAAATCCTCGGCTCTCTCTGGAGGAAAGGCAATCGAATAACCGCTGCTCAGCTCAACAAAGACCAAGCCGAGCTTCTCTTCAAACCGGGCGCTCACCGCGCGCGGAAAGTCCCGATACAAAGCCTCACCCTGCCGTACGGCTTCTTCATGTTCATCGTAAGTCGCCATGGAGGTCCTCCCATGCTTTACAAAGTAACTCTAGATGATCGGCAACAAAGTCCTTTAGCGCTCTTTCAATTGCCTCAGACACAGGGTAATCGGCACGTACGATGGGCGGTCCTGTGGGGCATTGCAGATACAAAATGGTTTGACCGTCCGGCCCGCGGGCGTGAATGTGCGATGGCGTGTGGTCTGCCGTGAAGATAACGATGCGGAAGTTCCGAAAGCGAAGAATCGTCGGCACCCCGCGAGTGTCAAACAAAGAGCCGCTCCGGCGAGGAGACACGGTGTACCCTAAAGCTCGAAGGCGCACATGGCTACAACCCCACTCATCTCCGTCGCGGAATATCTCTCCTCCGACCTCTACGAGCCTGCCGCAGACTACGTCGACGGAGCCATCGAGGAGCGTCCCATGGGAGAGTTCGACCACAGTACCTGGCAGCAGGCCATCGAACGCTGGTTTCTGAAGCATGACGCCGAGTGGAACATCCGTGTCCGCTGCGAACTCCGGGTCCAGGTCAGCCCCACCCGCTACCGTATCCCGGATGTCGTCGTCTTCGACCGCAGCCAGCCCATCGAACAGATGCTGACCCATCCGCCTATCGCCATCTTCGAAGTCCTGTCCCCCGAAGACCGAATCTCGCGTCTTCTCATCAAGTGGGCGGATTACGCCCGCATGGGCATCCCCGCCATCCGCGTCATCGAGCCCGCGACCGGCGAGATCTTCGCCTACGAGCGCGGAGCCTTGATCCCCGCGCCCGTGCAGGAAGAGATTGCCGGCACCCCCTGCTCTATCGACTGGAACCAGATCCGAGGGCTTCTCGATTTCTAACCGGAACTCTCACGTCCGCTCCAGCAGCCGCCCGTAAATCTCCGCCGTCTCCGCATCGAAGCAGCAAAACACAACCCGCTCCACCGGGGCCCGCACCTCGCTGCGAACTGTCGCCGCTGCGATCTCCGCCGCCCGCTGCCGTGGAAACCGGTAGATCCCCGTACTGATCGCGGGAAACGCGATCGACCTAATTTCGTGCTGCACCGCCAGCTCGAGGCACCGCCGGTAGCAGCTCGCCAGCAGCGCCTCCTCCCCATGCGAGCCGCCATGCCAGCGCGGCCCCACCGCATGGAAGACCCATCGCGCCCGCAGCTGGAAGCCCGGCGTCGCCTTCGCCTCGCCCGTCCTGCACCCATGCAGCAAGCGGCACGCGGCCAGAAGCTCCTTGCCCGCCGCGCGATGGATCGCCCCATCCACCCCGCCGCCCCCTAGCAGCGTCGTGTTCGCGGCATTCACGATCGCGTCCACCTCGAGTGTCGTGATGTTCCCCAGAAAGATTTCCAGCTTCACGCTCTTCCTCCGATCTTCGCTGCCGTCTACAACCGAAGTGTCATAGACAAGATTCACCATCCATTCATCTTCCCGTTGCAGGTGCCAGCCTAACGTGAAGGAACGCACCTTAGCCTCACTTCACCAAGGTAGGTACTCTCATGGCCACCCCTGCAATTACCCCTCCAGGTTCTCTGCTTGAGGAGAAGCTAAAGAAATCCAATCCAGGAGCCATCGGCACCGCGGTTTTCGGGGTGATGCTGGTCGGCGGCCTCATCTATATCGGTCGCGCCCTGTCGACCGACCTCGCCATCGTCCACAATGCGAGCGTCTTTCCGTTTGTCCTGCTTGGCGTGGCCCTCTTTATCGCGCTCGGCTTTGAGTTCGTGAACGGCTTTCACGACACTGCCAATGCCGTCGCCACCTGCATCTATACCCACTCGCTCGAACCGCATATCGCCGTCGTGTACTCCGGCATCCTCAACTTTCTCGGCGTACTGACCAGCTCTGGCGCGGTCGCCTTTTCGATCATCACCCTGCTTCCGGTCGAGCTTATCCTCAAAGTCTCGAAGGGCTCCGGATTCTCCATGGTCTTCGCCCTCCTGACCGCCGCCATCCTTTGGAATCTCGCGACCTGGTGGCGCGGCCTGCCCGCCTCGAGCTCCCACACCATGATCGGCTCGATCATCGGCGTCGGCGTCGCCAACCAGTTGATGCAGGGCAACAGCGGCACCTCCGGCGTGGAGTGGGAACAGGTCACCAAGGTCTTCCAGGCGCTGCTGCTCTCCCCGATCGTCGGCTTCTTCATGGCCGGCGCGCTCTTTTTCCTCTTTAAGCTCCTCGCGCGCGACCCGCGCCTCTACAAGGCCCCGGAAGGGTCCGCGCCGCCGCCGTTCTATATCCGCCTTCTGCTAATCGGTACCTGCGGCGGGGTCAGCTTCTTCCACGGCTCCAACGACGGGCAGAAGGGTATGGGCCTGATTATGCTGATCCTCGTCGGCACCGTGCCCACCGCCTACGCGCTCAACCACACCGTCAACGCCGGCGAGGTCCAGCGTTTTGCCCAGGTCTCCGGCCAGGTCGCCGGGGCGCTCGGGCACTACATCACCCCCGGCGCGGTGATGGGCGATCCCGAACCGGAGCTCGAGCACTTCGTCGCTTCAAAAAAGTACGAGCCCGGCGTCATGCTCGCCCTGCAGCAGCAGGTCAACAACATCTCGAACGAGGCCGTCCAGTACGGCGCCCTGGCCAACGTCCCCGCCGCCATGCAGGCCAACGTCCGCAACCAGATGTACCTGGTCAGCGAGACGTTTCGCAACCTCGGCAAGAACGGCGGCCCCAAAATGAACGCCGACGACACCAAAACGGTCGCGGTTTATAAAGGCTTCCTCGACAAATCCACCCGCTTCATCCCCACCTGGGTCAAGGTCGCCGTCGCGCTCTCGCTCGGCCTGGGAACGATGGTCGGCTGGAAGCGCATCGTCGTCACGGTCGGCGAGAAGATCGGCAAGACCCACCTCACCTACGCTCAGGGCGCCTCGGCCGAGATCACCGCCATGATCACCATCGGCATGGCGGACCGCTTCGGCCTGCCGGTGAGCACCACGCACGTTCTCAGCTCGGGCGTGGCCGGCACCATGGCCGCCAACCGGAGCGGCCTGCAGATGTCGACCATTCGCGACATCGCGCTCGCCTGGGTCTTCACCCTGCCGGCGGCTGCGGTGCTTTCCGGCGTGCTGTTCTTCCTCTTCAACAAGGTCGCCGGATAAGCGTTTGCTAGAAAGTGACTTGGGGCTTGTTGAGCGCGCAACACACTCACAAGCCCTGCTGCCTATAAAGCTGTTCCTTCCGTGAACGGCGTTTGTCAGGACTCATCACCATAGCGAATACCGGCCGCACTCAGTGAGTGTTTTGGCCTGTTGTCATCAGTTGAGAACTGTAGTTGCCCAAAAGCTGACTTTTGCGGACTAGCGATCCTCCGTGCCAGTACGCAGAAAACGTCTGTTCAACGGCCCGCATGCGCGGGTTCAGGAGATATGCGGATAGCAAGGTCTGGATCACAATTGTTGTGATTGGTGTGGACCTGATTACTTAGCACGGGCCTCAACGGCAACGACCCGCGGCGTGAGCAGTGAGGCTTCGTTAATGGAGATGGAGCAGACCCAAGGGGATTCCCATCAGACCGTAGCAACATCACACAGTCTGAGTGCGAATGAACGGTCTTTCTTCTCCGCTCAGGCAAATTCACGGAGTTGCGACGGTGTAGGTAATTGCAAACCCGCCGCCCACTGTCCAGTGGGTCGCCATGGGGAGCGTCATGGGATACAACCCGCCAAAATTGGTCTGTCCCACATAGACTCCATCGAGCAAGTGGTTTTCGCGCGCACCGACAGCGCCAACCGTAATGAGGAAACCTCCTATCTCAAAAGAAGGGCCTCCCATGAAGTCAGCTGTTTTAGCGCCCAGGTTTAGTCCTACACCGGCACTGAATAAAAATTCACAGTGATTCGGACATTTGTTTTCCCAGTTCCTGTCGCTTAGAGATTTGAGTATGTAGCTCCCGAGCACAATCGGAAAGTCAATTGACGGATTACTGACTGTTTTAGAGACGATTTCGACGGGTGCGGGATTGCCAGTTGGGGTCGTAGGCGGAGTGGTGACGACTGTTCCACCCGATAATTGATCGCCGATTGCGTAATTTCTGAACGGCGTCGTGGTGTACATGACCCCGGTGGAGAGAACAAACTTCGTTGTCACCGTACTGAGTGTCACCGTGGCGATAGTCGTTGCGGTCGTAGTTACGACTTCGGTGCCGACAATTGCGATAGTCCCGCTGTAATTCTTTGCAAATTGAGCCACGAAGGCGAGGCTCAACGGTGTACTCGGCCAAGTGTTGAGCACCTGAACGGCTTGTAAAAGCTTGCCCTGTGCAGCTTGGAGGGTGGTCACCTCGGCGTCGAGTATCGCTTCTCGTGACTGGTCTGCATCATACATGTTGTAACAAGGGTCATTCGAAGCTAGCTTGATGCAGTCGGCGATCTTCGCCTTCAGTTGAGCGTCGATCGCTTGCAATTCGACTACTGGCAATTGCTCTCCGGCAGAATAGTTCGCGGAATCGATTGCATCTGTCAAAGCCGTTTTGGGAGCTTTGCTGAAAGAGGCCGGCGTCAACATGGTGGACTGGTCGCAAGTGGCGTTCCCACTTGTCGTCATAGCCGCTCGATATGTCTCGAGGCAGGTCAACTCGGTGGTCGCATCTTGTATGTCAGACAAGGTGCTATCAAGCATGTCGTATACCGATGCCTGTTCAGTGCGGATGTCATCGTCTGGTTGTTTAGGGGCTGCGGATACAGATTTCTGCTGCTCGTTTGGTGAGAAGACCATTGCAGCCGTAAAGTTCATGTTGAAAACTGCAGAAGAAAGAGGGGACACCAAACTCTTCAATGCATCGGTAGCAAGATCCTGCGGCGCAGCATGAGCAATCGT
This sequence comes from uncultured Acidobacteriaceae bacterium, assembly GCA_964249905.1. Classification (GTDB taxonomy): domain Bacteria; phylum Acidobacteriota; class Terriglobia; order Terriglobales; family Acidobacteriaceae; genus Edaphobacter. Next base: position 20,956 of record CAXUEE010000026.1, read on the forward strand.
GGTGTTAAAAGAGATACTCTCGTCCGGGTGCGCTCCTACGAGCTCAATGTATACGGAAGTTCCACCAGGCAAAGTAAGCGTAGGCGGCGCAATTGGAAGGTCACGATTTATGACGACCTCGCAAGCATTGCCTAGGTATCCTGCAGGTGCATTGTTAGTGCACGGTTGTATAGAAACTGGAATAGAGCCAACTGGCGTCCATTTCGCAGACGATTGGGCGGCGGTGGCTGTTGAAATGAGGCAGAGAAATATGTAAGCGGCATTACTACTCTGTATGCGCATACGCACACTCTTCGAACAGAAGTTCGGCTTGCGCCGGGCCTGGTGAAATAGTGATGCCTGAGGATGCAGCCTTTATATCACGAGTTTTGGCATGATAAGCACGGGCAAGACCATGCGGAGTGAGAAGCATGTTCACCGGGGTTTAATAGACCTGAACGGAAAGGCGTTCTTCTGCAAAGCTGCGGCTTGCTGAGCTCTCGACGTACAACAGCTCGCTGCGTTGAGTTTTGTCCTCCCTCAACGGCATGTTAAGAGGACTTGTCGAAAGCGTGCATGCGGGAGGTTGTTCCTGGTCCGGGACGCTGCTGTTTGGCGTAGGTGGCGGGTGTCTGCCCAATGACCTCTCGAAACGCTCGTATGAAGGCTCCGGTACTTTCGTAGCCGACTTCGAGCGACGTTTCCGTGACGGACCGCCCTTCGACCAGCAGTTCCAGCGAGCGCAGCACCTGGACCTGCCGGCGCCACTGCCCTGGGCTCATGCCGGTTTCCTGCTGAAAGTTGCGGAACAGCGAACGCTCTGACAGGCCCACCTCATGCGCCAGCGTCGCCAGGTCGCTTCCGCCTTCGGGGCTCTCTGCCAATCTTGCTGCCAGGCGCTTGAGCGCAGGACCGTGCGGCATCGGCAGGTGGAGCGGGATCTCCGAGGCTTCGGACAGCTCATCCTTCAACACCTCCACCAAGTGCTGCTTGGCGGCATCTCGCTCCGGTCTCGCTTGCCACTCCACGATGCGCCGGACAATTTCTTTCAAGAGCGGCGTGAGCGCCAGCACCCTCGGCTCGGAAGGCAAAGCATGGCTCGTCTCCGCGGTCATGTGCAGCATCCATCCGCTGATCCTGCCGCAGGACCGCAACGAATGTACGGTGCCGGAGGGAACCCACATACACCGCCCAGGCGGACAGAGCCAGGAACCTTTGCCGGTCTCCATGACCGCCAGCCCGGCATCAAGACCGCAGAGCTGCGCCTCGGTGTGAGTGTGTGCATGCATCTGCCGAATGGCCGCAGGCGGCAGCTCCCACGCAGCGACGCCCATCTGCTTCAGGAGCTTTGGCAGATTCAGGTCATTTTCTGGCATACACCGTCAAGCGTCGCACACTGTGTTTGCCTAACCTGGTTGCAGAGGAGAACACCTATGAAAGCAGCGATTGTCACGGCCCCGAATACCGCACTCATCTTCGGTGATTTCAAAACTCCGATCGCCCAGGAAGGCCTGGAGATCCTTACGGTGACGGCTGCCGCCCTGAGCAATCTGACCAGAGGCCGCGCTTCCGGCTCGCATTACAGCTCCGAAAATGTGTACCCGTTCGTTCCGGGTGTGGATGGCGTAGGGACGACGGAAGCGGGCCAGCGTGTGTACTTCGCCATGCCGGAAGGACCCTTCGGGTCGATGGCAGACCAGAGTCTGGTCGACCCGCGCCATACGGTGCCCGTGCCTTCCGGCCTGGAGGATATTGCTGCCGCCGCCCTGGCCAATCCGGGCATGTCCTGCTGGGCCGCACTGGTCGAACGCGCTCGCTTCCAACCGGGCGAGACAGTGCTGATCAACGGTGCGACCGGCGCCTCCGGAACCGTCGCCGTGCAGGTCGCCAAGCATCTCGGCGCCAAGAAAATCATCGTTACGGGGCGCAACGCTGAGGAGCTAAGCGCCCTGCGCCGTTTGGGTGCCGACGTTGTTCTACCGTTTGATCTTCGCCCGCAGAACGCACGGGGCCTCGATGACTTTGAAGAAGCGCTCAAAGCCGAGTTCATGCAAGGACTGGATGTGGTAATCGACTATCTTTGGGGCAGCAGTGCTCGCACGATCCTCATCGCAGTGGCGAAGGCGGTGGAAGAGGCACATCCTGTTCGGTTCGTCCAGGTTGGGGAAGCCAGCCATGAGCCCGTCGAGCTCCCCGCTGCCGCCTTGCGGTCTTCGGCCATCCAGATGATGGGAAGTGGCTTGAAATCCGTGCCGCTCCCTAAACTGCTCGATGCTGTCCGCCATACGTTCGAGCTTGCGGCACAGGGAGCCATTGAGCTTGCCACCACCACCGTTCCGCTTTCCGTGGTCGCCGACACCTGGGACGCTCCTGGGAAACCCCGGCTGGTGTACAGCATCTCCGGCTGCAGTGCATGGAGCGACCCTGCCGAAAAGATCTGAAGACGGGGTTGGTAGACTTGGATCAACGGTCGGCGCACGCGTCGACTGTTTTGACCACCCTGGAAGATGCCTGCCCCCATGAGCCTGAAAGCCAAGATCGAGGCTGTCATCTATGCCTCCGAGGAACCGGTCACGCTCGCGCAGCTCGTCGGACTGCTCGGCCTCGAAGCTCAGGGGGAGCTCGATACCCTCGCTGCGCGCCAGCAGACCCTGGCCCTCGACGCGCCGGAGCTCCCCGACGCCCTTGCCCCTGAGCCGCTTGCGGAGAGCAGTCCTCCGCTTGAAGCCGCGCAGGCTAAAGCCGCGATACCCATCGCCGCACCTGTTTCACC
>CAXUEE010000026.1:23717-24259 GCA_964249905.1 uncultured Acidobacteriaceae bacterium
TAAAAGGTCTGCCCGCGAAGCCGACCGACGCCTGCGCGAGTTTCTCGGCGCCACTGTCCAGTCCCTCGTTGCCGACTACAGCTCCTCTGACCGCGGTCTCGAAATTCGCGAGGTTGCCGGCGGCTTCCGCATGGCCACCAAGCCCGAATACCATGACGCCGTACGCGGCTTCGTCAAGGCGTTGAAGCCGGTCCTCAAGCTCTCTCTCCAGGCTCTTGAAACTCTCGCGGTCGTCGCCTACAAACAGCCGGTAACCGCGCCCGAAATTACAGAGATCCGCGGCGTTGACTCCGGCGGGGTCCTCGGCTCGCTGCTGGCGCGCAAACTCATCACGACCGCCGGCCGCAAACAGGTGGTCGGCCGCCCGATTCTTTACAAGACGACTAAGGATTTCCTGCTCCGGTTCGGATTGAAAGACGTCTCCGAGCTGCCCAGCATCGAAGAGTTTGAGAAGATGGCCGGCGAGCTTGCCGCCCAGGAGGAGATTCCCATGCCGGTATCCGCGCGCGACCAGGCCGAAGAGTGCATCACGCACGAGAACC
>CAXUEE010000027.1:0-23948 GCA_964249905.1 uncultured Acidobacteriaceae bacterium
AGCGCGAGCGGGGCATCGGCCGTCTTGCCTGAGGCCATGGCGCGGACCTGCGGCATGCTGTCGAGCACGTAAAAGGCGCGGCCCTGGGTGGCTAGCACCAGGTCGTCTTCGCGCTTCTGGAAGGCGATGTCGGTGATCGGGACGTTGGGCAGATTGAGCTGGAAGGGCATCCAGGACTCACCGTCATTGGCGGAGAGGTACAGGTGGGCTTCGGTGCCGGCGATCAGCAGGCCTTTTTGCTTAGGGTCAGGCCGAATGGTGCGGGAGAAGTCGTCGGCCGCGATGACGTTGGTGATCTTCTGCCAGGACTTGCCGAAATCGGTGGTTTTGTAGAGGAATGGGCGGAAGTCGTCCTGGAGATACATCGTGGCGGCAACGTAGGCTGTGCCGGGATCGAAAGGCGAGGCGGCGATGCAGTTGACACGGATGAAGTCGGGGAAGTCCTTGGGGGTCACGTTCGCCCAATTCTTGCCGCCGTCGCGGGTCAGGTGAATGAGGCCGTCGTCGGAGCCGACCCAGATCAGGCCTTTTGTGACGGTGGACTCATCGAGAGTGAAGATGGTGTCGTAGTACTCGACCGCGGTGTTGTCCTTGGTGAGCGGCCCTCCGACTGGGCCCTGCTTGGATTTGTCGTCACGGGTAAGGTCGGGGCTCATGGCTTGCCAGCTGTGGCCGTTGTCGCGGGTGCTGAGCAGAACATTTGAGCCCGCGTAGAGCAGCTTAGGATCGTTGGGCGAGAAGAGCAGCGGAAAGCTCCACTGGAAGCGGTACTTCATCGCTTCGACACCGGAGCCCATGACGTTGTCCGGCCAGACAGTAACGTTGGTAAGGCCGGCAGTCTTGTTGTCGTAGCGAGTGAGCAGGCCGTCGTAAGAGCCGGCGAAGACGAAACGCGAGTCGTTCGGATCGGGAGCGATCCAGCCGCTCTCGCCGCCACCGACCTCGTGCCAGTCGGAGTCGGTGATGGAGCCGCTGTTGCCGCGGCTGGCGGTCTCGACGGTCGTGTTGTCCTGCTGCGCGCCGTAGAGGTGGTAGGGGAAGTCGTTGTCGAGGGCGACACGGTAGAACTGAGCAGTGGGCTGATTGCCTTCGCTCGAAAAGCTCTTGCCGCCGTCGAAGGAGATGTTGGCTCCGCCGTCGTTCGACTCGATCATGCGGTTGGGATCGTCGTTGGCGATCCAGAGGTCGTGATTGTCGCCATGCCCGGTGGGGATGGCTTTGAAGGTGCGGCCTCCGTCGATCGAACGGTAGAAGCTGGTGTTGAGGGCGTACATGGTGTCGGCGTTCTTGGGGTCGGCGAAGATGCGCGAGTAGTACCAGGCGCGCTGCTTGACGTCGCGCTGGCTGTTGACCTTGGTCCAGTTCGCACCGCCGTCGTCAGAGTGATAGACGCCGCCGTCTTCAGCTTCAACAATGGCCCACAGACTGCCGGAGCGCGCCGGGGAAACAGCGATGCCGATGCGGCCCAGGACACCCTTGGGCAGGCCGGGGTTGCGGCTGAGCTCTTTCCAGGTATCGCCGCCGTCGGTCGATTTCCAAAGGCCGCTGTCGGGGCCGCCGCTCTCGAAGGTCCAGGGCTTGCGGATGAACTGGTAGATGGAGGCGTAGAGAACCTCCGAGTTGCAGGGGTCGATTGAAAGATCGATAGCGCCGGCGCGGTCGCTCTTGAAAAGAATCTTCTGCCAGGTTTTGCCGCCGTCCTTGGTGCGGAAGACGCCGCGTTCGGCGTTGGGAGCAGTCCAGTGGCCCATAGCGGCGACGTAGGCGATGTCGGGATTGGTGGGGTCGATCTTGACGGCGCCGATCTGCTGGGTGTCGGTCAGGCCCATGTGTTTCCAGGTCTTGCCCGCGTCGGTCGACTTGTAGACGCCGTCGCCGTGCGAAGCATTGCCGCGCAGGTCAGCTTCGCCCATGCCGGCGTAGACGATATTCGGGTCCGAATCCGAGACGGCAATGGCGCCGACCGAGCCGAGCTTGATCTGGCCGTCAGCGACGGGGTGCCAATGCATGCCGCCGTCGGTGGTCTTCCAGATGCCGCCGCCGGTGGCTCCCATGTAGAACGTCATGGGTTGGGACTGGACGCCGGTGACGGCGCCGACGCGTCCGCCGCGGAAAGGGCCGACCTGGCGGAAAGAAAGCCCGGCGAAAGGGCCATCGGCCTTGTCGGGCTGTGCGGGATCCGACTGCGCGTGCGCAGCAACCCCACTGGCCGCAGCAGAGAGAGCCAGAATCAGCGCGAAACTGCGCGTTCCAGGACGGGGTGTCTTATGGGTCGCCGTGTTCCGATGCGAGATCGACATGATGCGCTCCTCGAAGGGATCGGAACGCAAAAGGGCGCCGACCCAGTCTGTCAAAGAATAGCCAAAGTTCTGCGTAAAGACGAGGACGCATGACAGACGGAAAGAGACGCAGAAGACTAAATCTGAGGCATACCTTGAGAAAGTGGGCGCCGGCTCGAAATAGAGACTCCCTTCGGGAATGACAACTAACAAGCAGGATTTGAATGGCTCTACAGGCCGGCGTACCAGTCGTAGCCCAGCTTGGTCCAATAATCGTCCGGCTTGTCGTTGGTATACGCGACCAGGCCGATGCGCTTGATTTGCTTGTAGCCGTATTTGGTCGGCATATGCAGGCGCAGGGGCGCGCCATGGAGTTGGGTCAGCGGCTGCCCCATCATCTCGGTCACCAGAAGAGCCTGCGGGTGGCGGAGCGCTTCGAGGTCGTACCCAGTGTAGTAGTCCCCGTCCGGCGTTTCCATGTAGACATACTTGGGGTCCTTACCGTCGATCGGCTCCGGCGGAAAGAGATCGAGGAAGTCGCGCACCCGGAAGCCTGCCCAATGCACGATCTGACTCCAGCCCTCGATGCATTTGAACTGCGTGACCAACTCATGCCTGGGGAGCGGCCCGAGGTCGTCCATGGTCAGCAGCAGGCCGGGAGTTCCCGGGGCCAGGGTAGAGTCACTCTCGCCGGCCTCCTCTTTCCCGCGCGGCTTGCGGCCGGTATGGTTTTCATCTTCCTGGGCTTTCTCCATCATGCGTTCGGGAGCCATTTTGGCGGCGGTGTGGGTCCCATTCTCGATCATCGGATCGACCTTGGTGTCGTGCCCCTTGTCTTCGTTCGCGGGCGGAGCTTTGTAGCGGTATTCCCACGCCGTAACGTCCTTGACGAAGCGTCGGTCGGCCGCGGCGTTGCGCACGCCGACCATCTGCAGACGCCAGCTCTCCGGCACCAGGTCCATCTTCAGGCCGTAGATGCCGTTGATGCGCAGCGTCTCCGCCTTCGCGAGCGGATAGGTAGGCGCCAGGATATGGTTCTCGAAGAGCTCGCGCGAAAGGGCGGCGTTGGTCTTGTACGCGTCTTTAAGCGCGACCGGCTGCATCTCGTCTTCGGGGCCAACGTCCAGGTAGTGGTAAGCGCCATAAGCCGCAGCCGCGCCCAGGGCGCTCACCAGGAACGAGCGCCGCGTCCGTCTGCGGGAGGCCCGGAGGACATCCTGATCGGCGCTGTTTTTCGGCTTGAGGTCAGGAGATTCGCTCATCGCCAGCTCTTCCTTTCCGCTTCAAGCGACGGCGCCTGGACGCGCTGGATCTCGAAACCGCTGACCATCGACCGGAAGTTGTTCCACCCGGCAAGCACGACCTGCGCGACGTGGATGCCGAAGAAGCCGAGAAAGGCGAGCGTTAGCCAGAAGTGTAGCCAGCGCGCCATCTCATAGCCGCCTAGCAGGCTGGTCAACCAGTGTGCGGAGGTCGGCTTATAGATGGCAAGACCGGTCAGCAGCATGCCTGCGCCCATCACGATCACGGAGCTGTACGCGATGCGCTGGGCGCCGTTGTATTTGGTCTGGTCCGGCAGTCCTTTGCGCAGGTGGAGGTCAACCAGGGTCACCTGGATGGCATCGCGCAGACTGCGGCGCTGGGGAATTAGAAAACGCCACTCGCCGGAGAGCCACGTGTAGAGCACGTAGAGCAGGCCGTTCAGGGCGAAGATCCACATGAAGAAGAAGTGGTATCCCAGGCCCTCCGTCACATGATACGGAACATGCAGTTTGCTATAGAACCAGTCCGGAAAGAGGCGAAAAACGGTGAACTTGCCGAGGCCGATCCGGTAGACCCGGTGCGGATGCTGGTAGGCGTTGTCGGAGTCATTCCAGTAGATGAGCAGGCCGCTCCAGATCATCGTGAACAAAACTGGAAAGTTGATCCAGTGCATCCAGCGGATGGCGAGAGGGTGCTTGCGCTCGATCCGAAGACTCGCGGCTCCGTCCTGACCGGGTTCAACTTTTCTTTCCAGCAAATCCATAGACCTTCTCCGCCTGCTACCACGTTCGCCGCGACCATACGATTCGCGGAGGCCGGGAAAGTGACAAGACAGATGCTCGAAGGTTGGTGCTCTCCTTCGTTCGCTGGAGCAAGTCATAGGACTGCGAACTGTGAAAGGCATGCACTTTGAACGATCGATATGCGATCAACCTGGGAAAAACCGAGATCCGCGAAGGCTACCGGACCGGAGACGTCGAACGAATTCTCGATCAGTACGCGGATACTTTTAGCGACTTGTCGCACGGTTTTCCCAGCTTCGGAGGTACGGACGCGAAGACTGTATTCCGGGAGCGCCTGACTGCGTTGTTTGCACGGTATCGCGTTCTCCTCGCGCCGGTCACGATCGATATTCTTCTGTTTGGCGCGACGGCACTCGAAGTTGGCTGGCATCAGTTCAGCTTTACGTCCTACAGCGGCGAGCCTGCGTTCACGCGCCGCACCCGCTATCTTGAGCTATGGCGCAAACAGCACGATGACCGATGGCGGATTGCCCTGTTTCAGGACAACGAGGATCAACCGGGCCGGCTGGTCGAGGACGTCACCGCGGCGCTGCGGACAGGGATGCTGAATGCGGCGACGCGCAGTTGGACTGAGCGAGGGCGTTAGGCCTTTTCCCGCGTGCCCGGATGGGGATTCCAACAGCAAGGATCGCTCTAGGCCGTGTCGGCTTCCAAGGCAAGACGTCGCGCAAGGCGTTTGCTCATCTCGGCGGGCACGTCAAAAAAGCGCTCGTCTGCCACGAGCCTGACGACGTTCTGGGTGCCGTCGTAAACAGCTTTACAATGGGAGCAATGGCTGAAATGAAGCTGCAGCCGCTCGCGCATAGCGGGGTCGAGCGTATCGTCGATCATCTCCGAGATCTCCCGCCAGGCTTCCGTACAGGTCAATTCCACAATCATCGACAGATTCCTCTCGGATGGTTCTCGGATCGTTACCAGGGACGGACCTTTTTGTAGGTTCCGGACTCATGCGTCCAGTGGCCGTCATATCCCGGGGCCAATGCGTCGCGCAGCTGCAGTCGAGCGCGCAGAAGACGGGTTTTTACGACATCGTTCGAAACCTCCAGCAGCTCTGCCGTTTCCCGCACACTTAGTTGCTGCATGTCGCGGAGGATGAGGACTTCACGATAGATGGCTTTCATACCGGCCAGCGTCCCGGTGATGGTCTCGCGCAACTCCTTGCGGGCCAGGGCTTCGCTGGGGATCTCCCGCCAGTCCGCGAAGTCTCTGGGAACATACTCGCCTTCGGCGGTCTGTTGTTCCGCGTCCAGCGATTGATACTGTTTGCGCCGGCTGCGGCGCAGCAGCATGCGGCCTTCGTTGAGCGTAATCTGCACCAGCCAGGTACTCAGCCTGGCCTCGGCGCGGAAACCGGCAAGGGCCCGGAGTGCGCGTAAGAAGACCTCCTGGGTGACGTCCTGTGCGTCAGCGTCATTGCCGACGATGCTGTACGCGGTGGAGTAGACAGCTCGCTCATAAGGCTGGACGAGAAGATAGAAAAGCTCTCTCTCCCCCGAGCAGACGCGCCGGATCAGTTCGCTTTCTTCCTGCTTCGCGCGCGCCATGATAAGAGGGAGACGATGCTCCGCGATTGTCCAAGTCCTTTCTCCTGGAGCGCGGTCAAGCTCCCGGCAGGATACATCGTTATCTGCGATGCGATGCAGCCGGCTCGTAAAGGTGACAGGCGGAGCGCGTACGGCTGGACATTCTCCCTTCTATACAGCTGAATCGGGTGTAATTGGGTGTATTCTTGGGTGTGGTCATTGAGCCTTCCTCGCTGCGGATCACTCCCGAAATCTTGCGCCTCATCGCGGAGCTGGACGAGTTCAAGGGTGCTTGGCGCGCGCTGGGCCGCCTGGCTCCGGAGCGGCTGACCGCGCTGCGCAGTGTGGCGACGATCGAAAGCATCGGCTCCTCCACCCGGATCGAGGGCAGCCGGCTGACCGACCGGGAGGTCGAACGGCTGTTGTCGCAGCTGGACATTGCGTCGTTTGAGACCCGGGATGAGCAGGAGGTAGCCGGCTACGCCGAAGCCATGGAACTTGTTTTCGAGTCCTGGCAAGAGATTACCCCGACTGAAAACCATATCCGGCAGCTGCACCGCGATCTGCTGAAGTACAGCGAAAAGGACGCTCACCATCGCGGCCGGTACAAAACGCACCCCAACCATGTTGCGGCGTTCGACGGGACCGGCCAGCAGGTTGGGATTGTGTTCGAGACGGCGACTCCGTTTGAGACGCCAGGGCGAATGGCCGAAGCGGTCGCTTGGATGCGAAACTGCCTGCAAACGCGGCAGCTCCATCCTCTGCTGGTGATTGCGCTGTTTACGGTCGTGTTTCTGGAAATCCACCCATTTCAGGATGGCAATGGACGGTTAAGTCGCATCTTGACGACGCTGCTGCTGCTGCGCGCGGGCTACGCTTATGTGCCGTACAGCTCGCTCGAAAGCGTGGTCGAGCACAGCAAGGAACGGTACTACCTCGCGCTGCGGCAGACGCAGGCGACGATTCGCAGCGGGGCTCCGGACTGGGAACCCTGGATGCTGTTTTTTCTGAGGGCACTCGAGCAGCAGATGAGACGGCTGGCGAAAAAAGTGCACCGGGAGCGGATCGTACTGGCGGCGTTGCCGGAGCTGTCCGTGCAGATCGTCGAATACGCCCGCGAACACGGGAGGGTCACGATCAGCGACATGGTGGCGTTGACGGGAACCAGCCGAAATACGCTGAAGCAGCATTTGCGCCAACTGCTGGAGAAGGGGCATCTGGTGATGCGCGGAAGCGGGCGCGGCGCCTGGTACGCACTTCCGTAACGTGCGCGGACGATGTTTTTTGGACTACCTTTGCTCCGCATAGGGCATCCTTCTGTAAAGACAAAAGATTCCGCAGGCAAGCGGGGCAAACCACAAGGAGAACTTTCATGAGTTGCAGCAAGCAGGTCCGCTCTTTTCCGATTCCTTCTCTGTCGAAAGTTATTACTGCCAGCGTGCTGGCGTCGGGGTTGACCGGATGGGCGCAAGAGCCGAACCCTACCAGTGTTCCCGCGCCGCGCGGGGCTGTCGTAGCCCAGAACGGCGACATCTTCTTCTACAAAGTGAACGTGGTCAATCGCGATATCGACGCGGTGAACTATCTCCATCGCAGCGGTCCGACACGCATCGCGTTTGTCGGCACCAACCTGCTGCCGAATGCCAAGGGCGAAGCAGTCGTCAAAAGTGAACGCGGCAAAATCACTGTGGATGCGAATTTCAAGGGACTTACCCCAGCCAATGGCTTCGGTCAGGAATACCTGACCTATGTGCTTTGGGCGATCAGCCCGGATGGCAGCCCGACCCGGCTGGCCGAAGTCTTACCCGCGGGAACAAAAAATAATATTTCCGTGTCCGTCCCGCTTCAGTCCTTCGGCTTGATCGTGACTGCGGAACCCTATTTCGATGTGTCTACGCCTTCTGACGTCGTGGTGATGAAGAACGTGTATACGGACGCAACCAACGGGGTGCTCGAGAAGGTAACGGCGCGCGCGACCCTGTTGCCGCGAGGGATTTACGCGGCTGCCACGGACGGCTCGAAAACGGTAGCGAATCCGATCACGCGCAACGAGCGCTCGCCTCTTGAACTCTATGAGGCGTATAACGCAGTGCGAATCGCACAGGCCGCCGGCGCGGACAAGTACTCCCCGGAGATCTTTGCGCAGGCCAACCTGAACCTGAAGAATGCGGCCGACATGGACGCCAACAAACATCGCGACGAGAAGATGGAGATTACCTACGCGCGCGGCGCCGTTGAGCGCGCGGAGGATGCTCGCATCGACACGCTCCGCAAGAAAGCGTCCGAGCGCGAGCGGAACACGGAGATTGCAAAGACGCAGGCTCAGGATCAGGCTGCCCTTTCCCAGGCGCAAGCTCAGCAGGCGCAGGTCCAGGCCGAGCGGGATCGCTTAGCCGCGGAGAACGCTCGTTTGCAGGCCCAGCAAGCGGAGATGGCGAAAGTCAACGCTGATGCGGAAGCCGCCAATGCGCGCGCGAAGGAACTGGCCGCCAATCAGGCTGCGGCCGATGCAAATCGCCGTGCCTCGAGCGCCGAAGCGATGCGCGAAAAGCTGCGCGCGCAATTGAATGAAGTTCTGCAGACCACTGAGACCTCCAGAGGGCTTGTGGTGAACCTGTCTGACGTGCTGTTCGACACAGGCAAGTACAGCCTCAAGCCGAATACGCAGGTGTCGCTGGCGCGTATCGCCGGTATCTTCCAGTCGTACCCAGGCGTAAAGGTGCAGGTGGAGGGCTTCACGGATTCGATCGGATCGGACGAGTTGAACCAGAAGTTGTCTGAGAACCGCGCGAGCACGACCAAGGACTTTCTGATCAAGCAAGGCGTCTCCGTTGATAACATCAGCGCGGCCGGTTACGGGAAGTCGGATCCGGTGGCGGACAACGGTACCGCTGCGGGACGCGCGCAGAACCGCCGTGTCAACCTGGTAGTCTCTGGAGATGTGATCGGTGTGCAGCAGACCGCAGGACCAGGCGGTCCGGCGCAATAGCCTCGAAAATCCCGGCATCCACTTGAAGTTCTGAGCGGCTGCCGGGAGTCCTGTTTCTAAAGGGGGAACATGATTTCTCTGCAAGACAAGGTCGTTTTCATTACCGGGGCGAGTTCCGGCATTGGACGGGCGACGGCGAAGGCCTTCGCTGCGCAAGGTGCGCATCTTTTGCTGTGTGCCCGGCGCATGGACCGCCTGGCTGAGCTTGCCAAAGAGCTCTCGGCTCTTGTTCCAACTGCGAGGGTCCTACCTGTGCAGCTTGACGTTCGCGACTCGGCAGCGGTCCGGGAGGCGGTCCGCGACCTGCCCGAGGAATGGAAGCCGATCGAGGTTCTGGTGAATAACGCCGGATTGAGCCGCGGACTATCCAAGGTATATGAAGACGACCCGCAGAACTGGGACGAGATGATTGACACCAACGTCAAGGCTCTGCTGCACGTCACGCAGGCGGTGGTGCCAGGCATGATCGAGCGGGGTATCGGCCATGTGATCAGCCTCGGCTCGACCGCCGGATACCAGACATACGCCGGCGGGGCCGTGTACTGTGCCACCAAGGCGGCCGAGAAAGCCATTATGGAAGGGCTGCGGATCGATCTGATCGGCAAGCCGGTTCGCGCAACCTCCATCGATCCGGGGATTGTGGAAACGGAGTTTTCCGACATTCGCTTCCGCGGGGATAAGGATCGAGCGGCGAAGGTGTATGCCGATCTCCGGCCGCTGCAAGCGGAAGATGTCGCAGAGGCGATCGTCTGGGCGGCTACACGCCCAGCCCATGTCAATATTCACTCCATTCTGATGACGACGATCGACCAAGCAAACTCAACGGTCTTCCACCGGACACCTGCCTAGAGCCATCTGTATCGCTTGGTCCTAAAAACCAGACGAGTGGCCTGTTCTCTAGTACAAAGACCTATACGAACGAGAGTGGCGCCGGTCTACCCGAACGCTGCCTGGAGAGGCAACCAGAGAGCGAAGACTGTACCATGCGCGATCGGCACGGAGTCTTTCCCAGAGGGGACCGGCTGCATGGTTTCCGCCAGCCGGCTTCTCAGCTGCATCCGTCCCTGATGTTTATCGATGATGCCTTTAGAGATCCATAAACCCAGGCCGGTGCCGGTAGCGTCCTTGCTGGTGTGAAACGGTTCAAACAGATGTTTGCGGATGCGGGGCAGAAAGCCCGTACCCGTGTCGGCAATGGTGATGCGTACTCCTGGAGTGCCAGTCTTCTCACAGGTGGACTTGCGCAGGCGGACGTGGAGCTTGCCTCCTGTAGGCATCGCATCATAGGCATTCCGGATCAGGTTATTGAGAACCTGACGTAGATCTCCTTCAAGCAACACGGGCCTTTCTGTCGGCCACAATCGAAGCTTTACGAGAACCTTACGAGAGTGGAACCGCGCGGTATAGAGCCGCAGCACAGCCGGGATTGTCTCATTCAAGTCGACCGGAGCGGGATCAGTCTGCTGGCGATGGAAGCGCAGCGTCTGAAGCGTGATATCCGACATTCGCGCCAGCTCCGCCTCGGCGAGCATAGCGTACGTCTTCACGTCTTCCATGGACTCTGCTGTGCGCACGAGGTAAAGCAGATTGATCACGGCCTCAAGCGGATTGTTGATCTCGTGAGCGATCGAGCTGGCGAGCTGGCCGACGGCGGCCAATTTTTCACTCCGGCGCAGCGCTTCTTCCGCCTGCCTGGCTTGCGTGATATCGCGAAAGGTAACAACTGCGCCACGCACCTGTTCATTGACGACGATGGGCTGCGCGGACATTTCAGCCCAGAACATCGTGCCATCTTTGCGAAAGATGTGATCGACCAGGTTGCTGAAGGGTTCGTTGCGCCAGAAGACGTTGTAGACCACGCACTCTTCGCGCGGATAGACGCGTCCGTCCGGAAAGTGATGATGCACCATATCGTGCATGTTCTTGCCGAGCAGTTCTTCCGGACTGAAGCCCAACATATGCTGTGCGGCGCGGTTGACGAAGGTACACGCCCCTTGGAGGTCGACGCCCCAGATGCCTTCTCCGGCCGAGTCCAGAAGGGCCTGCCAGGGCGGTCTGCTGGAATCAAATGTCTCGCTGGTCCAGGTTGCCGTGGGTTGGCTTTTCATGGTCTCTGTAAGGCGTCGCAAGTTGCGCTTTGCTGTTTGCAAGCAGACTGGTCCGGCCAGTTCCGCTTAGGCTCTTGAAGTATGATGTGCGATTCCGTTCAAGGCTTTGCCTACGGTCCCTCGAAAGATACCCTTGCTGTGGAACCGCGTGTGCAACGTGTGGGTCGGCGTGGGTCCGCATCGATTTTTTGAGCGTAGGCGCACAGAGCCATTCAGCGCATTTGCGAAGTGTGCGGTGGGCTCGGCATACTGATCCTGAGTGGCCCATCGGCAGACCACACGTGTTCCGAGCCGAGCTTAGCCTGCGGATGAGAGCGGACTGCTCTTCATCACGGCTTTCCGGGAGCCAAGCACAACCCGGGCGCAATCTGGAGACAGGATGACTTCCATACAGCAATCCGACCTCATCGAGAGCATCGCTGCGGCGCTGCAGTACATCAGCTTCTATCATCCGCTGGATTACATTACGAATCTCGCCCAAGCCTATGAGCTCGAAGCGTCGCATGCGGCCAAGGACGCGATGGCGCAGATCCTGATCAACTCGCGCATGTGCGCGGAAGGGCATCGGCCCATCTGCCAGGATACCGGCATTGTGACGATCTTTCTGAAGGTGGGCCTGGAGGTGCGGTTCACCGGGCCGGAGGACGGACCGCCGACCATGACGCTGCAGGAGATGTGCGATGAGGGCGTACGGCGCGCGTGGCTCGATCCGGATAACAAGCTGCGCGGGTCGATTCTGCGGGACCCGGCATTTTCCCGCAAGAATACGGTGGACAACACGCCCAGCGTGGTCGAGGTCGCGCTGGTCAAGGGCAATCAGGTAGACGTGACCGTGGCGGCCAAGGGCGGGGGCTCGGAAGCCAAGTCAAAGTTCGTGATGCTCAATCCATCGGACTCGGTCGCGGACTGGGTGATCCAGACACTGCCTACGATGGGTGCGGGCTGGTGTCCGCCGGGCATGCTGGGAATCGGCATTGGCGGCACGGCGGAGAAAGCCATGCTGCTGGCGAAACAGAGCCTGATGGATCCTATCGACATGCAGGAGTTGAAGGCGCGTGGAGCCGGCGGAGGCATACTGACCAAGATTGAGCAGCTGCGCATCGACATCTACAATCGCGCCAACGCGCTTGGGATTGGGGCGCAAGGGCTCGGCGGGCTCACGACGGTGCTGGACGTAAAGATCCTGGATTATCCGACCCATGCGGCGAATCTGCCGGTGGCGATGATCCCGAACTGCGCGGCGACGCGACATGCGCATCTGGTGCTCGATGGCTCTGGGCCGGTGTACCTTGATCCTCCGTCACTCGGGGCGTGGCCGAAGCTGACCTATGACGTGTCCAGGGCGCACCACGTGGACCTGGCCACGGTAACGCGTGCCGACGTCGAGAGCTGGATGCCGGGAGAGGTGCTGCTGCTGACCGGCAAATTGCTGACCGGCCGCGATGCCGCGCACAAACGCATGGTGGACATGCTGAACCGCCACGAGCAGCTGCCCGTCGACTTCACCAATCGCTTCATCTATTACGTTGGGCCGGTGGATGCGGTGCGGGACGAAGCGGTCGGTCCGGCGGGTCCGACGACAGCCACGCGTATGGACAAGTTTACGCGGCAGATGCTCGAGTCCACCGGGCTGCTGGGCATGATTGGCAAGGCAGAGCGGGGAGACGCGGCAATCGATGCGATCCGCGACAATCACGCGGTCTATCTCATGGCGGTAGGCGGCGCGGCGTACCTGGTTTCCAAGGCGATCCGGTACTCGGAGCTCCTGGCGTTCGGGGATCTCGGGATGGAGGCGATCTACGAGTTCGACGTGGTGGACATGCCGGTCACCGTGGCGGTTTCAGCCGATGGCACCAGCGTGCATAAAACCGGTCCCGCGGAGTGGAAGGCGCGCATCGCAGCGAGCCAGCAGCTGGCAGGGACACCGATTCTAGGACAGTAAAGAGCCCGCAAGCATGCTAGGCGGCGGTCGAAGTCTTCTCGGAGTCGCGCGCTGCGTCCACGGCCTGCTGCTTCGTACGTCCGCGCAGCAATTTTTGGCAGCGGTCGTTGCAGATGTCCAAGGTCGGGATCCAGAGGAAGAGTGCGCCGAGAATGAGGATGGCGAGAACAGGGGCAAGAACTTCATCGGACATGAAGGAACTCCGTGGCGCACCCGTGAGCGCCGTTTAGGGTCGCATGGTAAGAAGGTGTGCGTTCGCCCGGCCTGTGCTTAAATTTGTCCGGCGAATCTTAGGGGAGGTAGTCGGTCTTGCAAACCTTTGGCAGGAGAGCGCAAAAAGAGAAGTACGAAAGCAGTGTGCCACCGAACGAACCGGCCTGTTCATACTTTTGCGCTTTGACGGCGATGAGCGACATTCTTTAGAGCAGGCTGGAGTGTTCCGGGTTCGCTCCAGAAGCTTTCTTGCGGCTAAGCAGGATTGTTTTACGGCGGGTGCGCGCGCGCTCGCTGGCATGATCGATCTTCTTCCAGAAGCCAACGAAGTAGTCGATGGCGGAGATGATGGAGACACAGGTCATCCAGTAAATGGAGGTCAAGGCGATGAAGCGGACCCCGACGACAAAGCCGCCATGGAAGTGCGGAAACCAGAGCCAGTAGTCCCAGCGATGGGCGAGGATGGCGGCGACCACGGAGACGATCTGGAGGACAGTCTTGAGTTTCCCGATCTCGCTGGCGTCGATCGTGTATCCCTCGCTGGCGGCGATCGAACGCAGGCCGCTGACCAGGAACTCCCGGCCGATGACCAGCACAGCGATCCAGGGCGGCACGATGCCGGGGCAGTACGCGACGAGAATGATATAAGCGGTGGCAACCATCAGCTTGTCCGCGAGCGGGTCCAGCAGCATGCCCATCGTCGTGATCTGTTGGCGGCGGCGCGCGAGATAGCCGTCGAGGCCGTCGGTAATGCTGGCCAGAATAAACAGGCCCGAAGCTGCCAACTCCTGCGCGCCCGGTTCGTGGATCGGCGAGTGCGGGCTGAGGAACCAGATCAGCAGGGGTACGCTGGCAATCCGGCTCATCGTGATGGAGTTCGGCAGATTCATGGCGTTGGGGGCCGCCCCGGCGAATCATTGTGCCAGTTGTCCTCATTCTGACACATCCCCCAAGGGTGTCGTATGCGGAGGGTAAGCTGGGTGCTAGGCTCGTGGTGTTTGCTGCGAGAGGCGGCAAGCCAAGCGGCCCTCCCCTCATGTGCTTGTTCCGCAATCTTCGCAGGCTTGTTCTTGCCATAACTTCGTGTTTCCTCGGCGTTGCGGGGCAAAGCGGCGCACAAAACTTCGTGCAACCCAAGGTGATCCCTACCGGAAATTGGCCCACGGCGGTGTATGCCGCCGACGTGAACGGGGACGGATTTCCGGACCTGATTTACCTCGACCAGGGAGCGACTCCGGCCGCCTCGACGGCGCACGTCCTCCTCAACGACGGCCAAGGCAACTTCACCCCATCGGCCACAGTGGCTACGGCTGGAGATTCGATTGCCGTCGGCGACCTGACGGGGCAAGGCCACGTGGACCTCGGATGGCTCACCGTAGCGAACGCATCCGTCGCCGGCCAGTACACGACGACGCTAACGATTGCACCCGGTCGCGGCGATGGAACCTTCTCCGCCAACGTTTCACAGAGTTTCAGCAGCGCCGCGACTGTGTCATATGAATTTCACTACCTGCGGGCGGGAAGGCTGCACCCATCCGGACCGCTGGACGTGGTAGCGGGCGATGTGAAGACGGGCATCGTCCTGGACTTCCTCCCTACCAACTCGGGGCCGCAGGCCTCATCAGTACAGATCGTGCAGCCGCCGGACGGCGTCGGTCCCATGACGATTGTGGACGTGAATGGGGATGGCGCAAACGATCTGATCGTGAACTCGACCACCGCTCACACGGCGCAGGTTCTCCTTGGCTACTATGCGGGCGGCTTTCCCAACGGGGGTGTCGACCATGGTCCCGCGGGCTTTACGACTTTTCAGGGTACCTCCGGGGTGTACTCGCTGGCAGTAAAGGATGTGAATCTGGACGGGCGCCCTGACCTGATTGCCGAATGTGCAAATGGACACCTCGACGTCTTCTTCGGCAATGGAGATGGGACCTTTCAGAGCACTTCGTCAGGCGGGACGGGCTCGCTGGACGGCACGACGGGCAACGGTGGCCACCTGATCACCGTGGCGGACCTGAACAAAGATGGCCTGCCGGATGCCTTGGCGGCGACGCCGGCAGGGGTTTCCGTGCTGCTGGGCGATGGCACTGCGTACCTCGGCCTCAAAGGAATCTATAACGTAGGGCCGGGGCACAGCTCCTACGCGTTGGCCGACTTCAACGGTGACGGCAACCTGGATCTCGCAGTCGATTCACCGGAGGGCGTCGCTCTCCTGTTCGGGAATGCGGATGGCAGCCTACAGACGTCGCGGGCGTTTGCCGCTGGACAGCCTGCGCTTTCGGGGGCGCTGGGTGCGTTCCACGGCGGGAATACAGTAGACGCGGTGGTTGCCACGGCGGCAGAGCAGGCCCAACTGCTTCGGGGTGGGGGCGACGGCACGTTCACCTACGTGGGCTCGCCGGGTGCGCCGGTGCCAACCTCCGCCCAGACCGGTGCAGCTGGTCTTTGGAGCACCGTGCAGGTAGGAGACGTCGATGGCGATGGAAAGCTCGACCTGCTGCTAACCGCGGACGGAAGCGCGGCCGCTCTGCCGAAGACCGCGGATGGTGCCGTGGTGCAGCTGGGCGATGGCACAGGCGGCTTTGCGGCTCCCCGGGCGCTGGCAGCGTCCACACTGCTCTCCTGTCCGCAGGCTCCGGGGCTGTTGTACGGCGCGTCCACCTTGGCGATCGGCGCGGCGGGCACAGCGATCGTGAACCGCTCGTTCGATGGCGCCCGCTACTACTTCAACGGCGGCGGTCTGTTTCCGCAGAGCGCCATGTACGACGGCTACGCCAATGGGTCGGCAAGCTGCGGGCCCTTTGCGCATAATCTGGTCATCGCTGCGCCCTTTGTCACTAGCGGTGTACCGGATGTCTTTGTGCAGGCAAACGGACGCCTGGTGTTCTATCCATCCAGCCTGTACGGCGGGCCGCTCGCCCGGGCGACCGGTGACCTGAGCGCGGATGGCTCGCTGACCACGCCAGGGCAGTTGACTGCGCCGCAACTCGCCTCATCCTTCGCCGGCCCGGCCGTCTCAACCGCTGCTGGAGGACTCGGAATTCCGGCCTTCATCGGGTCGGCGGCGGTGGCGGACCTCGATGGCGACGGCCACAATGATCTTGTCATCACCTACGCAAACCTTTCGGCAAACCTCGCCGCTCCCGCCGCGAGCGCCCCAAACTATGTGTACGTCTGGTACGGGTCGGGTGGCGGCAAATTCCTGACCTCCGCTGCGCACCCCGTCAATCCCGTGCGCTTCACGCCCTCGCGCAACTTCTATCAGGCAATGCTGGCCGATGTGAATAGCGACGGTGTACCCGATCTCATCCTCAGCGACGGCTATGTCCTAAGCGTGCAGCTGGGTAAGGGGGACGGAAGCTTCGGTGCGGAGACGCACTTTCTGGCAGGGCAGGGAATTAACAGCATCTCCGCCGGCGACGTGGACGGAGATGGAAGAATCGACCTGGTGCTGGCCAACGGCGGCGCAGTGCTGGCCAACCCTGTTGCGAACCTCGAGACGCTGGCGAGCAATGCCGAGGTAAACACGGGCGGGGTAACTGTGCTATTGAACCGTGCGGCTGCCCCGCGACTGACGCCGGGCGGCACGGTGAGTGCGAGCCCTGAGCCTTCCACCTTTGGATCGAGCTTTACGCTGACGGCGAACCTGATGGTGGCGTCGGGACTGGCGGCACCGACGGGCAGCGTGAGCTTCACGATCGACGGAGTGGTGGCCGGAACCGCGGCCGTGGCTGGCGGAGCGGCTACGCTGGCGGTGTCAGCGGGCGTTTATGCGTCGCTGGCGGCGGGCACGCACGCGGTAGTAGGGGTGTACTCGGGCGATGCAAACTATGGGCCGGTGTCGCTCACGGGAACGCATGCCGTGGTGCAGTTGGTCTCGCCGCTGACCCTGACCGCTTCGCCCGAGCCATCTGTCTTTGGTGCGGCGTTTACGCTGACGGCGACGCTTGCGGGCGGGAGCGGCGATGCGGGTATTTATACGTTCTCGGTCGACGGAACCCGTGTGGGGTCGGTGACCAGCAGCAGCGGGACGGCCAGCATCACGGGGCCGGCAACGCTGGCGGTGGGTACGCACGCGCTGGCGGTGACCTGGACCCGACTGGCGAGCGCGTTGGCGCTCGAAGCCACGGCCACGCATACCGTCGTGACGAGTACGACATCGCTCCACCTGCTGCTCTGCGTGGATGCTCCCGGCTCGAGTTTTCCATGCGCCACTCCGCTAAGCAGTACACCGCTGATCTCGCCGGTGACGATGTACTTTGGGCAGGTCTTGGACGGCACGGCGATCGAGTCCACTTTCAACCTGACGGGAAACATCACGTTTTTGGCAAACAATGTCGCCTTTTGTACCATTGCGGCCAGCCTGCAAGGGGGCTCGAACGCCTGTCCACCCACAGCGGGAGATTTCCAGGCCGGCTTGTACACGGTAGACGCGACGTACTCCGGAGACGCAAACAATTCGGCGGCGCAGTCGAATGCGATCCAGGTCCGCGTCTTCCCCGACCTGACTACCGCGTCGGTGGCCGCGTTTGTGGCGTGGGGGGTTGTGGGAACTCCCGTCACGTTCACGGGGAGGGTGGCAGGCAACTTTGCTGTGCCGGGCGGGCCGGTGCAATTCCTGGACGGCACAAATGTGATCGGCACGGGAACGCTGGACGCCACGGGTACGGCAACGTTCACTACTTCCTCCCTGGCGCTTGGAACGCATGTTGTTTCTGTTGCTTACGCCGGAAATGCGAACTTCCTGCCCGCAGCCTCGGCAGGAGTTACGGTCGTGATTACGCCTGCGGGCGCTCCGCGTCCAGCCGGCCCGCAAAGCTTTACCCTAAACGTCACGCCGGCCCCGATGACCCTTGGTACGGGTCGCACTGGCATCCTCCAGGTGACAGTGGCGGCCGTCAACGGGTTTGCGGAGCCAGTGGCCCTGAGCTGCTCGGGGCTGCCAAACGAGACGGGCTGCACCTTTGTAAACGCGACCATTGCTCCTGGCGGAGGGTCGACGACGCTGCAGTTTACAACGGCTGCGCCGCATAGCTGCGGCGACCCGAACCACCCTTACTTCCTGGGGGAGACCTGGAGCCCAGGAACGAAAGGAGCAACACGTACAGTGTGGGCCGGTTTCTTCCTGTTCGCGGCCGGGCTCTTCCGGGTGCGGCGTGGCAGCCGTCGGGCTGGACTGATGATGCTGCTTGCGGGCACGCTGGTTGGACTCTCGCTGATGTCCGGGTGTGGGAACTGCACGGACCTGGGAACAAGGCCCGGAAGCTATACGTTTACCGTTGCCGCGAGCGCACAGGGTGGACCGGTCATTCAGAGCGCCTCGCAAGTGGTGGCGGTGACGATTACGATCCCCTAGCAGATGGCGCGGTATGGTGGGAAGCAGATTTCTCGTAGAACTGCTGGAGAGCCATTCCTCCTTTGTTGTCATCCAGTAGGGATTTGTTTTTTGTTCTCCTACCATCGCTATCGTCCGAGCTTCTATGCGTACATGCCGCGCTGCTTGGTGGTGTAGGCGACGCGGTCGATGGCCAGCATGTAGGCAGCGATCCGGTTGTTGACGTTGTGCGACTCGGCATAGGCGATTACGTCCTTGAAGGACTCGGACATGATGGCGTCAAGACGCTGGTTGACTTCGTTTTCAGTCCAGAAATAGCCCATGCGATCCTGGACCCATTCAAAGTAGCTGGCAGTCACGCCGCCGGCGTTGGCGAGGATGTCGGGGATGACGAAGACCTGCTTGTCTTCGAGAATGTCATCGGCGACGGTGGTGGTCGGACCGTTCGCGCCTTCGCAGAGGATGCGGCAGCGGAGGCTGGCTGCGTTCTCGCTGGTAATCACGTTCTCCGTGGCCGCGGGAACAAGGATCTCGCAGGGGCGTGTCAGCAGCTCGGCCTTGTCGCAGGCCCCCGCCTCGGCAAAGCCGACGATCGTGCCGGCGCGCGCGCGGTGTTCAATCAGCGCCGGCACATCGATGCCATGTTCGTTGACGAGCGCGCCGTCATACTCGGCGATGCCTAGGATGGTGTAGCCCTTGCTGTAGAGCAGCTTGGCGGCGTTCGAGCCTACGTTGCCGAAGCCCTGGAGGATGACGCGGCAATCGGCAATGTCCATGCCGAGGTATTTAACAGCTTCATCGCAACAGACCGAGATGCCGCGGCCTGTCGCCTCCCGCCGGCCGCGCGAGCCACCCAGGTTGACCGGCTTGCCGGTGACCACCGCGGTGGAGGTCTGGCCGACGTGCATGGAGTAGGTGTCCATGATCCAGGCCATCGTCTGCTCGTTGGTGTTCATGTCGGGCGCGGGAACGTCCTTCTCGGGACCGATAAAGGGGATCAGCTCGGCGGTGTAGCGGCGGGTCATCCGCTCCAGCTCACCCTGCGACATATGCCTCGGATCGCAGATGACACCGCCCTTGGCTCCGCCGAATGGAATGTTGACGACGGCGCACTTCCAGGTCATCCAGCTGGCAAGCGCGCGAACCTCATCGAGCGAGACGTCCGGCGCGTAGCGGATGCCGCCTTTGGCCGGGCCGCGGGCCTGCGAGTGCTGGACGCGGTAGCCCGTGAAGACCTCAATCGAGCCATCGTCCATGGCGACCGGGATGTGCACGATAATCTCGCGCGTCGGGTAACGAAGGATCTTCCAGATGCCCTGGTCGAGGTTCAGCTTCTGTGCCGCGTAATCGAATCGTGCCGCCTGCGCTTCCCAGGGGTTCTTCTCCTGTTCAAGGGTCATGGTGGTGCGGAGTGTTGCCATCTGCTTCAGCCCCTGTGCTCGTATGAGCTCTGTTCTCGGTACCAATGATTCGCCGGCCATCGCCTTGCTCCCCTACGTCTGATGGTGAGACACCGGAGACGATGCTTTCGTTTCCCAGGGGAAGGGAGAGACACATAGACCGAACTCCGCCGAGCATAGGCCGCGGCAAGACCCGGACGCAATCCGCCTTTTGGGGGTTCCCGCAGCTGGGTCGTAGAGGGCGTATACGATTGTGGTATCGACATGAAGCGGAAAAATGAGACGACGCCGACTCCGGAAGCGTTTGAACGATTAGCCAGAGTCAATACGCTGATCCCCGTGTATCGCACCGTGACGGCGGATCTCGAGACCCCGGTTTCGGCTTTTTTGCGTATCGCCCATGAGGAGCCCGAAGCGTTTCTGCTGGAAAGCGTCGAAGGTGGGGAGCATGTGGGGCGGTTTACCTTTATCGGCATCGCTCCATACAAGAAGATGGTCGCGCGCGGCCGGCAGATCGCCGTTGAAGAAGGCCGGCGGCGCAGGACCTTCACCGGAGACATCTTCGAGGAGCTGAAGCTGGCCCTGGGAGGGCATACGCCGGCTCGTCTCCCGGGACTGCCTCCCTTTACCGCCGGCGCTGTCGGCTTCTTCGCCTATGACGTTGTGCGCCTGATCGAGAAGCTGCCGGAGCTGGCCGCAGACGAGCTTCGCGTCCCGGACGCCTGTCTGATGTTCTTCGACCAGGTGCTCGCGTTTGACCATGTGAAGAAAGAGATTCTGCTGATCGCGACCGCAGATCTAACACGGAATGGGTCGTATGACCGGGCGCAGAAGCGGCTGGACAGGATGGAGAAGCGGCTGGCTTCGGTACTGCCAGGCTCTGCATTGCGCCCGAAGAGCAAAGAAAAGCCAGGGAAGCTAAAGATGGTTCCGCGGACCTCGAAGAAGGCCTTTCTAACGGCGGTGGCGCGGGCGAAGGAGTACATCGCCAGCGGCGACGTCTTCCAGTGCGTGCTCTCGCAGCGCTTCGATTGCGAGCCTGGGGTGGAGGCGTTTGCGGTATATCGAGCGCTGCGAATTGTGAATCCTTCACCGTATATGTACTTTCTACGGTTCGGCATGGAGCGGTCGAGGGAAACAGGTGAGTCTGCGAAGCTTTCCGGCGTGCAGCGGACAGAGACAACGGCGCATATTGTGGGTTCCTCGCCGGAGCTACTGGTGCGGGTGCATGACCGAACGGTCGAGTACCGGCCGATTGCCGGCACGCGCCGGCGGAGTGCGGACGAAGTGGAAGATCGCGCACTGGAAGCCGATCTGCGGACGGACGCAAAGGAAGTGGCCGAGCATGTCATGCTGGTTGACCTGGGCCGCAACGATGTGGGCCGGGTAAGCGAATTCGGCAGCGTACACGTGAAGGATCTGATGTTTGTCGAGCGGTATAGCCACGTAATGCACCTGGTGAGCGCGATCGAAGGTAAGCTGAAACCGGAACTGGCTGCGATCGACGCATTCAAAGCGTGCTTTCCTGCGGGGACGTTGAGCGGCGCGCCAAAGATTCGCGCGATGGAGATTATTGAGGAGCTGGAGCCGGCACGGCGCGGGGTGTATGGCGGAAGTATTTTCTACGCCGACTTCAGCGGCAATCTGGACAGCTGCATTGCGATTCGGACGTTGTTTATGGACGGCGTGCGCGGATCGGTGCAGGCAGGAGCGGGGATCGTGGCGGACAGCATCCCGGAGAATGAGTTCGAAGAGTGTGGGAACAAGGCGCGAGCGGTGGTACGGGCGATGGAACGGGCGCGTGGGCAGGGCTAGAAGTCTTATCACCCTGCTCCTATCACTTTTCTTTGGGCACGTAAAAGACAACCTCTGGATTTGCAACGACGGGATCGTACTGTTCTCGGATGGCCTGCAGGAATGACTTCGGAAAGCGGTCTTGCTGGGAAAGGTCCTCTGGACTGTGCTGCTCTAACTCGATGGCGCCGAAGACACGTTGATTGAGTTCGCCAACAAATACTTGCGGGTTTAGTTTGCCGAACTGCATCAGCCGCGTTGCATTGAAGGGATCGTAGAGATAGGGTTGTCCGGCATAAAAGCAAAGGAGTAAATCTTCACAGATTTGGGGAGAAGGCTGTCGCTTGAGGAAAGCAATGTCCTCATCGAATCTTCGCTGCCGTTCTGCAGTCAGTCTCAGCATTTTCACGGGATTGATCACACCATTGCACCCGGCAGGAACTAGAAGCCAGAAAAAGATTAGCCAGGGCGAGTACAGGGCAAGTAGATGATTCGTCCAAGTCCAAGATCCTTTCTCCCAGTCACTTAGAAACAATCCGATAAGAAGAGACACGGCAATCATCGTACTGAAGTAGGTATTCGTGGAAACTCCAGCGCCGCCGGCAAAGAATGTGCCGACTAGCAGTGAGAGCGCAAGTAGAAAAGTCACAACGCGCCGGGTAGGATCTACTCTGAGCGTCCAGGCAAAAGCAATCGTCAGCGCAAGCGGACCGATCAGCGGTGGCAAGACGCCGAGTGTGACGGCCTGAAATCCATGTCTGAAATCATATGCTCGCGCGGCCAGCATCTGCGTCAGGAAGTACGGGCCGCCGAAGTGGATGTTCAGCGCGACCGACAGAGCGGTGCATGCGGATCCGCAGGTGAGAAACCAGAGTGCCCGACGCCAGGAAAGCAATGCCAGATCGCAAAGTACAGCTAACGGGAAGTCGATCGGATTGTGCTTGATTGATCCTGCAAGGACGAAGAGAGCGGCGGCGAGCGAAAGCGCCGAAAGGCCTCTTCGATTGTACAAATAGACGGCAAAGCCACTTAGAAAGAAGGCCTGTGCAAGCAGCTGTGGATCGTCCATCCCGACATATAAGTCGGCGTTGGTGCAAAAGGCACCTAGGCAGAAGAAGGCAGAAAGGATTGCGGAGCGTCGCGACCCGCATAGCTGCCGAACCACACAACCGCACAGCGCGCAGCAAGCGATAAGGGAGAGAAGCGAAAGAATACGGGCTGTGAATAAATAATCGTGGGTAAAACGGTGCAGGAAGGCTACGAGGTAGAACGACAGCATGGGATAGTTGACAGTCTGCCAACCGTACGCGACCGGGTATAGCTTGAGGTTATTTGTAACTCGCTCAGCCGAGTACACATTCCAACCCTCGTTATAGCCAACCTGGAGGCGGAAGAGGGACCGCGCGAAAGGATAAGTTGCCCAAAAAGCAGCAAAGACGGCGCAACTGATTGTCGTTACGTTGGTTAGGAGCCGGCGAGCTCCGCTCCCGTTTCTTGATTTGTCCGTCACGCCTCCTGAATCCTGTACGCGTGCGAAGATGCTACTCTTCGTCTTCCTGCTGGATAGCCCACCAGATGCCGCCAGCGATCTGCGCAACTCCGATGAGGCGGGTGAGTGCCGGCCGCTGGTGGAGCGCATGCATCAACTCCTGCCAGGGTTGCGGCCCAGTCTTCCAGGCGAGCGCGTCCCTCTGGGGGTGGACCAACGCCATGACGCCATCGCCAATTAAGACCATAGCGGCAAAGTGCTTCCAACGTGTGGGGGGAAAGAGCATGAGCAACCTCTGCATGAGTAGACGTGCGGGACCGCGCGGCTGTTGGCGGGGAGGACTAGAATCAGGAGATGGTCTTCGTGCTCGACAACTACGACTCGTTTACCTACAACCTGGTGCAGTACATGGGCGAGCTGGGCGCGGAGATGGTCATCCGCCGGAACGACGAGCTGACGCCGGAAGAGGTGGAGGCGCTCAAGCCGGACCGCGTCCTGATCTCCCCAGGCCCCTGCACCCCGCAGGAGGCCGGCATCAGCATCGGCCTGCTCAAGCACTTTGCAGCGCGCCAGCAGGCCGGGGGCCCGCGCACGCCGATCCTGGGGGTGTGTCTCGGCCATCAGGCGATCGGCGCGGCATTTGGCGGGCAGGTAGTTCGTGCGGCGCAGTTGATGCATGGTAAGACCAGCGAAGTCGAGCACGACGGGCGCACGATTTTCGCAGGCATTCCGTCGACCATGACCTGCACGCGTTACCACTCGCTGATCGTCCAACAGGAAGGTTTGCCGGCCGACCTTGAAGTGTCGGCC
>CAXUEE010000028.1:0-11376 GCA_964249905.1 uncultured Acidobacteriaceae bacterium
ATGGACGCCTTGGCGGAGTCGGTGGGGAGCTGGGTCCAGTCTATGGTGACGGCGAGGGACTGGTCGGCGGTGACGGTGCCGGAGGTGGCGCTGAGCTTGATCCAGGGTGCGGACGGGACGGCGGTGAAGGCGTAGGATTCGGTGCCGCGGTTGCTGAGCTCGATCGTCCGGGCCTGGTTGCTGAGCGAGTCGAAGGCGGGGAGCGCGGGGCGGAAGGGATTCGAGTTCTCGGCAAAGACCAGCATGTGCGCGCCGGGTTGCGGCTGCACCTCTTCGACAGCGGGCATGGCGTTCAGCGGAGGCTCATTCCAGAAGGTGTAGCCGATATGGGTCTGGTCCATCATGTGGTTCCACTTGCCACTGAGCAGGGTGTGGTTGTACTCGGAAGTAAGGGCGGCGTCGGCGGCGAAGAGCTTGCGGGCCTGATCAGTGTAGACATTCGCGCTGGCCCGGCCCTGCGTGGCGTATAGGTGATTGCGGCCGGCGGCGATGTAGAGCTCGTTGACCAGGGCAGAGGCTTTGAGGGGATAGAGCACGAGCTCAAAGAAAGCTGGGCGATAGGCTTCGGGGAGAGCCGCGGAGACCTGTTCGGCACGCGCGGTGAGGTCACGCCAGTCTTGGTCGACGCGGTCGGCTTCGTGATCGCGGGTGAGTGAGAAGGTGTCGGGTTCGAGCTGTTCGGGTTTGCGGCGCGCGTTGAACTTGGTGTAAGTCGAGAGGAGCGAGGCGATTTCGGCGGCGTGCTCGGGGCCGAACTCGCGCGTCGCCCACTGTTCGGTGTAGGCCTGGAGGTCGTTCTGGGTCCAGCGATCGGGCGTGCGGGCGTAGTTGAGGAAGAACTCGATGGGGAATTCCATCGGCTTGAGGTCGCCGACGTTGACGACCCAGAGGCGGTCGGCGCCGTACTCGACGGCGAGGTGCATCTGCTCCCAGATTTTAGTGATGGAGTAGGTGTTGAGCCACTTGTAGGAGCGCGGGCCGCCGACGTAGTCGAAGTGGTAGTAGATGCCTGCGCCGCCGGGACGCTTGCGCTCGTCGGCGGTGGGCAGGCGCCGGAGATTGCCCCAGTTATCGTCCGACCAGAGGAGGGTGACGTCATCTGGAACGCGCATTCCCTTCTCGTAATAAGTCTGGACTTCTTTGTAGAGGGCCCAGACCTGCGGGACCTTGGCGAGGTCCAGGTTGACGGTGGAGGCGAGGATTTTGCGCTGGTCGGCGACGATGGTTTCGAGCTGCTGGGTGTTGGTGTCGGCGGACATGGCGGTGTCGTTGATGCCGCGCATGCCGAGCGTTACGATCTCTTCATAGTGCTTGTCGCGCTCCATGCCGCTGCGCCAGAAGTCGTTGATGGCAAGGGCGTTTGCGGTGTAGTCCCAGGGGCCATGATCGCGGGTCCACTCTTTTTCTGCGCGCATCATGGGTTCTTCGTGGGAGGTCCCCATGACGATGCCGTATTCATCGGCGAGCTTGGGGTTGAGTGGGTCGTCCTTGGCGAAGGCGGAGTTCCACATCGCGGGCCACAGGAAGTTGGCCTTAAGGCGCAGCAGGAGTTCAAAGACGTGCGTGTAGAACTTGCTGTTATAGCCGCCGAACTTGTCGGCGACCCAGCCGGAGAGGGCGGGCGCTTCGTCGTTGAGGAAGATGCCGCGGTACTTGACGCGGGGCTCGGGCTGAAGATAGCGGCCAGGCGTGACGAAGAGGGCGTCGTGATGCGGGATCGGCACATCGGCCCACCAGGCCCAGGGCGAGACGCCGATCTGCTCGGAGAGATCGTAGATGGCGAAGATAGTGCCGCGCTTGTCGGCGCCGGCAAGGACAAGGGCGCGGCTGACGCCGGGCATGGGATGCTCGACGACTTGCGTGATGGAGGTCTCCCAGTGATTGCGGATGGCGGAGACATCCAGCTTGTGGGCGGAGACGAGGGCGTCGATCAGAGGGCTGTGGCCTACTGTGCCGATGAGAACGATATCCTGCTGGGCGGCGGATGGCGACTGCAGCAGCTGCGTGATGTGGCCGGTGACGTGGGTGAGGTCGGAGGCGAGATCGCCGGCGGCACGCTGGACACCGGGCCAGTCCGCAGGGTCGACGTAGAGGCCGGATGACGAGAGCGGGAAGCTTGTGGGCGAGGGAGCAAAGGTCACGCGCTGAGGCTCACCAAGCGCGTGGCAGTAGAGGGGAAGCATGCAAGAGGCGACGAGAAGCAAAAGGCTGCGTGGGATCATGGATAATTTTCGTGTCGAATTAATAATTAAGGTAAGCAAGAGCGACTCTTGATCCTCAATGCATTCATGTCAGCCCTGAAGCTAAGAAGACTTAGCTGGGGGTGCCTTCAAATACCGACTCGCGAAGTTGAGAAAGGTGGGCCAGTTGGGTGCGGGGGTATGTCCGCCGGAGTGCTGGCGGAAGGCGAGGTCGCCGTCGATGAGCGGTGTTTCCATTGGCGGATAGAGGGTCGTGCCCAGGTCACGCTTGCCCAGCAGGCGATAGACCGGGCCGGCGCCGACTGCGGCCAGGAACATGCCGTGTGTATCGACCCAGCCATCGCCGTGCGTAGCGCCTCCGGAGATGAAGACTGGGCGCGGCGCGCACAAGGCAATAAGTTCGTGTGCGTCGACGGGGAGGTCGCTCCATTGCAGCGGCCCGGCGTACTTGAGAAAGTTGCCGGCCATCCAGTGGTATTCGCCGGTACCGGCGACGTTCTCGACGACTTCGCCCCAATTGCGGCGGCTGAGCTTGGCGCCGCCCTCACCGGAGGAACTGACGTAGGCGATGGCGAAGCGCTGGTCGTAAGCCATCGTTACCAGGGCGGCCTTCCCATAGCGGGAGTGGCCTTCGATCCCGATCTGGTAAGCGTCGACTGACGGGTTGGTGGCGAAGTAGTCCAGGGCTCGGCTGGCCCCCCAGGCCCACGCGCGCAAGGCGCCCCAATCGTCAGGTTTGCGGGGCTGGCCGTGGTTGCATAAACCGATAATGCCTTCGGTGAGTCCGGCGCCGTTGTCGGCCTGGATGCTGCCAGGGCTGACGATGGCGTAGCCCCAGCCTTTGGCGATGACCTGTTCCTGCCAGGTGGGTCCAGGCGGAGGCGGAGGAGGGGCCGGACGAGGAGGTGCTCCAGGGGCAGGTGGCGGAAATACCGGGCGTAGGCCCAGAAAGCCGAACTCCATGATGACGGGGACGGGACCGGCGACGCTGGCCGGCGTGGTGAGCTCAAGCTTGATGTCGACCGTGATGAGCGGGTAGGAGGTGTTGTCGACGTGCCCGGTGAGGCTCTTGGTCACCACAGGAACGTCGCTGACTGTCGAGCTTTTGGTGGCCGTGACCTCCCACGTGACCCCGGGCGTATGCACAGGAACGCGCCCGTAAATCTCGCGGTCAAAAAGCTCCAGGAGTTCAGGACGGCGCTGCTCGGTCCAGACCTTGGCAGTCGTTACGGGTTTGCCGTTGTTCAGGACCAGCGGGTCGGGAAGGTGCGGGAAAGGATTCGCCTTGGACTCGTCGTAGTTGGCCGCGAAAGGGGAGTCGTCGCGGCCGTCGCGGCCTCGCCGGAGCTCTGTGATGTGGAGCAGGTCCATCATGCGCTGGTGGTCCTGCTCGGCGGTCAGGTGCACCACCGGTGTGGTTTGCGCATAAAGCGGCCGGAGCGGTAAGAGGACAAGCGCGAAGAGATAGCTGCGAGTCTTTCTCATCAAAGTGCTCCTTGTATGGTCACTCGTCGCTACAGATAGCGAGTGACTAAATTCTCCAACTGTTCCTGGTGCCCGGAGCGCGGCGAAGGATTGAGCGCTTGGCTTTCGGCGCTGGCGGCGATTTCTTCCAGACCGAGCTTGCCATTCAGCATCGCTTGATTCTCCGCGGTTTTCCAGCCGGAGTAGCGGTCGGACACCTTGCCTTGCAGCTTGCCGTCTTCCACCATCCTGGCGGCGATCAGGAAAGCGTGGGCGCACAGGTCCACGCCGCCTACATGCGCATGAAGAAGATCGAGCGGCTCAAACGACTGCCGCCGGACCTTGGCATCGAAATTCATGCCTCCCTGCCCGAGTCCGCTTCCGAGGATCACGTGATACATCGAGAGCGTCATCGAGTAAAGGTCGACGGGAAACTGATCGGTGTCCCATCCCAGCAGCGGATCGCCGCGGTTGATATCCAGCGAGCCCAAGAGGTTCAGACTGGCGGCGGTGGCGATTTCATGCTCAAACGTGTGCCCGGCGAGCAGCGCATGGTTCGCTTCAAGGTTCAGCTTCACTTCGTTTTCCAAGCCGAAGTGCTTTAGAAAACCGTATACGGTTGCTGTATCGAAATCGTATTGGTGCGCGGTTGGTTCTTTAGGTTTGGGCTCGAGCAGGATCTGTCCGTCGAAACCGATCTTATGCTTATATTCCACGACCATCGAAAGAAAGCGGCCGAGCTGCTGAAACTCCTGGCGCAGGTCCGTATTCAGTAGTGTTTCGTAGCCCTCGCGGCCACCCCACAAAACATAGTTGGCGCCGCCCAGCCGCTTCGTTGCGTCCATGCAGTGCTTGACCGTGGCAGCGCTATACGCGAAGACTTCAGGGTCAGGATTTGTGGCTGCTCCGGACATGAAGCGCGGATGGCTGAAGAGATTGGCGGTTCCCCAGAGAAGCTTTGCCTTCGAGGACTCCATCTTGCTCGCAAGATAATCCACCATCTGGTGGAAGTTACTCAGGGACTCCTTGAGCGAGTCACCCTCCGGGGCAATGTCCCGATCATGAAAGGTGAAGAATGGAAGGTCAAGCACACGGAACAGATCGAAAGCGGCGTCGGCCTTCTCGCGCGCGGCCTGCATGCTGTCCGTCCGATTCATCCAGGGGCGGTTGAGGGGCGACGAGCCGAAAGGGGCGCTGCCGTTCATCGCAAGGCTGTGCCAGTAGGCTACCGCAAAGCGAAGGTGGTCGCCTAGCTTTTTGCCGAGCACCACAAGGTCAGCATCGTACCAGCGGTAAGCAAGATCTGACTGTGCGCCTGGACCTTCGTAGTGAATTGTCTGGAAGTCAGCGAAGATGGAGGGGTTCATAAAACTCCAGAGAAATGGCTTGCTTTACCTGATCTAAAAGGTCCGGTCGTAGAGAGAAACATCTTGACCCGCGGGCGTCAACACCCGTCGAGCTTGAAGGCCGCAAAGGCGCGAGCGTTAACATAGATGTCGTTGCCAGAGGGCAACGAGGATACCCGACCAAGGCCAGGACACGGTTGAAACAGCCATTGTCGAGCATCTACCTGCTTTGCTTCCAAGTTGGGCTGTGGGGCAAGAAGAGATTTAATCGCCAGCCGAACTATATGTTCACGTTCCTTCGTTTGTCAACACGAAAGCCGCTTGGATATCACGATCGCTGTCTCCCGTTCCTCGATACGGATCCTTTCCGTGTTCCAGTTCCGCAAGGAACGTGAGCGCACGTGGAGTTCCCGACCCTCATCAGGAGGGAGCGCGCGATCCCAGCATTGTGTGCGAAACTGAACCTTTACGAAAAGGTGTATGGACGCAATCAGGGTTACGGGAAGAGTCGCGGTGGTGGTCGGCGGAACGTCCGGGATCGGAAAGGCCATTGCACTTGGGCTGGCGCGCTGTGGAGCGGACGTGGTTGCCACGTCAAGATCCCAGGACGGTGTCTCCGCGACCGCGATGGAGATTCAGGCGCTCGGCCGGTCCTCCCTGGAAAGGACTTCCGACGTGACCAGCCGGCACTCTCTGCAGGTCCTGCACGATGAAGTCATCAGGAAGTACGGTCGGGTCGACATCCTGGTCAACTCAGCCGGGATCACGAAGAAAGTTCCTGCCGTCGATTTTGCCGAGGACGATTGGCAGCGAATCATGGATGTGAATTTGAGGGGAGCTTTGCTGGCCTGTCAAGTCTTCGGAGCCACCATGCTTCAGCAGCGCTCCGGACGCATCGTCAACATCGCGTCGCTGGCAACCCATGTTGCGTTCGACGGCGTGGCCGCCTACGGGGCGAGCAAGGCAGCGCTGGGTGCACTGACACGGTCGCTGGCGGTCGAGTGGGCGGAGCACGGGGTGTGTGTGAACGCGATTGCACCAGGCATCTTCCCTACAGACCTGAATCGGGCCATTCTTGATTCTCCACGGGGATATGAACTCACGCTGCGGACGCCGATGCACCGGTTTGGCAGAACAGAAGAACTGGTAGGTGCGGCAATCTATCTCGCGTCCGAGTCTTGTTCCTTCACGACAGGGCAGATTTTGGCCGTCGACGGCGGGTATCTTGCAAGCGGGGTAAACCAGTAACGATGGCCTCGAGTCGCGGAAAGCAAGCCATTCGGACGAAGGCCGGCCGGGGCGATCTAGCTTACGTCGAACTCGCTTCTAGCGAGATCGCACGCGACATCAATCGGGACATTATTCTTGAGATCGTGCGTGCACGGCAGCCGATCTCAAGGGCGGATCTTTCGCGATCTTCCGGGTTGCAGCCCAGCACCGTTTCCAACATTGTGGAGCAGCTGCTGGAAGAGAAGTGGGTGATGGAAGGCGCCCTGGTGCGCCGTCCGCGCGGGCGGCGTCCGACTCTTCTTTCGCTCAACGACGACCTGGTGATCCTGGTTGCGGACATTCGTCCAACGCGAGCCATTCTCGCTATTCTGGACCTGAACGGACGCTTTCTCGCGCATGAGGATGTCCGAATCTACTCCGACCCTGAGCGATCCGTGATGGCCATTTGCGATGCAATGCAGGCCATGCGCAACCGCTTCCCTGGTAAGTCGTTTGAGGGTGTGGGGGTGAGTGTTCCGGGCCGGGTCCATCCCGAAACCCAGCGCCTTATTCTCGCACCAAATCTCAAGTGGTCGGATTACGATGTTAAAGCTTCCATACAGAAGAAGTTGAAGCTCCAGGTGGAACTGGACAATGACGCCAACGCGTGTCTTCTTTCGGAGCTCTGGTTTGGGCGCATGGATGGAACGCACAATGCGGTCCTGGTCAGTCTCTCCGAAGGGCTGGGAACTGCCGTGCTGGCAAATGGACAGATCGTTTCCGGGCTGAACGGCTTAGCGGGAGAGTTCGGGCACATTCCATTGGATCCGTCCGGTCCACTGTGCGGGTGTGGCAAGCACGGTTGCTGGGAGACGTTCGCTTCGTCCAGCGCGGCGCTGCGCTTTTACCGGGAGAGCGTGCCTGATTCCGCGGTTACTTCGGTCCAGACGCTGCTGCACATGAGCGAGGAGGGCGATGCGTTGGCGGCCCAGGCTGTCGAACGGCAGGCACGCTACCTGGGCCGGGGACTTCGCTTGATTACGGCGGCTTTGTCACCGGAGTTGATCCTGATCACCGGAGCTCTGACGACCTCCTGGGAGCGCTTCGGACCCATCGTTCAATCGGAACTGGAAGCGGGTATCCTGGCCGGCAGTGCGCCTCGCCTCGTCGTGACTACGGAAGGCGAGTATGCCCGTCTGCGGGGAGCTTCTGCCATCGTTTTACAGCGCCATTCCGGATACCACCGATCGGGGCGGTTTCCCGGCAAATCGAAAGTCGCAGCGCAAACCAAGGCTTCGCACTGAGTCACTGACTTGACATGCTTCAACCCGAACGGATAAAGTTCGCGACGAAGAGAAAAACATGCAGCTCGGGATCTCGTTCGGCCTCGATCGGCTGCGGCACGGTTAGAGATGCCCCCTTCAAGCCGGAAACTCAATCAACCCCCGCAGGAGACCCACCCTTATGCGTACCGCTACGGCGTCGCTTCTCGCATCCATTCTGGCTGCGTCCTCAGCATGTGCGCAGAGTGGTAAACCCGCTTATCTAGACCCGAGTCTTCCCACCCAAAGCAGAGTGGATGATCTCGTCTCGCGCATGACGCTCGAGGAGAAGGTTACACAGATGACCAACACCTCTGCCGCGATCCCGCGCTTAAACGTGCCTGCCTACGACTGGTGGAACGAGGGACTGCATGGGGTGGCGCGCTCGGGGTACGCAACGATGTTTCCGCAGGCGATCGGAATGGCCGCTACGTGGAACGCCCCGCTGTTCGGGCAGATTTCCACTGCGATCTCGACCGAGGCACGCGCCAAGTACAACGAAGCAGTTCGGCACAATATTCATTCGATTTATTACGGACTGAGCATCTGGTCTCCCAACATTAACATCTTCCGGGATCCACGCTGGGGACGCGGACAGGAGACCTATGGGGAAGATCCTTATCTGACAGCGCACCTGGGCGTTGCGTTTGTAAATGGGCTACAGGGCACGAATCCAAACTATTATCGGGTGATTGCCACGCCTAAGCACTTTGCCGTGCACTCCGGCCCGGAGTCGACCAGGCACAGCGCGAACGTCGACCCGACGCGCCACGATCTTTGGGACACCTATCTGCCTGCCTTTCGCGCCACCGTTACCGAAGCTCATGCCGATTCGATCATGTGCGCCTACAACGCGATCGACGGGGCGCCGGCCTGCGCCAGCAAAGAGCTGCTGGTGAATATTCTTCGAGGCGACTGGAAATTCGGCGGGTTTGTGACCTCGGATTGTGGCGCAGTCGATGACTTTTTTGAGAAGAACGCGCACCATACGTCGGCCGACAAGGAGACCGCAGCAGCCGACTCCATCAAGGCCGGCACGGACACCAATTGCGGTTCGACGTACAAGGCATTGGGTGCCTCCGTGCAGCGTGGGCTGGTGTCGGAAGCCCAAATCGATACGTCTCTGAAGCGCTTGTTTACGGCGCGGTTTCGGCTGGGCCTCTTTGATCCCCCGGAGAGTGATCCGTACAACGCGGTGCCGTTTACTGAGGTCGGAAGCCCGGCTCACGAAGCGTTAGCGCTCGATGTGGCACGGCAGTCGATGGTCCTGCTCAAGAATGACGACAAGGCGCTACCTTTAAAATCAGGCATCAAAACCATCGCCGTCATCGGTCCGAACGCGGCATCCTTGTCCGCACTTGAAGGAAACTACAACGCAGTCCCGAGAAACCCAGTGATGCCGGTGGATGGGATCGCCGAAGAGTTTCGTGGAGCCAAGGTAAGCTACGCGCAAGGGTCATCCTATGCCGATGGAGTCGCGCTGCCTGTACCTCGTACGCTGCTGCACCCCGACAAAACGTCCACTGCCGAGGGACTGCATGCCGAGTACTTTGCCACCAATAGCTTCGAAGGCAAGCCGCTTCTCACCCGTACGGACAAGCAACTGGACTTCGACTGGAACTCCGCCAGTCCGGTGCCGGGCGCGGACGCAGCCGCGTTTGCCGTGCGCTGGACGGGCACCATTCAAATGCCCGAGGCCGGCAGCTATGACATGTTGGCGCGGCTTGCCCACTGCTATCCTTGCGGCGATCACGAGCAGTTCGCCGTGTACCTGGATGGAAAGCAGATTGGCGGGTACATCAATGAAACGGCGGAGTACCGCTCCAGCGCTACGCCTCGGTTTACCTTGACGGTCGCCGATACCAACCGGCACGACCTTCGTGTGGAGTACCTGCACAAGGCTCCGCTGTTTGGCGCCGGCCTGACGCTCGAGTGGGTGCCGAAGCCGGGCCTTCTTGAGAAGGAAGCAGTGGCCGCGGCTTCGAAGTCAGACGTAGTGCTCGCTTTTGTCGGGCTCTCTCCGGAGCTTGAAGGCGAGGAGATGCCCATCAAGGTCGAAGGTTTCGCGGGTGGGGACCGAACGGACATCAAGCTGCCCGCGTCGCAGCAGCATCTGCTGGAAGCATTGGCCGGCACCGGCAAGCCGCTCGTCGTGGTGCTGCTGAATGGCAGCGCGCTCGCGGTCAACTGGGCGAACGAGCATGCGGCGGCGATCCTGGAAGCCTGGTATCCGGGAGAAGCCGGAGCGAAGGCGATTGCCGAGACGCTGGCCGGCAACAACAATCCAGCCGGACGTTTGCCGGTTACCTTCTACGCAGATTTGGACCAGCTGCCTGCTTTCGACGATTACAGCATGAGCAATCGCACGTACCGTTTCTTCAAGGGCAAGCCGCTGTTTCCCTTCGGGTACGGGCTGAGTTACACCACCTTCGGCTACTCGCATCTTGGCGTGTCGACCCCTAACCTCAAGGCGGGGGACACGCTTGTCGTAGAGGCGGACGTCAAGAACACCGGTTCGATGGCCGGGGATGAAGTGGCAGAGCTTTACCTTGTTCCGCCGCAGACCACGCTCAGCGCGGCGAGGCAGTTGAGCGGCTTCGAGCGGGTTCATCTCGCTCCTGGTGAAACGCGTCACGTACGCTTCACGCTTGATCCGCGAACGATGTCTCAGGTGGATGACAAGGGTGCGCGCGCCGTCGTGCCAGGCGACTACAGCATATATGTGGGCGGCTCGCAGCCTCTTACAGGAGCGACTCCGGTGCGCTTCCAGATCGTGGGAACGCAGGAACTTCCGCGGTGACCGTTCGTTCGATCGTGGCCGGTGGAATCGTGGTTACGGCGCTGCTCGCCCTTTCTGCGTATTGCGAAGATGGCCACGAGGCATGGCTTCGCTATGCGCCCATCCGCCGTCCTCAACAGTACCGAGAACTGCCCTCGCGCATCGTGCTGCTGGGGAGAACGCCGACCGACCGGGCCGCTGGTGTGGAGCTGCAGCGAGGTCTGACGTCAATGCTCGGACGTCCTTTCACGCTGTTTCAGCCGGAACGTCTCACAGGTGAGGAGCAAGCAGACTCCATCCTGCTGACGAATACGGAGGTTCAACCATCCGCTGTTCCTTCCGCAGCCGCTGCGGTTGTTGGAGAAAGCTACCGCATCGACTTTCCCCGAGAGCATGGGCACACTCACCTGCTTCTGCTTGGGGGAACCCCGCAATCGGAGCTATACGCCGTCTTCCACCTGCTCGAAGCAATTGCCGCCGAACGCGACATCCCCGCCGGCGAGCGCCAATCCCCCGCAGTGCCGGTGCGCTGGAGCGACGAGTGGGACAACTCGAACGGCACCATCGAGCGGGGCTATGCCGGACCATCCATCTTCTTCGACGGCGGCCACGTTCGCCCAGACCTGACGCGTGCAGGGGAGTACGCGCGGCTGCTCGCTTCGGTCGGCATCAACGGCTGCAACATCAACAACGTCAACGCCGACCTGCAGATCCTCTCCACTGAACGTCTGCATGAGTTGGCCCGGGTTGCCGACGTCTTCCGCCCCTGGGGCGTTAAGCTGGCCATCTCCATCGATCTAACGAGCCCGCAGGAGGTCGGCGGTCTCCAAACGTTTGATCCGCTCGACCCGCAGGTCGCTGCCTGGTGGAAGACGAAGGTGGACGAGCTCTACACCTTGATCCCGGACTTTGGCGGCTTCACCGTCAAGGCGGACTCCGAAGGCCGCAAAGGGCCGTCGCAGTACGGGCGTTCCCCGGCCGATGCCGCCAACGTGCTGGCCCGCGCGCTCCGGCCGCATCACCACCACCTACGATTATCCGGTGCTGGTGGCCGA
>CAXUEE010000028.1:11386-23722 GCA_964249905.1 uncultured Acidobacteriaceae bacterium
GCTCGGGCGCGCGCCGGTGTCGACAACTTCGTTCGCTATGACGGCAAGTTCGAGCCGAACGTCATCATCCAGATCAAGGAAGGGCCGATTGACTTCCAGGCGCGGGAGCCGGTAAGTCCCCTCTTTGCCGCACTGCCGCACAGCAACGTGGCTATCGAGCTGCAAACCGCGCAGGAGTACACCGGGCAGCAGCGGCATATGGTTTGGCTGCCGGCCATGTGGAAAACAGTGCTCGATACCGACCTCCGCGCAGGCGGCCGAGCCACGCCGGTCCGCGAGATCGTGGAAGGGAAAAGCTTTGCGCTGCCGGACGGCGCGTCGCGCCCAGGTGGCTTCATCAGCGTGACCAACGTCGGCATGGACGCGAGCTGGCTGCATCATCCCATGGCCATGGCGAATCTGTACGGCTTCGGCAAGCTGGCGTGGAACCCGAACGCGAGCCTTCCCGACATTCTCGATCTCTGGACGCGCATGACCTGGGGGAACGATCCGCAGGTGGTGGACACTGTCACCAGCCTGCTGGCCAACTCCTGGCACGTCTACGAAAGCTACACCGGCCCGAACGGGATGGGAACGCTTACCGACATCCTCGGCGTGCACTTCGGTCCAGGCATCGAGAGCGCGGAACGCAATGGCTGGGGGCAGTGGTTCCGTGGGGAGAAAGACGGCATCGGCATGGAGCGGACGTCGGCGGGAACAGGCTACGCCCAGCAGTATCCGCCGGAGCTTGCGTCCCGTTACGAGTCGCTGGCGACCACACCAGATGAACTCCTGCTCTTCTTCCATCACGTGCCGTACAACTACCAGCTGCACAGCGGCAAGACCCTGATCCAGAGCATCTACGACAGCCACTACGCGGGCGCCCTGGCAGCGGCCGAGTATGTGCCTCAGTGGGCGGCGCTGCAGGGCAAGGTGGACCCGGAACGCTACGCGCAGGTGCTCGCTCTGTTCACCTTCCAGGCGGGCCATGCGGTCGTCTGGCGCGATGCGATCGACCAATGGTTCCAGCGCATCTCCGGTATCGATGATGCACAGGTACGCGTCGGCCACGATCCCAACCGCCTGGAGGCGGAGCGGATGACGGCCCAGGGATACACTCCGGTCAAGGTCTCGCCCTGGGAGACGGCGTCGAACGGAGAAGCAATGGTGTGCGCGCAGTCGGCGGGCTGCACCCTGAGCGCGACGATCGACAAGCCTGCCGGCCTCTATGACATCGCCGTCCAGTATTACGATCTCCGCACCGGAGTCTCGCACTTCACGCTCTCGATCAACGCGAAGTCCGTCGCTACCTGGGCCGCGGACGATGTCCTGCCACCGGCCGTCGTGCGGCCGCGCCTGGATGGCCAGACCAGCACGCGCTACACCGTCCACGCCGTTGCCTTAAAGCCGGGAGACATGTTGGAGCTGCGCGGCGTGCCGGACTTGACACTCCGGGAAAATCCTCTGGGCCGCCCGCAGGATGCCGCTGCCCTGGCGCCCGCCACCGCGAAGCCGCAGATGGACGCACGAGAGCTCGCCCCGGTAGACTACCTCGAATTTGGTCCCAACGGCCTGATTACCCCGCAGTAACTCTGCCTAGGAGAGACCATGAAAATCGTTGCCGCTCGCCTCATCGTCTGCTCCCCCGATCGTAATTTCGTCACCCTAAAGATCGAAACGGACGAAGGCGTCTACGGGCTGGGCGACGCGACCTTGAATGGACGTGAACTCGCCGTCGCCGCGTATCTCGAAGAGCACGTCATTCCCTGCCTCATCGGCCGCGATCCCTTCCAGACCGAAGATATCTGGCAGTACCTGTATCGCGGCGCTT
This sequence comes from uncultured Acidobacteriaceae bacterium, assembly GCA_964249905.1. Classification (GTDB taxonomy): domain Bacteria; phylum Acidobacteriota; class Terriglobia; order Terriglobales; family Acidobacteriaceae; genus Edaphobacter. The sequence goes on from CAXUEE010000028.1 coordinate 13,197, forward strand.
ACTGGCGAAGAGGCCCGGTCACCATGACCGCCATCGCCGCGGTGGACATCGCGCTCTGGGACATCAAGGGCAAGGCGCTGAACACTCCGGTCTACAACCTGCTCGGAGGCGCCAGCCGCCAGGGCTGTCTTGTCTATACGCACGCCAATGGAGCCGACATCCCGGAGACCCTGGACTCCGTCCGTCGCCACATGGACGAAGGCTACCTCGCCGTGCGGGCCCAGTCCGGCGTTCCTGGCGTCTCCTCGAGCTACGGCGTTCCCAAGGGCGGCAAGCCGTATGAGCCAGCCGAACGTGGTCTGCCCTCAGAAAGCCTCTGGTCGACCGAGAAGTACCTCCACTTCGTCCCCTCTCTGTTCGAAACTCTGCGCATGGAACTCGGTCCCGACGTCCATCTGCTCCACGACGTTCACCACCGCCTCACCCCCATCGAGGCGGCCCGCCTGGGCAAGTCACTCGAGCCCTGCCACCTGTTCTGGATGGAGGACCCCTGTCCCGCCGAACTGCAGGAAGGTTTCGAGCTCATCCGCCGGCACACCGTTACCCCCATTGCCACCGGAGAGGTGTTCAACTCCGTGTGGGACGCGCATGACCTGATCCGCCATCAATGGATCGACTACATCCGCATGACGGTTGTGCATGGCGGCGGCATTACGCACGCAAAGAAGACCGCCGACTTCGCCGCCCTCTACCAAGTTCGAACCGGCTTCCATGGCGCGACGGATCTTTCGCCCGTCACGATGGCGGCCGCCCTTCACGTGGGCTTAGCGATCCACAACTTCGGCATTCAGGAGCACATGCATCACAGCACCCTGACCGATCAGGTGTTTCCCCACCAGTACACGTTCCAGGCCGGCTACATGCATCCTGGTGACGCACCGGGGCTCGGCGTCGACATTGACGAAGACCTCGCCGCAAAGCATCCCTATCAGCGCGCCTACTTGCCTATAGCCCGCAAGCTCGACGGAACACTGACGGACTGGTAGAGCACGGATTTTCCGACACAGCTTTTCTTGTGAACGGAAACCTATCCTGACTTTGGGCTGGGACCTTGGCGTCCAGCAAGTGTACAAATTCGCCCACAAACAAACGCTGGATTGACAACTCTCTACTGATCTGGATAAAGTTCGCGACGCGGAGCAAACACTACCTGTAGAGGTCGGAATACCCTCACAAGGTGGACTGCGCAATTCTTTGGAGGATGCAAATGAGAGGTCAAGTCACTCGTGGTAGCGGATTTAGCCGCCCACTTCGTTTTGCGGCAATAACATCCGCTTTTGCGCTTTGCCTGGGAGCAAGCGCTAGCGCACACGCGCAGGTGCTGTATGGAACCATCACCGGCACGGTTACCGACGCTTCTAACGCAGCGATCCCCAACGCAAAGGTCACGCTGACGAATCAGGCAACCGGGGAAGAGCGCACCACCGAGACCAGCGGCAGCGGAAACTACCAGGTGCGCGATTTGGCGCCTGGTCCCTACTCCTTGGCCATTCCGGCCCAGGCGAGCTTTGGTGCGTTCAGCGAGAAGAACATCACCATCGAAGTGAATAAGGAAGCTCGCGTCAATGTTGCGCTGCCGCTTGCAAGTGTCCAGACGGAAGTCAGTGTGAATGATTCCGCGCCGATCCTGCAGACGGAGACCGCCGAGGTCAACCACGAGATTAGTCAGTCCGAAATTTCGGAGCTGCCGATCACCTCGTCCCAAGGTCGTAACTTTCAGCAACTCTACGCACTGATCCCTGGTGTCTCACCACCGGCGGAGCAGAACTCGAGCGCGTCCAATCCAGCCCGCGCCGTGGCGGTCAACGTGAACGGCATTGCGAACGTCAGCAACACCACGCGCATCGACGGCGCCGTCAACACCTACGGCTGGCTCCCGTACATCATCGCCTACGTTCCCCCGGCAGACTCCATCAGCAACGTCAACATCGTGACCAATAGCTTCAACGCAGAGCAGGGAACCGCCGGCGGGTCCTCGATTAACGTGCAGATCAAGAGCGGCACCAATCAATTTCACGGCAGTGTGTGGGAGTACAACCAAATCTTCAACACCAACGCCCGGCCGTACACCTCCACCGTTGCCGCCGTCCCACGCGTACCTAAAAATATCTTCAACCAGTACGGATTCTCGATCGGAGGACCGATCAAGAAGAATAAGCTGTTCTTCTTCGGCGACTACGAAAATACCGTGCGCCGGTCGCTCATCAGCGGATACCAGACCATCCCAAATGTCGCCCTGCTCACCGGTGACTTCTCGGGAACCACGACCCTGTTGTACGATCCGGCAACTGGGAACCCGGATGGCACCGGTCGGCGCACCTTTCTTTCCGAATATGGCACGAATGCGATTCCTGCGTCCCGCTTCTCTCCCGCCGCCCAGAAGATGTTGTCGCTGCTGACTCCTCTTGCCTCGACCGTAACCACCGTGGGGACTAATGATTACTACGGGAGCGCGGACGCCGCCTACAACCGCTATTCCATCGATGCCAAGCTCGCCTACAATCCCACAGATAAGACCACATTCTTCGGCCGCTACAGCATCTCGCCGGACAGCATTGTGGATCCACAGGAACTTGGCGCGGCAGGTGGTGGAACCTTCGACGGCGGACAACCAGGCGCTGCCACGGGCCGCATCCAGAACGTCGGCCTCGGGGCCACGCACGTTTTCACGCCGAATCTTCTTCTGGACAGCAACTTCGGCTACACCCGCCAGCGGACCGGAGCACAATCCAGTGACATCGCTCTTGGCGCTTATGGTCTCAACACCCTGGGCATCCCCGGAACGAACGGTCCCGCGGTCCTGCAGGGCGGTATTCCTGTTTTTGCTTTTTCAAACGGTTTCTCCTCGCTCGGAAATAGCAACGGTAGCAGCCCGTTCCTGTTCCGCGACAACCAGTACACCGCAAACGTGAACGTGAGCTATACGAAGGGAAAGCACGCCACCAAGTATGGCGGGGAGTACTACCATTTCGCGCTCAACCATTTTCAGCCGACAAGCGGGTCAGGTATCAACAGTCCACGTGGAGGATTCTCCTTTACCGGAGAACTGACTGCTTTGAACGGAGGGCCGGCTGCGAACATCTATAACTCTCTTGCCGATTTCGAACTAGGCATCCCCCAAGCTGTTGCCAAAGCAACGAGTATCGTCACGACTAACGCATTACGCTGGTCTGCCTTCTCTTTTTACGGGCAGGATCAATGGCAGTTGACACGCAAGCTCACTGTCAACTATGGCGCGCGATACGAATTCTATCCCCCTCCGACCCGCGATCACGAAGGAATCTTCCGCTTCGACGGAAGTCTGCCCGCGAACGCAAACGTGATCGCTGGCGGTGTGAACGGGAATCCGAACAGTGCCTTTACCAATGTCGGGCACGGTCTGGTCGTTCCGCGGCTTGGCCTCGCCTATCGCCTTACTGACAAAACTGTCCTCCGTTCCGGAGGAGGAATTACAGAAGATCCGGATAATTTCCGCGCTTTGCGGGATACTTACCCTGTCGACCTCGCCCAGAACTACGGTACGTTCAACACCTTCAGTCCAGCAGTGGATACCTCGCAGATCAGTACCGCGAACCCGAACGGTTTGCCGCTTACTCTCGGCGTCGGCATTCCGACCGTGGTTGTCCCTTCGTACGCGAGCGGTTCACTCGCTCTCCCGGTAAGTGTCACCACGAATACAGTTCCGGCTAATTTCCGTCGCGGCTACATTGAGAGCTGGAACCTCTTTGTTCAGCAGGATCTCGGTGGTCAGTTTGTCTTTGAGGCCGGCTATGTGGGAACACACGAGGTGCGGCAGATCACCAGCGTGGATATCAATCCGGCCATTTCTCTCCCTTCGAGTTCCACGCCCTGCATGTTGAATGGTCAGTACAATCCAAGCACAGGGTTGACTGGCTCTTGTTCTTTCAACGCCAATCGCATCCTGAATATTCAGCATTGCACTGGCACGACGAACCTTTCCTGCTACAACAATACGGATCCAGGTTCGGAACTCCCCATCGCCAGCGCCAGCTACAACGGGTTGCAGACACAGTTGACGCGCCGGGCTAGCCGCCTTGCGCAGTTCGGCCTGGTGTACACCTGGTCGCATGCCTTTAACTTTGCCGATAACAGCACGTACAACGGCGTCGCTTTTGCCGTGCCTCAGTATTTTCAACTCAACCGTGCCACTGCAGGCTACGACCGCACCAACAATCTGGAGTTCTGGGGTATCTACCGCTTGCCGTTCGGCGGTGGACAGCAGTTCCTGAATCAAGGCTTTGCTTCTAAAGTTCTCGGTGGCTTCCAACTTAACACGACGGCAAGTCACTTCAGCGGCACGCCCTTCTCCGTCACGACTGGAAACAGCCTCAACACCGCTGGAACTACCTCGTATGCGACCCTCATCGGACCTTACCGCGTCCTCGGAGGACACGCGCAAGCATCCACAAGCCCAGTGAGTGGGGGTAAGCCGTTCTTTGATCCGTCCGCCTTTAGCACCGCGAACGTCACCCCGGCCGGCTTCTTCCAAACCACGCATCGCAACGAGTTCCGCGGCCCTGGACAAACTGTCGTCAACGCCAGCGTCTTCCGCTCCTTCCACGTCTACCGGGAGAGCGCCTTCCAGATCCGCGTAGAGGCCTTCAACCTGCTCAACCATGCCATCGTCAACACGCCCAACGTTGCCGCGCAAACCACTGGCAATTTCGGATACATCACCAGCTTCAACGGGTCCCGTACGCTTCAATACAGTGGCCGCTTCAACTTCTAAGTTCTCGCTTGCACATGCTTCTGTGCGGGCTGCTAAGTGCAGCTTGGTCGGCCCGCCCAGAGTTCATCAATCCACCACTTCCGAACGCTACGAGCGTTGCTAGAAAGGATTATCCTTTGTACGATCTGCCTGCCGGCCCGCTAAGGTGCGATCCGGAGGGCGAAGCACTCTTGGCACCGTGCTGCAATTGTCGGAGGATCTCTTCTATCTCCTGCCAGAGTGTCTGCAACCGACTCTCCCGAGGGCGCAGCCATCGATCTTCCGTCGTTGTCCCTTGGTGAGAGTCCGCACCCGCTGCAACGAGTCTGGATCGCCGGAGCTCAAGTTTTGCCTGAACCCAGTCTCGTCCCCTCTCGATTAAGCTGAGCTCGCGGGGGGATAGCGATCGCGGTTCCGTGTCGTTTACGCAGACGCTGCCCAAGCCGTAACCCTCACGAGAAAAGATGGGATAGCCAGCATAGAAGCGCACATGCGGCTCTCCCGTCACGGTCGAGAAATGCCGAAAGTGGGAGTGTAGCCTCGCGTCCTCCACAATCAACGGTTCGCTTTGCTGCATGCTGACAGAGCAGAAGCTTACTGATCTCGGGGTCTGCTTCAAGCTGCATCCATCTGTGGCCTTAAACCATTGTTGCTCTCGATCCACGAATGTGATCGTCGACCACTTCACGTGACAACCTAAACGCAAAATTTGCGCGAGCTTGTCATATTGGGGATCGGTTGAGGAGTTTAAAATGTCATAAAGGCGGAGGACATCCAGACGCTCTTGCTCTTCGAGCTTTTCCCGGAGTCTCATGCTGTCGATCGTCAGTGATGCGGGTAAGCCGGTTTGCATGCTTTTCTCCAGGCCGATGATGGATCACTGCTTGCGCAACGGCGTGATTCAGCTACCTTATCGGCCGACAACCAGCAATCTTTAGCCAATCGGAACCGATTCTTGAACATAGCTAGCTGGACTTTACAGGCGCGTCTTGGTTCCGCTCCTGAAGCAGGAGTTCCTTGTTCGCACTTTATTTGCTTTGGTCGTATCATGGGCATACGTTTGTGGCTCGGATCTTGAACGACGCAGACGTAGTCCGACTCCTCTGGGAGATCGCCCGGCAGCGGGCCCAGTGATCCTGATTCAAGGAGCGCGGGCACCCATGGCCGTACACCTGGTTAATCCTAGCGATAATTCTTTTGGCACCGCGGTCATTACACCGCGCTGGCTATTTGTGCTTGCAGCTGCTACCCCCCCTTCGTTCGGGGACCCTCTTCTTGTAGATGAGTCCATCGAGCCGATTGACATCCTTAAGATCGCGTCCGGAGATGTCGTCGGCATCAGCGTACATACTGGGAACGCCTTGCGCGGCTACGAGGTAGGCCGGCTCGCGAGAGAGCGTGGTGCCTCCGTCATCTATGGCGGGATTCATGCCACACTCTTTCCCGAAGAGCCCTTTGAGCGCGGCTTTGCACACCATGTAGTAAAGGGTGATGGGGACATTGCGTGGGGAGAACTGCTTCAGGACCTTCGGCTCGGCACCGCAAAGCGCATCTATGAAGGCGGCAAGATCGAAGGTGACCAGTTTCTCTCTGCGCGCTGGGACCTGATGGATCCGGCCAAGTATATGTGGGCCTCGGTGCAAACGATCCGCGGATGCCCGAAGCATTGCTCCTTCTGCTCGGTGTGGCGTACGGATGGGCAGAGGCCGAGACAGCGAGCGTTTGAAAAAGTCATCGACGAGATCATTGACCTGCGGCGTAAGGGTTTCCGTTTTATTGCTCTGGCGGATGACAACTTCTACCCCGTCACCTTAACAGACCTTCGTCTTGCGCGCGAGCAGGGGAACACGGAAAAGCTTGCAGGTCTCCTGGCCACGCGCAAGGAGCGCTTTCTTCTGATGGAAGAGTTAGCGAAACTTCCGAAAGATATGGTCTTTTTCACCCAGATCACGATGGAGTCCGCTGAGGATGGCGAATATCTGGACGCCATGCGCAAAGCCAACATAAAAGGCGCGCTTGTGGGAGTTGAGGCTGTCACGCCTGAGGGTCTTAAGGCGGTCTACAAAGATTTCAACTACTCAGGCGATCGGCTTGTGCAGCAGTTGCAGATCTTTCGCAAGCATGGACTGCATGTACTTGGCTCCTTCATCTTCGGACTGCCGACGGACAAACCAAGCACCTTCGACGCAACTGTGGAACTGGCGATCAAGGCGAATGTAACCTTTGCTCAATTTGTCATGATGACCCCTTTCCCCGGTACCGTGGACTTTGGCCGTTGGGAAAAAGCTCAGGCTGAGAAGCACGTCATCGAAGGTGTAGACGGAGTTCCGCTTACTCGCTATTGGCTGATCCCTTCAGCGACCCGGCCGAAAATGTTTACACCCCATCCGACCATGGCCGCGGCAGACATCAGCCGCCGTACGCAAGCAGTTTGGGATCGCTTCTATGAATTTCCTGCTATCTGGAAACGGTCAGCCTGCACGCCCACACTCCGCGCGCGGCTAGCCTTTGTGCTTCTTTCGAAATTGTATCGGCAGATGTACGCCGGAACAGGAATCTCCACCGACAGCGCCCGACGAAAGAAGGCTAAAGTATCCGCACGCTGGCTGGCACGACAGACACGTAGAATCTTTCAGGCAGCGCCTATGCCAGAACTGATGTATCCCAGTTGGGAGCCACGTAAAGCAGTGGTTCAGGCGCTCGTTCAAGTAGAACGCCACGTACAGTAAGGTGCCTGTTTTTCAGCTCAATCGTTTAGAAAAGATGAGCAGGTTTACGCAGACCCGGATCTGTCCTTAGCCTTGTAGTGTCGCCATGCCATGCCATTCGCACGACCGAAGATTGTCGCCAACGTGCCAAGCAAACGTCGGAGCGGAATGAGACCGGCACACGGACGACGAACATCTTTGCTTGCGTACCGCCAGGACAGGCAGGGAATGCCTTGTTAGCATCATTGAGATGCGCTTCTAAAACCTTAATGGAATTCTCAGCTGGACATCTGAGTGACAGGCGCGGCCTAAGTTGTTTGTCCTCAGGATGCTGCCCGCCTTGGGAAAAGGGTAACGGGCAACAATACCATTGCCGGCCCGTGCAGCCCTCCTTGCCTTCCGCTTAGTAGTAAGGACCGTAAGGTCCATAGGGACGGTACGGGTAGTACCCCGGATAGTACCCGGGCGCCACATACACGGGAGGGTACGCCCGCGGAACAGGCCGCATGTCCGCTCCTGGAGGAACACCATAGGCTAGACGCTGCATCTCCTGTTGCGAGACCGTAGCCACCGTCGTCGGTTGCGAGGTATGGAAGGTCACAATAGCCTCAGACGGAATGACGACCTGGCCATGGCCTGAAGCAGCCGAAGATCCAAGTCCAGCTGCCGCGCCGACCCCGCCGCCGATCGCCGCACCCACTCCGCCGCCGGCAAGTGCGCCGATCACAGCACCGGCCGCGCCGAAGCCGGCTGTCTTGTTCACTGTTTCGATTGTCTTATCGCCGCCATTATGCGTCCAGACGTTGGTGACCAGAGGATAGTTCTGGCCGCCCAGAAGAACAGAAGTAAGCTGAATCGACATTTCGCCCCGACCCGTGAGTGCGCCTGAGCCCTTCGCGTCAATGACCGTGCCCTGAACAGCAGCGCCCCGGGGAATAGCAATTACGCCATTCGCCGCGACGTCGTTGACCACGATTCCATCAAAAGTGGTGCCTGGCTGAGTCTTATCACTCCGCAGCGTCTGGTTTACGCGCACTCGCAGCAGGGCTCCATTCGGAATAACAACCTGCTGTCCGGCCACTTGGCCTCCCTGTTGCGAATACTGTCCGTATGGAGGATGATACGGCTGCTGGTATCCGGGGTAGTACATGGGCTGCCGCGGGTATGGGTACCCTGCAGGAGGTGCAGTCTGTACACCGCCGGCCTGCGACTGGTCTTCGGGGTACTGGGCAGGAGGATACTGTCCGTTCGGATACTGGGTTGGGTAAGGAGCGCCTGCACTTTGGTTCGAAGGGGAAGGGAAGTTGCCGTGATAGGCCTGCCCACCCTGCTGAGCTCCCGGTGCGACCGGGGTGGACTGCCCACGAGCAGCGTTCTGCTGCTTCTCTATCTCGAGGTCGAGCTGATGGTCGGCATCAGGATTGTTTCGCTGCTGAACAGGATCATTGCCGGAAGGGAGTGGCGTCGTCGATTGGGGTGCCGCTTGGGCAATCACCTGACCGTCGCTTCCCGGAGCTGGTCCGTAGGTGCCATCGGAGAGCAGGACAAGCGGGCTTGCCTCGGCAGGAGAAGTGGCTGCACCCGGGCTGCCGCTTCCGAGCCGCAATTCATCGACCACCTTGACCACTCCGTTTGTGTTCGCGGCGAGTTGCTCTGCTTGGGTACGAGCCTGTTCAGTACGAACGGTGCCGCTGAGAGTCACAACGCCTTCTGCCGTACGTGTTGTAATTTGCTCGCTGGCAAGCTGCGGCGCACCGGCCAGTGCCTTGAGCACATTTGCCTCTACCTGTGCGTCCGTCGTGGAAGTCTGCGCCGTACCGACACCAGCCAGCATTCCCGCAAATAGAACGGCACTGCCAAGGAGCCGTAGCGGATCGACGTTGCCCACCGGGCGCCTCAACTTGTTCTCTACACAACCAAACACTCGTGGTGCCATTAGAACTCTCCCCCAACGTGTAGCTTGCTTGCAGACCTCTCCAGCAGCTCACACACAGGTGAAGACGTGAAATCCAGGAGAAAGTTACGGTCAAAACCGCGAAATCAGAAACGTTCAAGAAGGTAAGAAAGCTGGTGAAATTGACCACAGTTTGCTTGAGAGCTATAGTGAATATGCGGGGTGGAGCAGCCCGGTAGCTCGTTGGGCTCATAACCCAAAGGTCGTAGGTTCAAATCCTACCCCCGCAACCAATCCTTTCAATCACTTACAAGGATCGGACTCTTGAGACAAACTCCCATAAACTCCCAATAGCAAAGATTGCGGTTTTAGGCGCTCGCTTTTAATGGCTTGAGCACCATCTCCACAACCTTCCCATTCGCTTCTCTTTTCGATGACGACATGGCCTGTCCGTAGATATTCATCGTCGTTTGGATAGAGGCATGACGCATCAATTCCTGCTGCACCTTCATCGGAGCCCCGGTCTCGTCCAGCCACGAACGATACGTATGGCGGAACGTGTGCCAGCCGATTTCTCCAAGCTTCCCCGCCTCGATCTTGCGTGTGTCGTGGATGAGAACCCGCTTGCCGTTTGCGGTGGGCTCACCTTGCCAGCACCACACACCCGGCGCCGCGCCGCACATAGGACACGCGACCACACAGCATCCCGAAGGGCGAAGATGCCGCTTCTGGATCTCGGTCGGATGGTACGGTCGGTTCGTCATCGGGTTCGCAAAAACCCACCCTTCTGCGGTGGGAACGGCCTGCTTGCTCCAAGCCAAGACGATCTTGGTCAGGGACGGATGCAACGGAACATAGTCCTGGGAGTATTCGGTTTTGACATCGTCGACCCGACCGCTCACGAAGCTGCGCTGAACGAGGAGTTGATTCTTTTCAAAATCGAAGTCGTCCCACTGAAGCGCCGCGATCTCGCTCACGCGAAGGCCGAGGCATTGGGCGATTTGGACCATCGTGCGATACGGCTCGCGCAGTGTCGCAACGACAAGTTCGAATTGCTCCACAGTCAGGACGATGGGGCGCTGCCGGCGCTTGCTGCCGCCCTTGATGCGGACGAGAGCAATGGGGTTCCTCTGTTCGGTGAAGAGCTCCCAGCGTGTGGCGCACTCGTACATCAGGTGCATCACGCTTCGGATAT
>CAXUEE010000029.1:0-16788 GCA_964249905.1 uncultured Acidobacteriaceae bacterium
CTACTTCCTCGATGCAGTCTCCTACGCACGCAAGGTAGGTTATACGTCCGTGCAGGCCGCGACCAACGGCATCGAATTCGCTAAATCGAAGGAGTTCTCGAAGGCGGCCGCGGAAGCCGGCCTTCGCTACGCGTATCTTCAGTTCGATGGCATCGGCAATGCGGCCAACTCGCACCGCAAGGTTGGCAACGCGTTCGACGTGAAGCTGCAGGCCATTCACAACCTGCATGAGGCCGGCGTCGACATCGTTCCGGTCACCACGATCGTCAACGGCATCAACAACGAGCAGGTAGGGCGCATCATCCAGTTCGCGCTCGACAACCCCAAGAAGATCAACTTCCTCTCCTTCCAGCCGGTCAGCTTCACGGGCCGCGACGAAGAGGTCTCAGACGAGCGTCGCAAAGCGCAGCGCTATACACTTTCGCACCTCGCGCACGACGTCAAGAACCAGACCGGCATGGGCGAGCCGACGCGCGACTGGTTCCCGATCTCGTTCATGTCGACCTTCTCCGACTGGGCCGACCTCGTGCACGGGCCGGACCGCGACTGGGGCCAGCTCTCCTGCGGCTGCCACCCGAACTGCGGCATCTCGATGGCGCTGATGATCGACAAGGAGACCAAGGAAGCGGCCCCCGTCACCGCGTTCATCAACGCCGACCGGCTCGCCAAGGATGTTGCGCGCATCAACGATGCGTCGCGCGGCAAATGGCTCTCGATCATCGGCGTGACCCTGGCGCTCCTGCGCAACTACACGCCGCAGAACGCACCGACTCACTTCAAGATCAAGGATCTGCTGGAGAAGTTCGATAAGAGCTTCGGCGCCACGGGCAAGAGCTACGGCAAAGTTACCGCGGACCGCACCATGGAGGACATTGCCAAGCGCCGCGGCGACCGCTGGAACTTCCTCTTCATCGCCGGCATGTGGTTCCAGGACCTGTTCAACTACGACTTCCGCCGCACTGAGCAGTGCATCATTCCGTACGCCACGCAGGAAGGCGAGATCAGCTTCTGCGCCTACAACACCGGCGTGGGCTGGCGCAACATCATCGAGAAGATGCACATGACCTCCACCCTGACCAAGTGGTATGAGGAGCATGGCCGTCACGAAATCTTCGCCGGCGGCAAGCAGGTGGCGATGGAGAAGGAAGGCAAGTACGATCTCGTGCTGGTCGACGAGCACGTGAACTCCGCCGCTAACGACACCTTCGAGAAGAGCGGTATCGCCAAGAACGCCCGCGAGGAGAAGATCCGCGCGCGCGACGCGAAGATGAAGCAGGAAGCCGAGAACGCTAAGATGGCCGCGCTCTACCGCAAGGAAGTGCTGGGCGAGAAAGCTCCGGAAGGCGGGTTCGTTCCGCTCGGGGCGATTGGCGGACTGGGTGGAATCACGCCGGCGCCCAAGACGGAGGTCGAAGTGGTCGACAGGATCGAAGAAACTGTCTCCGGCGACTAAGCGAGCTCGTTCGCGACAGGAGAGGCCGCCGGAGATGGCGGCCTCTTTCCTTCGCGGGAATCCGGTTGCGAACAGAATCGGAGTTATGACCTCTTCCAGGTACGGTTGCACGTTCTGCTCAGAGAAGATGTGGCAGAATAGGCGTACGTGAGTGCCTATGGCGGCTAGTTTCAGTCGGGCGTCGACACAGGAAGCTTGGCCGGCAAACCTTCGATCCGGGATTGGCGTTCTGGTCTCCGACCCAAGCCATCGCCGGCTGATCGAAGGCGCTGCCGTGCAGCTTGGCCTGTCGGCCACCGTGCTTGACCCTGACGCGCTGGACGTGGAGGCTCTCGGCAGCTTTGAGATGATCGTGGCTGACGAGCAGGTCGCTCTTAACATCCGCGTTGACCCGCTCGCGAAGGAACGGCAAGCTGCCGGGATCAATCCAGCCATCATCGCGGTATATACCGGCGAGACCGACCTCTCCGCGGGAGAAAGCAGGGGTCTTCTCAAAGGCTCCAGCGTCTCGTTCGACGGCATCTTGACGCTGCCCATGCTTCCTGCAGATCTCGCGGCACAACTGAGCCTCATGCTCTATGCGCACCGGGCGTTTGCACAGCGGTACAAGTCGGCATTCGAGGAACTGCACCTGAACCGGCGCATCTTCCGCTCCGTAACAAGCGGGATTTCAGTCGCTGATGCAACCCGGCCGGACCTCCCCCTGGTCTACGTCAATCCAGCTTTTGAGGTGATGACCGGCTATTGCCTGGAAGAGGTGGAAGGACAGAACTGCCGCTTTCTGCAAGGCCCGGTACACGACCAGCCCGGGGTGACGCTAATCCGGGAAGCTCTGCGGAAGCAGCAGGAAGTCCTTACCATCCTCAAAAACTTTCGCAAGGATGGAAGCGCCTTCTGGAATGAGCTTTCGCTCTCCCCCATCCGGAACCGGGATGGCGCGCTAACCCACTTCGTCGGCATCCAGACCGATGTGACGGCGCGGGTCGAGTTTGAAGCGGCTTTGCGGGAGAGCGAAAAGCTGGCAGCCGTCGGCCGTCTCGCGTCCTCCATCGCGCACGAGATCAACAATCCACTGGAGTCGGTGACCAACCTTCTTTACCTGGCGCGCACGGCAGAAGACACAAGCGAGACCATGCGGTATCTCGGCATGGCCGACAAGGAGCTGCAGCGGGTGGCTCAAATCACCTCTCAGTCGTTGCGCTTCTATAAGCAGTCCAGCAAGCCGCAGGCCATCAGCGCGGCCGATATGCTTAGCGCCGTGATGGATCTTTACGAAAGCCGCGCGGAGAACTCGCACGTGACCGTCGAACGCCGGGACCGTTCGAGGAAACGGATCGTCTGCCTGGAAAGCGAGGTGCGGCAGGTCCTGAACAATCTCATTCGCAACGCGATCGAGGCGATGCACGGCCGGGGCGGCCGGCTGTTGATCCGGAGTCGCGAGGCGACGGACTGGCGCACCGGGGTCGCTGGCGTGACAATGACGGTAGCGGACACCGGCAGCGGCATCAGCGCCAGTACCCGGCACAATCTGTTCAAGCCTTTCTTCACGACCAAGGGTCTGGCCGGCACCGGACTCGGCCTGTGGGTCTCGGCGGAGATCGTGGCCCGCCACCAGGGGCGGCTCACAGTCCGCAGTAGCCTGGATGCAAAAACGCACGGTACGGTGTTCACGTTCTTTCTTCCGTTCCAAGGGGGAGAAACATAGCGCTTCTCTCCCGGCGCCGGCGCATCGGCTCTAGGCAGATACGTGAGTTAGCCGTTACAATCACCGCAAGCCGCAAATGATCTCTTGTATCATCGTTCGACAGCTCACGCGCTCTTCCCTCCAAGGAGATTTACGACCCATGAAACTGACTGCACGAGTACCGGTGACGGCCGGTTTGATGGCAATGCTGTTGACATCCGCCATCGGGTGCCAGCATCTGGAAGCAAACGACCAGATTAACAAGGGTGTCGCCGCCTTCAAGAACGCCCGGTACGAAGAGGCGGAAGGCCACTTCCAGAAAGCAATCAGCATCGATCCGGACAATCCAAATCCCAGGCTCTACCTCGCTACCACGTATGCTTCTCAAGTCGTCCCCAATCTCGACACGCCGGACAACAAGAAGGTGGCGGGGCTGGCTCTTGCGGGCTTCCAGGAAGTGTTGCAGAAGGACCCGAACAACATTAACGCGTTGAAGCAGATCGCCTCCATCGATCGCAATACGGGTCATCCGGAAGAAGCGAAGGACTACGAAAAAAAGGTGATTGCGCTTGACCCGAAAGATGCGGAGGCGCTCTACACGGTAGGTGTCGTCGATTGGCTGCAGGCGTACAAGAATGCGGTCACCACGCTGCAAGGGGAAAGCCTTACCGACAAGAGCGATGGCAATTTCAAGCTCTCAAAGGCGGGATGCGCCCGGCTGACGGCCATGAACACGCCACTGGTGACCGAGGGTACGAGCTACCTGCAGAAGGCCGTCGACGTCAACTCGACCTATGAAGAAGCGATGACGTACCTGTCCCTGATGGCGCGGCGCAAGGCTGACCTGGAATGCGGAAATGCCCCGGCCGTGAAGGCGGATCTCGATCAGGCTGACATGTGGGCGCAGAAATCGATGGGTGCCCGCAAGGAAAACGAGCGGCGCAAGGAAGAGAAGGAGCACGGCGTTACCCAGTAGACTGGTGTACTGGAAGCGAGGCCTCCCGTGCGGGAGGCTTTCGTTTTGTGCAGTACACTGGCTCGCAAGGTCCAGGTAGGCTGTCTCTGGTCGTGGAGAAGATGCAATGAGCAAGATTCGGTTGGTATTTACGCTTCTTCTTGGAGTCGGTCTGGGACGAAGTGCCGCCGCTCAGGCCTCGTTGCTGGCGGTTGTGAATCAGAAGGAGCACGCGTTACTGCTCGTTGATCCACACACGCAAAGGACGGTCGCCACGGTGCCGCTGGGGATCAACGGCCACGAAGTCGCCATCTCGCCCAAGGGTGACCTGGCCTACGTGCCGATCTACGGCGATGCGGGTGTAGGACGCGCGGGAACGGATGGGCATGAGATTGATATCGTCGATTTGAAGACAAGAAAGATGGTCGGCTCCATCGATCTTGGGCGTCCGCTACGACCACACAAGGCAGTCTTTGGGCCGGACGGCTTGCTGTATGTTTCCGGTGAACTGGGCCATGTCATTCTGATCGTCGACGTTCAGAAGCGAGCCGTAGTAGGAGAGATCCCAACCGGCGCCAACCAATCGCACATGTTCTGTTTTTCCCCGGATGGCAGCCGTATCTACACTGCAAACGTGGGGGATGGCAGTGTCAGCGTCCTGGACGTCAAGGCACGCAAAGTCATCCAGGTGATTCCGCTGACAAAACGTGTGCAGCGCATTGCGGTTTCGACGGATGGCCGCTGGGTCTTCACTTCGGACTGGGACCAGGCACGGGTAGCGGTCATCGATACACAAACCAACCAGCTGAGCCGCTGGCTTGCTACGGCAGACATGCCGTACGTCACGCAGCCGACCGCGGATGGAAAGTCGCTGCTCGTAGCCGAGACGGATCGATCCAACGCCGCGCACGGCCATCTGGAGGTGTTTCGCCTGGCGGATTGGAAGCCGGAATACTCGTTCCCTCTGCCTTCGGCGCAGAATGGCGGCTTCCTCACCCGCGGCAACCTGGTTTACCTGTCGGAGCCGTTAGGAGGCAACATTGAGGTGCTGGATACGGCGTCCTGGACGCTGGAGCAGCCGCTCGTGCTGACGCTCGGGGTGGATGGGCTGGGCTGGATAAACTGAGCGCAGCGGAGCCCGGAAAGGCTGCTGCATCGGGTGCAGGGGCAGGCCGTCCATGGCAGCGACCAAGAGCAGGTCGTGGCCGTCCCCAGACCCCGTCTGATCCTCAGGCTGTTATTCTCAGCTATAATCCCCAGAGTCAAACCATAGCAAATACAGGAGCAAAGTCATCTCCGGAGCCAGCGGCACGATCCCCCTTACGCATCTCCCAGCCCCTAGCCCCGGCGTAGACATGACGCAGCTGATCGGGAAGCCGCATCTCTTTGGTCGCCTGAAGCATCTGCGCGCGGGTTTCTTGATTGAGCCGATCGGCCTCATCACGCTGCAGCCGGAGGGCCGCATCTCCGGCTACGGAAACCCCAATGAAGGCAGCTGGATTCCGTACATTCACGGGGAGGTGGCGGGCGATCGCGCGTTCGCCTTCATCACAGCCGGCAACGGATGGATCCCAAGCTCCACCTGGACTCAGTCAATGGGCGATGTCCCTATCGGCTTCTTCTGTGACGAGCCGGAGCTGGCCTACTCCGCCCAGACGCTTTGCTTGCTCCCGCATACGCCCCTGCCGAGCGAAACCGCGATCGTTTACCTTGTCGCCTCGTGCCTGAAATTTTACGAACGCACTATGCCCGCTTTGCTGCGCCAGCTCTATGCCGAGGGCATCGAACCCGCGCGCATCAAGGTCGTCGTGAACGGATGCGCAGACGCCTCCCAGCGGACCGTGGACGGCGTCGACTATTTCTTCAGTACGCACGACGCGTGGGAATGGAGCGCCCTGTATGAGGCTCCACTCCGGTGGCGGTTCGATTATGCCTTTCTGCTGCACGATACGAGCGTCATCTTCCCCGGTTTCCGGCGCAGTGTGGAAGAGGTCAACGGTCATGTGGCCTGGGATCACCTTCCCGCTTCCCCCATGGCGCGCTGCCTGCTTGGCCTCTACTCGCATGAGTTCCTGATGCGCTGCAATCCGTGGCTAAAGGCGACCGACCACATCGATAAGCAGAACGGAGTGCTCGCCGAGGTGGCGGGAGAGCTCCTGCTGCGCGCCCGCACGGCGCTCGTCATCGGTGACCCGGAGCTGGATGGCGGAGCACGCGCTGCAGTCTTCCGCGAGACCGTGGACTACTTCAACACCGGATCGCCTCGGGTTCGAAGAGTGTTCCCCGCGATCAAACTACACAAGTTTCTTCATAGCGGTACGACCAATGTAAACGCCCTCTGAGACGTTGCCGCGGTATGCCCTGTTTGCATGCCACTGGGAATACACTGGAAGGCATGGTGTTTCCTCTCAAAGTCTGTGTCGTCTGTGAGGAAGAGTTTGAGTTGAGGCCCGGCAAACCCGGCTTTGCCAATCGCTGCCCGGCGTGCAGTGAACCCGGCGCCGCAGAGGGCAACGGCAAGCAGAAGATGGACGCGGACGAGCGAAAAGCGGCCGCGGAAGCTAACGAGGCCCGGCGGGCCGCCATGCGCAATCTCCTTTATCGCAAGGACAGCTAGGGAAAGACGCGCCGCGAGTTCCGTTATGGAGGGGTAATTGGAGACGGGCTCGGAGCCGGAGCCGATGTTCCGGCCGGAGCGGAACCTGTTCCCGGGTTCGTCGCCGAGCCCAAAGATGACCCAGGAGTCCCCGGCGAGGCCAGACTAGAGGCGCTGCCCAGGCTGCTCGCCGAACCGGAAGAAACGCCGCCACCCAGAAGGTTGGCCTTCGCGTACAGCTGCTCGATCCGCGGATCGTACAGGAACTCCCAGGTCTGGTACGTCGCCTGATCGTTGATCGCGAGCATGGCGTCGCCGGATTTCGAGCTCCCGATCCCCATGATCGCTCCGCCCGTGCCCGTCGCATCGGTCGCATTCTGACTCGAAACACCCGAACCGGCAGTCCCGGTCCCGGTCGTCCCACTTCCGGTGGTTGCTCCCGGCAGTCCCGTGCCGCCGAGCGAGCTGCCGGCCGGTGTGGAGCCAGCACCGCTGCCGGAACCGCTGCCAAGACCGCTGGACGCACCGAAGCTCCCCGTCGAGCCAGCACCAAACGCGCTCGAGCTTCCGCCGCCCGGGCTTGCACTGCCGAAGGCCGACGGGCTGCTCGCACCGGCGCTCCCGGCCGCACTGGCACCGCCTGTCGTATTGGCTGCACCACCGCCGCCGGTCGTGCTTGCCAGGGTGGCCGCCGACCCTAGCCCTGCCTGCAACCCGGGAAGATCCTGACCGAAGAAGCCCTTCACCTTGGTCTTGTTCTCGCCGACGTGAATCAACCGCCAATCGTCCTTGCCGGTCAGCGGATCCAGATACTTTTCGCGCAGAAAACGCTGGTGATTCGTGTTCTCCAACTGCTCCACTGAGCTCGGATAATGATTGAACTTTTTGTAATACATGCGGATCGCCCGCACGTACTGGTTCGCCCGGTGCTGCGACTCGATCTCCTTCTCGCGCTGCATCTCACGCGCTACCTTTGGCGCGGCCACGGTCAACGCCAGCAGCACCAGAAACACCAGCACGATCGCGCCAACCAGCAGAAAGCCCTCGTCGCTCCGTCCTAGGGGCGACTCGTCTTTACGACGCTCGAAGGTGCCGTCGTTTTGGCGAAGCCAGAGTTCCTGTATATGCCTCTTAACTACCATCAGTTTCCCAGCAGCGGCAACGTCTGCTTGTTGTTGTTCGGAATATCCTCAACCAATATCGAGTTCAGCGCGATCGAGACCACGCGGTACTTGCGTTGCACGACATCGCCCTGCGAGGCGAGAAACACATCATCGCCGTTCAGCAGAAACGCCCGCCGCGAGCCGTTCGCCGCCGTCGCCGTTCCGAAAAACTTCAAGTTAATCGGCGGAGGCGGGGGCGGCCCCTGGTTCACCACCTGTTGGCTGACCGGCGGCGCATTCGGGCGCGGCGGAAACTTCGGCTGCACTAGGGCAATCGCCTTCATCGACGCCGCAGACTCCGCACCGGCTCCGAAGATATTTCGTCCGCTTCCCCGATATACCAGCGACTCGGTCGCGAGCATCGCCTCCGTATGCAGCGTCGGATCCAACTGCGCCGCTGTCGTCCCGAGCTTTTGCGCCGCGGAGCCCTTGCTCTTGCTGCCGGGTGCAGGTGTCGCAGCTAACACGGGAGCAGGAGCCGGCGGCGGAGTGGACGGCCCGCCAAACAGCTCGTTATAGATCACTCCAGCGCGATCAACCCAAAGAATCCAGCCACAATGGCCAGCCGCAGCTTCTTCTTGTCCTCGATCCCGATCTTCATTGCGGGCCTCCCGGTGGGGCAGCTGCGGCCGCTCTTGCCGCCTGGGCGTCCAGATCCTTATCCAGCGCGGATGATGGCGAACTCTCAACGGCCGCAGTCTGCGTCTCGCCCGGCGCCATCCCGCGCAGATACGTCGTCAGCCGGATGCGCAGATTCACCGTGCCGCTCTGCTGCCCGGTCAGCGTCACCCCGTTGATGACAAAGAAGACCCGGTCGCGCTCCAGCCCGTTCAGGAACAGCACGAGCGAGCGATAGTCGCCGGTCAGCGAAGCGTCCATGCGCACCTCGGTCAGCTGGCTCACGCCTTGCGCCGCCACTGCCGCCTGCGCATAGTTCACATGCGTCAGCCGTACGCCTTGCCGCTTGGTCAGAGCGCCCAGCTCGCTGAGCACCTCGGAGTAGCTCACGGGCAGCCGGTCCGCGTAGAAGCGGTCCGCTTCCTGGCTGGCCCGGGTCAGCTTCACATCCAGTCCCTCAAGCGGCCTGGCCTGAAGCTCAGCCGTCTTCAGCGCCACCTGCTGGCGCGCAACTGCCTCCGCATCCTGACCCTTCGCCTTCTGCCAGAGAAGCCCTGTCTGGAGAACGAGATAAAGGTTGATCAGCAGCACAACCGCCAACCCGGCATAGTGTAGCGAGAGCGGCGTGAGCCAGTCGCGGCTGCGGTCCCGCAGATTGGCCGCAAAAGCCTTGGACTTCACGCCGGACCCGGGCGTAGGCAGCGTCGTCATCGCGCACCCGCCTTCCGGTCGTGATGCACACCCGGTCCCGCCTCGTTTGGCTCGCGATCACTCGCTTCCGGCACGTTTTTTCGCGGTGCCGTTGCTGCCGCCAGCGGATTGTAGCCGCTGAAGATCTCAAACTCTACGCCGTTGCCTGACGCATCGTTGGGCGTCGCGCTCACAGTCCGCACGCCGCCTGTCGTCTGCGGAGCACCCTGCCCCAGCGCCTTCGCTTTCTCCGCTGTCAGCGCCGACTCACCCGCCAAACGCGGCCCCACAAAGCGCTGCGAACGCTCCAGATTCCGCACCAGCTGGATCGCCCGGTCGCGGTCTCCGGTCACGCGCAGCCGGATCGACACGTCACCCTCCTTCGAGATCACCGGATCGATGCTCGTCACCTGGATACCCGGCGGAACCATCTGCTCCAGATCCATCATCACCGCCGTCCAGCTGAACGCCTTGTGCGCAAACAACGCGTTCAGGAACTGGGAGCGCTCCAGCACGCCCAGGTTCTGTGGCTGGCGCATCCGGGCCTCATTGGCGGCACGCTGGCGATCGTATGCAGCCGTTCGTGCCTCTAATGCGTTCATCTGCTGACCCGCGGCCGCAGCTCGCGCACTCAAGCCATACACGTACAGTCCCAGAAGCAGCGCCAGCAGCGACAGCCCGGTAATCGCCAGGCGCAGCTTCGCATACAGCGGCCGAAGCTCCACAAACGGGCGTGTCGCGAGATTGATCGAGATCCGCATCGGCTTAGCTCCGCAACGCTCCTCGCACGCCCGCCATCCAGCCATGCGGCACCCGCGTGGAGATGGCGCCCGGTCCCAGCATGGCCGGCTCAATCATCTCGCGAATGCGGATCTCTTCCCGGCTGAAACCCGCGCTCGCCAGCAGTGCACCCAGTGCCTCCGCACCCAGCGTTCCGGCCGTCAGCACCTCACCCGGCGGCAAACGCAATGTGTCTTCAAAGTACGCCGTCGCCACGCTGATCGCCTGCGTCACCTCACGCGCCGCAGCCGACATCCGCTGCGGCTCAAGTCCCGGCGCATCCGCCACCGAGGACGAGGTGACGATCGCCTCAGCCAGCGCCTCGGCTTCCACCTCCGCCGCGATCTCATCCGCCAGCTGCTGCGTGGTCGCCGTTGCCTGTGGGGATAAATCCTCGTCCTGCACCATGCCGTAGCCCTCGAGCGGCTGCTGCTGCGCCCACTCCCCTGAAGAGCTCTCCACATCTACCAGCGGCAGCGCCAGCAACTCCGACGGCACGGCGGGAACAAACGCCTCGACCGGCACCACCGGCATCTCGTGCAATCCTTCGGCCGCCAGATCCACCGTGCGATGCAGCAGCAGCAGCCCCGCCTGGACGATCGCTGTCGTCACCGAGGTCTCCCCCGCGTTCACCAGCAGCGCGGCCGCCTCCATCGGGATCATGCCCGCGCACGCCGACAGCGTCGAGGGCAGCACCGCACCCGGCTCAAAGCCGGCCTCCCGCACCACCGACTCATACTCCGCCAGCACCTCTCGCGGCACCGCAACCGCCAGCACGCGTACCAGGTCTTTGGTCGACGACAGAATCTGGTAGCTCACCAAGGCATCCTCCGCATCGAAGGGCAACGACTTCTTCAACCGGAAGCGCACCACCGGCAGCGCGTCCACCAGCTTCGCAGGCAGACTGTCGAAGTCGAGCAGCAGCACGCGAGCCGCAGCATCGGGAATCACCAGAGTCGTATCCCGCTCCTTCAATGCCACCGCTTCAAGCGCCTTCCGCACGGCAGACACCGTAGCCGGACGCCCGGGAATATTGCCGGCCTTCAATCCCGGCACCACAACTCCCTCCGGAAACACCGCATAAGAGATCGCTGCAAGCACAGCCTCGGCATCCTCGGCGCGCGCCGCCACCACGCCCTCAGGGCGAATCTCGATCGCCAGCCGTGGACGACTGCCAAGGGATGTAGGAAGAAGAGCCATGCGTTCTTAGACTACCCTCTCGTCCGCAGAGCGACGTCGCCACGTCTCTAGACAGTCCTCTCCAGAACCGGCGAGATCGACGACTTTGCCTGACGGCCATACAGAAAAATGATCCATCAAGTTCTCTCGAACTCTCCTACGATGTAGGGTCATGCAGCCACTTCAAAAGCCTGCACATGCGTGGCCGGCTCTGGGATTGGTAAGCCTTGCTCCTTCATGTCTTCAATCCAAAGCTCAAGCCCGGTCCTCGCATTCTGCTGAACCTCTTCGAGCGTACCGCCATTGACCAGAATCACCGGAAGATCGGGAAAGTATCCTCCCCAGGTTCCATCTTCTGCTTGTTCAAAGACTGCCGTGTAGTGGGCCATCAGAGTAACTCCGCTTGCTTCAAAATAGCTTTCTCAATCCCAATCTTGACATCTCCGCCAAGCCCATGAGACGGAACGATGACGGTGCCCTTCTTAGTCGGATGCCGGTACTTCAGGTGGCTACCCTTTGTACTTACCAAATACCATCCGTCTGCCTCAATCCTTTTAATGATGTCCCTAAACTTCATCGTTAGGCGTTACCGGCCCGCCTCAATGAAGGTCACCTTGTTAATCTCCTTCAACGTCGTCACCCCGTCGCGAACGCGGTCAAGCGCCGAGTCGCGGAGAAACGCCATGCCCTTGTCCCGCGCCTTCTTGCGGATTTCGCTTCCCGGCTTCTTGGCCAGCAGCATTTCGCGGATTTCGTCGTCGAGCTCCAGCAGCTCGTGGATCGCCGAGCGTCCGCGAAATCCCGTGTCCGCGCACTCCATGCAGCCCGCGCCTTCGCGGAAGTGAAAGCCGCGCCATTCGTCCGGCTCCAGCCCGCTCGCCAGCAGCTCGGCTTCCGAGTAGAGGACGTCGTGTACGCAGAACTCACACACCGTTCGCACCAGTCGCTGCGCCAAAATGCAGTTCAGCGCCGAAACAAAGTTATACGGCTCCACGCCCATGTTCAGGAAGCGGCCGAGCACGTCGACTACGTTGTTTGCGTGGACGGTGGTGAAGACTAGGTGCCCGGTTAGCGCGGAGTTGATGGCAATCTGCGCCGTTTCGGCGTCGCGGATCTCGCCGACCAGGATCTTGTCCGGGTCATGCCGCAGGATGGACCGCAGCCCACGCGCAAACGTCAGCCCCTTCTTCTCGTTCACCGGAATCTGCGTGATGCCGCGGATCTGGTACTCGACCGGATCCTCGATCGTGATGATCTTGTCCTCCTCGCTCTTGATCTCGTTCAGCGCCGCATAGAGCGTCGTCGTCTTGCCGGAGCCGGTCGGCCCGGTGACCAGCACCATGCCGTACGGCTCTTTGATATATCGGCGAAACCGCTCCAGATCTTTAGCCGCAAACCCCACCACGTCGAGCGAAAGTTTCGTGAACTTCTCCGACATCGACTCCTTGTCAAGCACACGCAGTACGGCATTCTCGCCATGCACTGTCGGCATAATGGACACGCGAAAATCGATCAGCCGCCCCTTGTACCGCACCCGGAAGCGTCCGTCCTGCGGCACACGGCGCTCGGCAATGTCGAGCTCCGACATCACCTTAATGCGCGAAAGAATCGTCTGATGATGCTCACGCGCAATCGGCGCCATCGCCTTCTGCAGCACGCCATCAATACGATACTTCACGATCAGCGAGTCATCCTGGGTCTCGAGGTGGATGTCCGACGCACGGCGCTCGAGCGCTGTAAAGATGGTGGTGTCTACCAGGCGAATGATCGGCGAGATGTCCTCGCCTGCCGTCAGCCGCTCCATCGAGATG
This sequence comes from uncultured Acidobacteriaceae bacterium, assembly GCA_964249905.1. Classification (GTDB taxonomy): domain Bacteria; phylum Acidobacteriota; class Terriglobia; order Terriglobales; family Acidobacteriaceae; genus Edaphobacter. Next base: position 12,930 of record CAXUEE010000029.1, read on the forward strand.
TTCTCGTCCGAGTTCTCTTCGGACGAAAGCACATCGAACGCCAGTCCCTCGGACGCCTCGTCGAGCACCCGCTGCGACTGCTCCGTCTTCTTCAGCAGGTCCGTAATCTGCGACAAAGGCGCGACTCTGGTCACCAGCCGCGTGCCCAGCAGACCCGAAATCTCGTCCAGCACCATCAGCTTCGAGGGGTCCGACACCGCAATCGCCAAGCGCCCACCCGCTTGCTCGAGCGGCACAAAGTTGTACCGGAACATCATGTCCACCGGCACACTCTTGAACAGCTCATGCTGGATCTTGAAGTTCTTCAGATCCACAAACTCCGAGTGATAGCGCCGCGCCAGGGCCTTGGCTCGGTCCGTCTCGTCGAGCGCCAGTTCATTCACGGGATAAGGGATTGCGATCGGTGTAGCCATGAAAATAAGACTCCGCTTGCGGTAACACGTTAGGGCGCTGCTACCAGATGCACTCTACCTCTTTTGAGGCATGGATCTGTTTATCGGCAGTGATCAACGGTATTCCATGCACCACAGCCGTCGCTCCAATAATCCGATCAGCCGGATCCCGCGGGAATCTCTTGGTGAAGAGCATCGACCGTGCCGCGATAGCACCAGTCAGTGGAATTACCCTGAAGCTCTCCTCGATTCGCCGGAGATGATCCGTAAGCGGACCCCTCAGCTTCAGCCGTCCACGGGTCGCAACCATCGCCACCTCCCACAACGTGTGTCCGGCAATCGCAACGACCCTACTCGCCCGGCTCGCCTCGCGGATCGTGTCTGCCGCGCGCTCTGACAGCCGGCTCTTGTCCGTCAGCAGCAAAAGAAGTATCTGCGTATCGAGCAGAATCATTCGACGCTGGCCAGCAGCGCCCGCTCGAATTCAGCCAACTCCTCATCTGTATAAAGCGGGGCCGTAATGTCCCCAACGATTTCTATGCCCGGAAAACGAAAGGCATCCAGCGGATCGACATCGTCTTGGAGATCGAGTGGCACCAGCTTCGCCACCGGTTTTCCATTCTTCGTCACCAGCACCGGCTCCCGCTTGGCCTGCACCTCATCCATCACCGCCAAGCACTGCGCCTTGAACTTCGCTGCTGCCATGGTCCTCATCGGAGTCGCCCTCAATGTGGTCACTATAGCATGGTCACTTCGGGGTCAGAGTTGCTGTTATGTCCTACTGCCCGCCACTCGCACTCAAACTGAATATTGGCAGGTAGAGTGCGATCAGAATAATTACCACGACCAACCCCATCACCACCAAAATCAGCGGCTCAATTAGGCTCATCGCCGCGGTCAGATTCGTCTGCACGTCCTCCTCGAAGAACTCCGCCACCGAGTTCAGCATCTGCGGCAGCGCCCCGGTAGACTCACCCACCTCAATCATCTCGACTGCCAGCTCCGGAAAAATTTTGGTCGAGGCAAGCGATGCCGACAGCCCACGCCCCTCGCGCACCGTCTCCACCGACCGGAACACCGCCCGGCTGATCTGCCGCGAGTCAATCGCCTTCGCCGCCGTCTCAAGCGACGGCACCAGCGGCAATCCGCCGGTCAGCAGTGTAGACAGCGTTCGCGCAAACAGCCCGACCTGATACTTCAGCCACACGTTGCCAAACACCGGCAGCGCGATCCGCACCCGATCCACCGCCGTCGCGCCCGACTCCGTCTTGGTCCAGCGATAGAATAAGAACAGCAGCACCGCCACCACCACGCCCGCATAGATCCCATAGCTCTGCGCATAGTGTCCGGAAGCCAGCAGGAAGACCGTCAACGCCGGTAGCGCCGTCCCAAGCTGGTCATAAAGTTTCGCAAACTGCGGCACCACAAATGTAATCAGAAAGATAAACAGGGCGATCACCATGATGATCAGCAGCGACGGATAGATCAGGCTAGCCTGCAGCTTCTTGCGAAAGGTCAGCGATACCCGTTGAAAGTCGAGAAAACGCTGGAGCACCTCCTCCAGATTGCCGGAGCGCTCCCCTGCCAGCAGCGTCGTCGTATACACAATCGGAAACCCGCCTTGCGCCTCAAACGCCGCCGAGAGGGATTCACCGGTCTTTACCCGCGTCGCCACATCTTCCAGCTGCCCGCGGAAGTTCGCGACCTTTTGCCGTCGGCCCAGCAGTTCCAGCGATCCGAGAATCGGCAGTCCGGCACGGATCAACGTTAGAAACTGCTGGTTGAAGATGAGAAAGGTTTCAAGCTTCACTTTCTTCTTGCGTCCATCCCCGCCCAGCAGACCCTTTGCCTTCACAGAGTAGACAAAGTAGCCGGACTGGACGAACCGCGCCCGCAACTCTTCGGCGGTAGCCGCGGCATGCGTCTGCTCCTGCACTCTGCCGCGCTCGTCGGCTAGTCGAACCGTATATTCCGTCATAGCTCACCCTCTTAGACGCGAGACCTGCCGGATGGATCGTGCGCAAAAGCGAAAGAGGCGCCCCTCCTGGGGAGCGCCTCCGCAAACTGCAGAATCCTGAAACTAAACGCTGAAGCTCGACCCACAGCCGCACGTACTCTTCACGGTAGGATTCTCAAACTTGAAGCCGGCCGCTTCAAGCGTCTCCACATAATCCACCGTACAGCCGTTCAGATACATCGCGGAGGTCGCGTCGACGAACACTTTCAGATCGTCGAATCGCAGCACCTTGTCCATCATGCCGCTCTGGTTCTCAAACGACATCGAATACTGGAAACCCGAGCATCCGCCGCCCACCACGCCGATGCGCAGTCCGGCAGGAATCGGATCCTGCGTGGCCATAATTTCGCGCACTTTGCCGATCGCCGCGTCGGTCAACCTAACCGGAGTCGCCGGCGCGGATACCGGAGCCTCAACGACCTCGGGAACAACAGAAGCTGTGGACATAGCAAATCTCCTTGAAACGCGTAACCTTCTCAGTGTAGCTGTGCCCGACAGCCGCAGCAACCACTCTATATAGGATGTCGCTGATTGCCAGGCGATGCACCCGCAACGTCACCCTTCTCGCTCGCGCATAATAAGGCATGTCCCTGCTTTACTTTCTCGCCGACGCGTTCATCAACACCTTCGGCATCACACAGCCTTCCAAGAAGACCCGCAAACAGGCGGCCCTCTTTATCGGTGCCTTGCTCCTGCTCCTCCTTTTCGGGGTCGCGGCAACGGGACTCGCGCTCCACGGCATCCTTGGCTGACTCCACGAATAAAAAATGCGAAAAAAAGTCGTTGCAAAATGACACAGTAGGGGTATGATTCTCCTGCAAGACGATCTGAAGTTGTAGAAAGCCTACAACCTAGTGTTCCGATCCAGCAGTAGAGTAATCCCCTTCACGGGAATGGAGAATTGCAATGACCCTGAATCCTGTTCTACTTACTCTCTGGGCGGTCCTCTCCGCGTGCTTCGTAGCCTTGCTCATCTACCGCAGCCAGCTGGCCCGGTACGAGGATGAAAAGCTCTACCTCAATGAAGGGGAAGCACGTCAGCAGGAGAGTCACCGTTCTATCGTCCGCCGCATCAATCACATCCAACCCATTGTTCGTATCATCGGCGGAGCCGCCAGCCTCGTCACTGTCTGTGCCGTAGGCATTTACGTCTGGAATGCCTGGCAGACCATCCAGTAATCTCCCCCTCACCCCCCCAACCCATCTTCTTCCGGTCCGCCCGAACTCACTTCGTGCGGACCACTTCTTTTAATTCCGGAGGCGTCCAGCCGCCTCGTCATCTTACCGTTCGCTGTCCAGGTGCGTCATGGCCTGCTTGTCATACCGCGTACCGGCGATCTCGCTCGCCGGTACGGCCTGTTCCCGCGCTTCCAGTTCGTCTTCCCTCCGCTTCAGGTCCCGCGCCCCCAGCATCTCTTCCACCTGCTTCCCCGTGCGGGCTCCCAGAATG
>CAXUEE010000029.1:16798-17324 GCA_964249905.1 uncultured Acidobacteriaceae bacterium
CACCGCGACTCAGCACCCAGGCAATCGCCATCTGCACCGGGGAGACTCCACGTTCCGCAGACATCGCCCGCAGCGCAGCCGCCAGCGTCTGATTTTTGCCATGGTTCGCGCCCGTAAATCGGGGCAGAAATCTGCGGAAGTCGGACTTTTCGGTGGGCAGCGCGCCGGTCAGCAGTCCACGGCCGAGCACCCCGTAGGCTGTAACCCCGACACCCAATCCACGCAGGCCGGGAAGCACCTTTTCCTCCATCCCGCGGGTCGGCAGCCCATATTCCAGCTGTACGTCCGTGATCGGCGTCACGGTTTGCGCCCGCCGCGTCGTCTCCACTCCCACCTCGGACAGTCCAGCCTGCCGCACAAAGCCCTGCCGGATCATGTCGGAGACGCCGCCCATCATCTCTTCGATCGGAATCTTGTCATCCAGGCGCGCCGGCCGATAGATGTCGACCTGCCGCACACCCAGCCGCACCAGCGAGTACGCCAGAAAGTTCTTCACCGCCGCCGGCCGTCCCTCAAAGCCTGACCA
>CAXUEE010000029.1:17334-23548 GCA_964249905.1 uncultured Acidobacteriaceae bacterium
CCCCGAGGGCGTCCGCATGGCGCCAAACTTCACGCTGAGCACCACGTTGTCGCGCGCTGAGGAACCCAACTCCCGCAGCGCCCGCCCGATCAGCAGTTCGTTGTGCCCCATCCCGTAAAAATCGCCCGTGTCGATCAGCGTCACGCCACCCGCGATCGCCGCATGAATCGCCCGCACCGACTCCGCGTCGTCGGTCGGTCCATACATCCCGGACATCCCCATGCAACCAAGGCCGATCGCTGAAACGGCCTGGCTTCCAAGCTGACGCTGCACCATGCAAAACTCCCTGTCCAAAGCTCGATCTTATGGCTCACCCTACGTACACGTGGCCGAGACTTTCTTCGCTCTCGGCCGCGTGTGCGTACTGCCAAAAAATCAGGCGTTGTACGTCGAAGAAGCTACCCGGCCGCCGCGTCCGGTCCAATTCGTGTGGAAGAATTCACCTCGCGGCTTATCGACACGCTCATACGTGTGGGCGCCGAAGAAGTCACGCTGCGCCTGCAGGAGATTGGCCGGCAGCCGCTCGGTCCGGTAGCCGTCATAGAAGGCGAGCGCGGTCGAGAATGCCGGGGTCGGCACCCCGATCTCGATGGCATGAATGATTGCCTTGCGCCAGCTTGCCTGGTACTTGTTCAGCACGCCGAAGAAGAACTCATCCAGAAGCAGGTTCTCGAGGCTGGGATTCTTGTCATAGGCGTGCTTGATGTCGTTCAGGAACGCCGAACGAATAATGCAGCCGCCGCGCCACATCAGCGCGATGCCGCCCATATTCAGGTGCCACTTGTACGTCTTGCCGGCTTCGCGGAGCAGCATGTAGCCCTGCGCATAGCTGATCAGCTTCGAGCAGAAGAGTGCGCGGCGGACATCCTCGACGAAAGCTGCCTTTTCGGCGATCGTCAGCACTTTGCGGGGTCCTTGAAGCAGCTTCGAAGCCGCGACCCGCTCCTCTTTAATGGCCGAGAGGCAGCGCGCAAAGACGCTCTCGCCAATCAGCGTGACAGGCATACCCATGTCGAGCGCGGAGATCGCCGTCCATTTGCCCGTGCCTTTCTGCCCGGCCGTGTCCAGGATTTTGTCGATGACCGGCTGGCCGTCGTCGTCTTTCTTGGCGAAGATGGTGGCTGAAATCTCGATCAGAAAGCTGTCCAGCTCACCCTTGTTCCACTCCGTGAAGACATCGGCGAACTCGTCCGGCGTTAGCCCCAGCCCATCCTTCAAAAGCTGGTAAGCCTCACCGATCAACTGCATATCGCCATACTCAATGCCATTGTGGACCATCTTCACGTAGTGCCCCGCGCCATCCTCGCCCACCCAGTCGCAGCATGGCGTGCCGTCTTCCACCTTGGCGGAGATGGCCTGGAAGATCTCCTTGACGTGCGGCCACGCCTCCGGATTTCCTCCGGGCATAATCGACGGGCCGAACCGCGCGCCCTCTTCGCCACCCGAAACTCCCGTCCCGATAAACAGAATGCCTTTCGCCGCCAGATCCTTGGTGCGACGGTTCGAATCCGTAAAAAGCGAGTTGCCGCCGTCGATCACGATATCGCCCTTTTCAAGGTGTGGCAGGATCTGCTCGATCGTCTGGTCGACCACCTCGCCGGCCTTGACCATGATCATCACGCGCCGCGGCGTCTTCAGCTGCGCACACATCTCTTCAATCGAATGCGTGCCGACCACCTGGGTGCCCTTGGCCTCGTCGGCCAGAAACTCGTCCACCTTCGATGTCGTTCGATTGAACACGGCCACCTTGTATCCATGGTCGTTCATGTTCAGCACAAGATTTTGACCCATTACCGCAAGCCCGATCAGGCCAATATCGCAACTTCCCTGTTCCATCTCATCTCCCTTGAGTGATTCACGTTCAGTCCCGCAACGCGCGTCGCGTCGACCATCTCACACACCCGCTGAAACGCCTTGTCAGACACTTCGCTTGACTGGATAAGACACGATACCATCGCGGCTCTTCGCTGCCGCTTGAAGAGAAGACGATCCTCGTTCGCGTAAGTCCCGCGCCGTCTCACCGCGCCAACGACTTGCCCTGAAACATCGCCGGATGCGCCTCAGCACGAGTCGCAGGCCGCCGCCCATAGCGCAGGATCAGCCCTTCGTTGGTCGTCTTAACGGAGGAAATATACCCGCGCAGATGGGCGATCTGTTCCGGAAAGAAAGACATGCGGTCGCCCTCGACCGTGATGCCATGTACCCCCTGCAGCCCCAGCATCGACCCTAAATTCTCTCCCACCATCTTCATCAGTGACGTCACCGGCATACCATCCGCCCGGATCTGGCTCGCATCGAGCAACAGCGCCGTGCCATCCGTTGTCACCGGCCCGGAGATAGTAAACGAAATCGGCATCAGCTTGGTGATGCTCCCGCTCAGCGTCACCTTGTCCAAACCATTCTGGATCTTCAGGTTCTTGATCTTGCTGTCGGTTTGTCCCAGTTTCTGGGCGAACACCTGCGTCAGGCTCTCGTTGCTGACAAAAATCTCCGCGCGCGAGACCACCGTGACTTTGGCGTAGCACGCTGGGGACTTGGTTCCCTCCGGAACCAGCGTCGCCGCAAAATGATGCAGATCAAACGTGACGCCCGGCTGCGAGCTATAGGATCCCGTCTCCATCGCAATATGCGAAACATGCGCCGGACACAGATTCGCCTGCGCCGCAAGAGGGGCACGGCTCAACAGCAACGCGGCAAGGGTCAGGACGGTTTTCACAGCAGGCACCTCGGCTCGTCACACCACGAACCTGGTGACCGATACCAAAATTTTACTCCCTTACTACATTCGGGTTGATTCAGCGCGACTAGTTGATTCAGCGCGTATATCCTGACCGGTGTCTTATCTTAGGGAAGCCGAAACGCCGCGTCCAGCGAACGCGGAAACCTGAGCACGGCCGCCCACTCGCCGTTGCGCGCGGATTGCCAAACCACATCGCCGTGCAGCACTTCGGCGATCTGTTGCGGGCTCAGGTCGCGATGAAAGTCAAAATACCGCGCATCGCTCCGCTCCGTCATCCGGCCTAAGGAGAAACGGTCCGGCGGAGGGATCCACTTGGTCGAAAACAACAGCGCCGTATCGTAAGCTCCAGGATCCTGCGCGGCGTGTTCCACCTGCTCGCGGTCGAAGCTGTCGATCGACACGGTCCTGATCGGCCGACGCGTATAACCAAACTCCGGATACTGCATCTCGGCCGTCCCCGGCCAAGCACTCAGCACCGTTGCCTCCGGAAAACGGTGGGCAATTACAGCAATTGCGCCGGCATGCAGCAGCACGAAATCGCGGTAGGTGAGGTTGTCCTCCGGCGCAAAGCTGTAGGGCGGGTTGACGAACAGACGCGCCAGAAAAGCCGCCGCCGTCAACGCGCTCAACCCATACAGCACCCGCGCGCCGCGGCTCTGCCACACTGCCGCACACAGCAGCAGCACCAGCGGGTAAAGCGGCAGGAGGTAGCGTGTAAGCAGAGCGCCGCCCAGAACCGAAAAAGCCAAAACGTTGCCCACCACTACAATCCCGATAGCCACCGCGGCCGGCCCGGGACGAAACCGGCCCGTCCGGCCTTCACCGCCCGGCCGCGGCATCCGCAGCGCTGCCAGCGTGGCGAGCACCGGCACATACAAATTCATGTGCACGGTGAGATGGACCACGCGATGCCATAAACTCACGGCGATCCGAGCCCCGCTGAAGTTGGCCGTAGCGTTATAGCGCAGAAATTCAGGGTTGCCGAAGACAAAGCCGGTCGCGTGCCAGTGGTACACGTACCACCCGGCCAGTGGAATCACCGGCCCGAACAGAGCCGCCAGCCAGGCGAGCCTGGTCCGCGCCTGCGCCCTCCGGGCTTCGGTCACCAGCAGGGTAAACTCCCACAGGCCCAGCACCAGCGGCGTCACAATCGCGGTCTCCTTCGCCAGGGCCGCCAGCGAGAACAGCGCCCCCGCCGCAAGCGCGTTGTGCCCCGTCGCCTCACAAAGGTAGCGCCCAAAGTAGAAGGACAGCGCCCAAAGCGTAAACGCCGCGGCAAACAGGTCCGCATGGGCCATCGTGCTCTGGGCAAACCACACCGGGTAGAGCGCGGTCAGCAGCGTTACCAGCCCGGCCACGGTTGCGTCCGTCAGCTGCCGCGCCAGCCGAAACGTGCCGAGCAGCGCCGCCGCCGCGATCATCGCCAGAAAGGTCCGGGTCCCGCTGATCGCCAGCCCGCCCACATGCCACCACAGCGCCAGCAGCACCGAAGGCAGCGGCGGATGCGCGTTGGTCAGGGTCGAGTGCGGTATCAGCGAGCCGGTGCGAAAGAAATCGAGCGCCGCCGGAAGATAATAGCCCGCCTCATCCCAGAAGTAGGGCAGGCGCAGCAGCGGCCAATGCGATAGATACACCGCAACGAAGAAGACCGGATACAGGATCCACAGCGGAAGAGGCTCCTCGATGGGAGCGGCCAGGGCGCTGAACTGTGGCCGCCTGGACTGATCGCCGCGCGGCCGAAGAAGCACATCCACCTCGGTTCCTCCTGCGCAGGCCGCCCGCTTCGGTCACGGAACTTAGTTGATCGGACCGCCGTCCGGAGGAACCTGCGCCTTGAACACGGGCTGCGGCTGCGGCTGTCCCTGCGGCTCGAGCGCCAGCCGGCCAAAGGTCGACTCATACTGGGCCAAGTTTTGTCCCAGCACATTCCAGAGCGCCTTCGCCTGCTGCGGACTCAAATAGATGCCCTGGAAGTTCTCGAGATCCACGAACTCCGGCGCATCCTGGCGCATGGTGCCGAACACCAGCTGAAAATCCCACACACTCATCTTGACCTGCACGCTGTTGGCGTAGCTTTCACGGTAACCGTCTACGTTCTTGAGCCGGATTTCAGGCTGCTGTGGTTCAGGGTTCGTCTGGCTCATACACTTCCATCACTTCAGATTTTGGTGCGAAAGGGGGGACTTGAACCCCCACGGATTGCTCCGCCAGATCCTAAGTCTGGTGCGTCTGCCAATTTCGCCACTTTCGCATGGAACTTCTAAAATTGTACCGTGCCCAACCAGGTACGCGGCAAAGGAAGTCGCCGCACCGACTCGAACGGCTGACCTTATGGCTCGACGACGATCCCGGCATTCTTACACTAGGGCGGCGTTCAGGTTCTGGATCGCTTCATCCACCTCATTGCGGTTTTTATACCCCACCGTCACGCAATCCACCCCCGCATTCCGGAACGCAAACTTCATCGCTTTCCGCCGGTCCTCGCTCCCGAACGTCCCCTCTCCCACCAGCTTCATACTGATGACGCCCTTGCCTTCCTGCTTGATCTGCTTCACATGCGCCACCACCTCTCCTACACTGCCGCCGTCCCTGGCCTCATAGTCCTCCGCGTCCATCCGTGTCCCCGTATGATTCATCCGGATCATCGCCACCTGGAGCCACGTGTTCCCCGGCATCTGCCGCAGCGCTGGCAGTCCATGCACCGACGCCCCCCGGCTCAGGATGACTTTCTTCCCCTGCGCCTCCGCAATCCCGTCCTGCCACCGAGCCGAGTCCACCGGCCACGTCGCCGTATGCTGCACATGCATCAGCATAATGTCGAAATACTCTGTCCGGGCCTGCGTCCGCAGTTCATCGAACCGCACCTGCGGATGCCCGCCATCCGTCGTCACCTTCGACATCAATCGATAGCTCTCCCGCGGAATCCCCCTCAGCGCGATTCCCAGCATCCGGTGCATGTCGTAGTACGTATCCGAAGTTTCAAAGAACCGGATGCCCCGGTCATACGCATACCGCACCAGGTCGTTGAACTTCTCCTGCCCCAAGTTGCGCTGCACCTGTCCGCCATTGCTCCCCGTTCCAAACGCCAGCCGGGTGACCTTGACTCCCGATCCTCCCAGCAACACAGAATCCGTAGCCTTCATCGGCTCCGCCGCCAGCGGCAGAGTCCCGACCCCAGCCAGCGCCCCTGTCGCCAGCCCCGTCTTCAGAAAATCGCGCCGCGTATATTCAGCCATCGCTCACTCCCCTTTTCGACGTTCTTGTTCCCCAACCATTCAAGGCCCAGCAAGCACCGATCGTCAAGGTAAACCCTGTCCCCGATCCGTCCTGGATCGGACGCGCAACCCGAGAGGATCACTGCCTCCCGTTCCTGCCGCCCTATAATGAGATCGTGCGGAAGCTCGTCGTCTCTCGTCTCATCTCGCTCACCTTCGCCGCCCTCCTCGGCTGCGCGACCGGCCTTCCCAGAACCAC
>CAXUEE010000030.1:0-18817 GCA_964249905.1 uncultured Acidobacteriaceae bacterium
ACCTCGATGTGCTGCGCGCCCAGGTGGATCTGCAGAACGAGCAGCAGGAGCTGGTGCGAGCCGAGAATTCCGAAGCCAAGGACAAAATTCAGCTTAACCGAGCCATGGGTCAACCGGCCGGGCAGCAGCTGGAGCTCACCGATGCTGCGCCGTTCGCGGAGTTTGACGCAGATTCAAGCGACGCCGCCTTGCAGGCCGACCTCAAGATCGCCTACGAGCGCCGCAAAGATCTCCGCGGGCAGGAGGCGCAGCTCGCCGTCGCCCAGGAGACGTCGAAAGCTCTGAAGTATGAGCGGCTTCCCGTAATCGGCGTCCGAGGGTATTTCGGCATCCTGGGTGAGCTTGGCGGGTCCTACTTTGGGGTGTATACCGCGGAAGGCAGAATCAGCGTGCCTGTTTTTCTTGAGGCCGAGCTGCGCGGCCAGCGCGAGGTAAACGCCGCGCAGGTCCGTGGGCTCGAGCAGCAGATCAGCGCTACGCGCAGCCAGATCGAGGCCGACATCCGCTCTAGCCTGCTGGATGTGCAAACCGCCCGCGAGCTGGTCACCGTGGCGCGCAGCAACGTCGTCCTCGCAACGGAGGCGCTTGCCGACGCGACCGCCCGCTTCACCACGGGCGTGGACGACAACCTCGCCGTCGTGCGAGCCCAGGCTTCGCTTGAAGGCGCGCAGACGCAAACGGTGCAGGCGGAGTTCCAGTACAACTTCGCCAAGCTGCAGCTGGCCCGCAACACCGGGGTGGTCGAGACTCAGTACAGGCAGTATCTCGGCAAGTAGTCTGGCTGCTGGGGCACAGCTGCTCAAGCGTACCGAGATCGGCCCCCATACCTGGCCCGAAGTGTGAAACCATGGGTCTGCATGGCGGGTGCAAATGCAGTTGCGCGCGGACGGGCGCCGGCCAGGGTTCCGGCGAGTGCGTTTCGCTCGCGAGACTTCCGGCTCTATCAGGCAGCGCGGCTGTGCGTGATCCTTGGCGCGGAGGCGCAGTCGGTCGCGGTCGCCTGGCAGGTCTACCAGCTCACCGGATCGGCGCTCAGCCTCGGCTACACGGGCCTTGCGCTGTTTCTGCCCGGCCTTTTCTTCATGCTGCCCGCCGGGCATGTGGCGGACCGGTACGACAAGCGCCACATCATCCTCGCCTGCTATGGTCTGCAGGCGGTCTGCACCGTGGTTCTGCTTTGGATTGCGCTTCATCCCATCACGAGCATCCTGCCCATCTATGCGGTGCTCTTCCTCATCGGCACGGGGCGCTGCTTCTCTGGGCCGGCCGCCAGCGCCATGGTCCCTCTGCTGGTGCCGAAGGACGACTTTGTCAACGCCGTGACCTGGGGCGCCACCATCTATCAGACCGCCAACGCGACCGGTCCCATGGTCGGCGGCCTCCTGTTCACCGCGACCCTGGCCGCGCTGGGCCGCTGGAAGGGTGCGCCGGTCGTCTACCTTTTCACGCTGGCCATGCTGTGCAGCTTCATGTTCTTCGTCAGCCTGATCCGCATACGGTCCGAGGCGTCGGAAAAGAAGGCCTTCAATGCGAAGACCGTGCTGGCGGGCCTGAAGTATGTTGCCGAAACCAAACTTCTGCTGGGGTCGATCTCACTAGACCTGTTTGCCGTGCTGCTGGGCGGGGCCGTCGCTCTTATGCCGATCTTCGCCCATGACGTGCTGCACGCCGGCGCACAGGGGCTCGGCCTCCTGCGCGCCATGCCGAGCCTCGGCGCCCTCGTTGTGAGCCTCACGCTGATCTTTCGCCCCATCCAGAGACGCGCAGGCAAGCTCATGCTAGTCTGTGTCGGCATCTTCGGCGCGGCAACCGTCCTGTTTGGGTTCAGCCGGTCCCTCTGGGTAAGCATGATGGCCTTGCTGCTGGTGGGCGCCAGCGACATGGTCTCGGTCGTGGTCCGGTCGAGCATCCTTCAGCTCGCCACGCCGCCCGAGATGCGCGGCCGCGTCAGCGCCGTCAACTGGCTCTTCATCGGAGCCTCGAACGAATTCGGCGAGTACGAGAGCGGACTTACCGCTCACTGGTGGGGAGCCGTACCGGCGGTCGTCGTCGGCGGCATCGGCTCACTTATGGTCACGGCGGTCTCCGCGGTCGCCTTCCCCGCCCTGCGCCGCGCCAATCAGCTCACCGCGGAAAGCCTGCGCTCCGCCGAAGTCGAGCTTGCCGAAGCCGAGCCGGTCGACTGAATCGAACCTGAAGCTAAAATGCTTGAAGTTACGAAGGGAGAGGCATGCAGACTGGCTTGAAACGGGTGCTGGGCGGGTCGGCCGTCCTCTTGCTCGTCGTTGGCGGCGAGTCCCTCTACCTCTATCGCCGCAACCGCGCCGATGAAGCCGCGCCGGCGAAGCAGGCCTCCACCTACAAGGCCGACCCGGACGACGACGTCTTCCTCAAGCACGAGCACCCCATGTCGCTCAAGGACGAGAAGGACCTGAAGGGGCGCACCCTGTGGGTCAGCGCCGGCGGCCAGATGGATTACTACCCCTACAACGGACACGCGGTCGACTACGACCACAGCCAGGGTGTGCTGCTGGGCGCGCAGAAGATTGTCGTCAAGGATGCCGTCGAGCAGACAGCGCCGAAGAAGGCGACCTTCCGCGTACCCGGCGGCGACAAGCAGGTACTCCTCGTCTTCACCCTGCCGGACGATCACGGCAATCCCGACAAGCTCTACGCCGTGCCCGTAGGGGACCGCGAGGGCGGCAGCTACACCTTCTCGACCGACGAGATCTTCTTCTACGACGACCCGCATCAGCTGTTCTCCTACTGGGGGCCGGAGAAGTGGAAGGCGATCGACGCGCATCAAGCGACGCTCGGCATGAATGAGCGGCAGGTGATGATGGCGCTTGGCCAGGTGAGTGTCGATCACGGCGACAAAATCGGCGACCGCAGCGTGGAGTTCGACGACGGGGGACACCCGAAGCTGATCACCTTTGAGGGGAACAAGGCCACGAAGATCGTCGACGAGAAACAATAGAACCGCTCAGGACGCCCGCGCAATGTTGTTTGCCTCGTTCCGCTATCTTCTCCTTTTCCTGCCCATCGTCGTATCTGGCGCCATCGTGGTGCGGAAGCTGCTTGGCCCGCGCGCCGCCCAGACCTGGGTGCTCGCGGCATCGATTGTCTTCTACGCCGCAAGCAATCCCTTCAACCTGGTCTATCTCCTGGCCTCGCTGGTGGGCAACTGGCTGCTTGCACAGCTCATCGAGCGCACCGCCGCACCCGCGAAGAAACGCATCCTGGTCGGCGCACTCATCCTCAACGTGGCCTACCTTTGCGCCTTCAAATACCTCGGCTTCTTCGCGTCCATGCTGGCATACGCGCTGCCGCATGGCTATCGCGTGCCCGAACTCGGGTTCCCGCTCGGCATCAGCTTCTTCACCATTACGCAGGTCATGTACCTGGTCGACTGCTATGAAGACACACTCGCGGCCGGGTCGCTCTTCGACCACGCCACCTTTGTCGCCTTCTTTCCGTACCTCATCTCCGGTCCGCTCGGCCGCGCCAAGCGCATGCGGCACCAGTTCGGCAACTTCGGCGGCGCACAAGCTGCCCGCATGGACTTGCTCGCCCGTGGCGTCTTCCTCTTCGCCCTCGGCCTGTTCAAAAAAGCCGTCTTCGCCAACGCCTTCGCGCAGGTCGTCACCTTCGGGAACACCGCCGCACACACCGTCTCCGCAGTCGAAGTCTGGATCTTCTCCATCGCCTACATCATGCAGGTCTACTTCGACTTCAGCGGCTACTCCGACCTGGCCATCGGCTCCGCGCTCATGCTCGGCATCGAGATCCCGCGCAACTTCGACAAGCCCTACTCCGCCACCTCCATCATCGAGTTCTGGCAGCGCTGGCACATTTCGCTCACCAACTTCATCACTTCCTATCTCTACACGCCCATCCTCAAATCCTTCTCCAGGCGCACGCTGTTCACCTCCGCGATGGCGACCTTCTTCGCCATGGGCATCGCCGGCCTGTGGCACGGCGGCGCGTGGACCTTTGTGATTTGGGGCTTTCTGCACGGGGCGTTCCTCGGCATCAACCAGTACTGGCGCAAGAAGAATCTTCCGCACATCCCCGCGTTCCTCGGCTGGCTCCTGACCTTCAGCTGCTGGACCATCACCATGGTTTACTTCGGCGCGGACTCCGTCCCTCAGGCCAACGCCCGTCTCGCCACCATGTTCAACCCCCACCATGCCTTCAGCGTCACAAATGTAACCAGCCTGGAGCTGCAGGTCTATGGACTGGGTATCCGCCTCTCCCGCTGGCCTCTGCTGGCAGGCGTTCTCTGCTCCATCCTTGGGCCGTCGTCCGAAGAGCTGGGCCGCGACTTCAAGCCCAGCGCGCTGAACTGCGCCTACGCCGTAGGCCTCGTTGCGATCTCCTTCGCGCTCGTCAACTCCACCATCTCAACACCCTTTGTCTATTTTCGGTTCTAAGCTTTGGGCCACAAGCATATCGACCTTGGACGACACCGCCGGGAAAGCGCACCGGGGGATGAATACACTTGCTCATCATCTCTCTTCACGAGGTTTCTTGCGTATGCACCGTCTTCTGGTTATGTGTGTTACGGCCCTGGCGCTGTTCGCCTGCCTGCCTGCTCGCGCGGATATCTTCGTGCTGCAAACGACTGTCTTCGTGCCCACCGTGCCGAATGTCGACGGCGACTCCCCGCAGGCCTTCAACTTCGTTAACACCTTCGTTCCTCCAAATGGGCCGATTACCCTTCAGATGGCCGCCTTTGTCGAGGGGATCAGTCCCATTTACGTTTACAATCCGATTCTCATGTAGCCGATCGACATCGAGCCGTATCTCAGCGGAGGAACGTCTTTCGAGTTTATAGACCTGATCACCCTTTCCGACTACAGCAACGGCTTTCAGTTGCTGAACTCCCGGCAAACCTACGTACCGATCAGCGGGACCATTACCGACAACCCCGACGGAACCAGGAACGTCTTTCTTCCACCGTCGTCCATCGATCTAGGCGACAACGAGATGCTGATCCTGCTCGGCAACAACGTCGGCTTTGCCCCGTTTTCGGCACCCGTACCGGTCAACATCAATGCCTTTCTGCAGCAGCTGCCTTCTTTCGGCAGTGGAGCGCCGTCGCCCACCCCGGAGCCCTCGTCTCTCTGGCTTGCCGCAACCGGTCTCGTTGCGAGTTTAGGCGGCCTTGTGCGCAGGCGCATGTAAGGCCAGGTGTCCTCCCGTGCCTCCGCCCACCCTCCGCGTGTCACGAGAGAAACGAATCAAGCCGTCCACAGCAGAAAGCTGAAGTGGATGAGCTCTTGCTGTGTCGTCGTTTTCATCCTCCCCTAAGGGATCTGCTTCTGTCTTTGTCGTCGCATGTTCTCGACCCATCAGCTCATTCGCTCTGAAGCCGAGCTTGGGAGCCAGCCATCGTAAAAGCCGTAGCCACTGAGACATCCCATCTGACTTCGAATCGGGCGACTCCAAATCGCCGGCACTATTTTGGATGGGTGAATTGCACCACCGGCAGGCCCGTTGCATAGTCGAGTTCGCGAGGAAGATAGCCGTCAGACTTTCTTTGACGCGTCATCCCGTCTCCATCCCAGCGCTCGGCAAACTCCGGACGCCAGGCACGGCGTCCCCAGTAGTAGCCGCGGTATGGATCGCGAGTCGTATTCATCCATTGCAGCAACTCGTCATGCAGGCTGTTACGGATGCTGGCTGTACCCGGCGCGCTGATGAGGTTTGTCAGTTCATATGGATCGTTCTTGAGGTCATACAGCTCGTCCGTCGTCATCAGGTGCACGGAGAGCTTATAGCGGCCATCAAAAATGCAGCGGATGGGCTGAAAAGCTCCGAAGCCGTCATGGTCGATCTCATAGCGGCCCCACTCGATGAAGACCCGCTCGCGCGCGGGTACGGTCGGGTCGCGAAAGGAAGGCAGCGCCGACTGCCCTTCCATCGTAGCCGGAACTGGAAATCCCCAGAAGTCCATCAAAGTACACGAGAGATCAATCTGAGACGTCAGATGAGGACTCACCGATCCGGGCGGTGTATGGCCCGGCCAGCGCACCAGCAAGGGCACACGGGTAATCTCGTCATACATGGCGGGCCCCTTGTCCAGCAGGCGATGGTCGCCCAGAAACACGCCGTGGTCGGAGGTAAAGATCACCAGTGCGTTGGGTGCACTGATGGCAATCTGATCCAGCACGCGGCCAATCTCGGCATCGATAAAGGTATGAGAGCCGAAAAATTGACTGGAACGAATGGGTCCGGGCTGAATGTGCAAGCTGTCGGCCCAGAGTGTCTGCTCCTCCGGCTTACCGGTGAGTGGATCCATGCGGTCGGGATCGGCGGGAAAGACAAAGTTGCGATATGAGTCGGTATAGGTCTTGGGGCAAAGGCTCGGATCGTGTGGCTCATCATAGTTGATGCAGAGCATGAATTCCCCACCCGCATGATCGACGAGAAAGCGTAAAGCGCGGTCAGTGACGCGATGACCGAAACACATCTCCGCGGTCCAGTCCGGGTCCTGGCCGGTGTTCGGATTGCGCGAGCGAACCCGGTCCTTGGGCGAGAGCTCACTGAGATAGTCGCGCATGTCATACCAGTACTCCGGGTCCCAGCCTGGTGCTGGCCGCCCGGTGCCAAAATAATCGACGCCGTCCAGATGCCACTTGCCGATCAGTGCCGCGTCGATCTGCCGATCATGCAGCAACTGCCCGATCGTGTGGACGGTCGAGCCAAGCGCCATGCTGTTGGCCCACATCCCGTTGCTGTGCGGATACAGGCCGGTCCAGATAGACGAGCGCGCAGGGGAACATACGGGCTGACAGTTATAGGCCCGCTCGAAGCGCATTCCTCCCGCCGCCAGGCGGTCCAGATTCGGAGTGCGCAGGCCGGTGTTTCGATAGCAATTCAGCATGTCCCAGCGAACGGATTCGCCGAGAATAAAAACCACCTGGCGCGGAGACCTGTCCTGGCCGTCCAACGACAACGAGGAGAGCACGGTTGCGGCGGATGCGGCCTGCAGAAAGTTACGTCGGTTCACTCAGAGACTCCATCGGCCCACCGGCACCAAAAGCTGCCTCAAACCAGAGATTCCAATGCATGACACCGTACAGAGCGTGTCTTCCAACCATAAGACTCTGGAACAGAGACGCAGGATGATCTGAGCCGCATACCGATCCGCCTGCCTATTAGGTCCAGCGTTCGCCCATCCTGCACGTTAGAGCCGATGAGCTATTGCTGTGTGATTGTTTGTTGTCATCCCGTCAGGGATTTGCTTCTGTCTTTGTCGTTGCATGTTTCTACACCATCAGTTCATTCGCTCTAGAAGTCGATGGTTCCGCCGATCTGGATCTCGCGTTGCGGTGCCTGACCCTGCGTGGCGAGGATCTGGCCGAACGATCCTGAGGAGACCAGCGATACTGGATTGGCGAACTGAGCATGGTTGAATGCGTTGAAGAACTCACCACGGAGGGTGAAGACGTTCTCCTTGTAGATGGGAATGCGTTTGTGCACGCCGATGTTCCAGTTATTGATCCCGGGGCCGTAGGCGCTGTCGAAGCTGGTCGTTCCGAAGGCGGCGCGGGCTCCGTTGGGCAGGGTATTGTTCGGTCCGGTGCGGTTGATGGGATCGAGTGAGGGATCGACGTAGCAGGTCTTATCGAACCAGAAGTGGCCGTTGCTGCGAACATTCTGGTTCGCCAGATGCGTGCGTCCGTTGCATCGGGTGTCCACGCGAACCACGTCGGCGGTCCAGGCCGTGTTGTCCGGCGCGGTCAGGTTGTAGGGTGTTCCCTTCTGGAAATTGGCGATAACATCGGTGTCCCATCCGCCGATGATCTGGTTGACGACGCCGTTGGAATGGCTCAGAAATGCCCTTCCATGGCCGAAGGGAAGCTGGGCCACGGCGCTGATCACGAATGACTGCGGAACGTCAAAGGTGGTCGGGCCGTAGTCGCAGGAGGGAAGAGTTCCGGCTCCGCAGAAGCGGCGCTGATTGACCGTGCCGTTGCTGCCCTGCTGCGAGGAAGAGAGCGCCTTGGAATAGTTGTAGTTGGCCAGAATGCTGATGCCGTTGGTGAACTGCCGCTGAAATTTAATCAGCAGGGAATTGTAGTTACCGTTGCCGATGCTCGCGACCTCCTGGATGTAGGAGTACTTGCCCAGGTAGGGATTGTTCGCATCAATGCAGAGGTTCGAGTTCGGCGAAGAGCAGTCGATCGGGTCGTAGTTGAGCGCCAGATGGTGCGACGCGTTGCCGATGTAGGCGATATCCACCAGGTATGCGGTGCCAAAGGTATGCTGCAGGTCCAGCGTGTACTGCTCCACGTACGGGGTGTGCTGGTTGGCGCTCAGGTATTGGATAGGCCCGGTGATGCTGGCTGCCTGTGCCGTGGTGATCTGCCCGACGGGAACCGGCGGCAGGACGTTCTGGCCTAGAACATAGCTGGGATTCGGCTGAACGTTCGCAACCGAGTTATTGATTGTGATGAACTGCGAGACGATGGCATATTGAATGTTCACCGCCTCCTGTGTCGTGTAGTAAATGCCCCAGCCGGCGCGGAGGAGGGTGTTCTTCAGCGGCGGCTCATAGCTGACGCCAATGCGCGGCGCGAAGTTGGTGAAAGTCATGTTATAGACTTCCGGGTTCTGCTGGCCCAGGGCGACGAAAGTGGACTGGCCGGTGGCGAAGCTGAAGCTATGAAACAGATTTTTGTCCGGACCGCTGGGGTTGGGCACCGTGGTCCCGAACCAGCCGAGCCCGAGATTGGCGGTCAGGTGCGAGTTCACCTTCCAGGTGTCCTGGAAATAAGGACTGGCGTTAGTCCAGCGGACGTGTGTGGGCGGGATGCCGATGGATTGCGCGTTGGTCAGGTCGCCCAGCAGAAAGTCCGCGAAGGAGTTGCCGGTGCCACTCACGGTGGAGTAGCCGCCAGAGCCGTTCGGAGCGATCTGCGCCGTGTACGTGTCGTTGAAGGTGAAGACGCCGCGTGCGTTGGCATTGGCGCTGGACTGCACGGTGCGCAGATACGAGATCAGGGCACCGAACTTTAACTGATGATTGCCCAGCAGCCAGTTGAAGCTGTCCTGGATCTGGTAGATGTTGTCCTTATTGCCGATCAGGCCGGTGGAGGTACCGAAGCCGGTATAGTTCGCGATGCTGATGCCGGGAACGCCGTTGACGTCGTCGGTCCCAGTGATCCCTAGCTTGGTCTCAAGCCCGGGCTCCTGCACGCCCTCATCGAAGACGGAGTCGCGAATGCCCCCGATACGCAGCTCATTGACCTTGTTCGGGCTCAAGGTCCAGTTCCAGCCCACATTAACGAGCTCCGTATCGAGCGGGTAAGACTGACCCTGACCGGGAAAAAGGCCGGGCACGGTGTTGGGCGAGTTGATCCAGTTGCCCTGAAAAAAGAACTGGTTTTTGCCGTTCAGGTTATAGTCGATGCGCCCCATGAACTGGTCGGAATCGAGGATCTGCAGCGGCGTGCTGGCCACATTGCCTGACGTAGCCGCCAGGCTGGAGCCGGGCAGGTAGTACGCCAGCAACGCCGCGGACGTGGGATTGATGCGGCTCATGGGAATCTTGTTTCCGGTAAACTGCGTCCGTGTGCCAGTGGCCGGGTTGAAGGTGGCCGGATCGTAAATGTTGACTCCAAGCGTGGAGAAGTCGCCGCCGAAGAGCGCTGCCGTGGGCGTGTACCCAGTCTGGATCGACGCTTGATTCTGGCGGAAACCTTCATAGCTGGCGAAGTAAAACAGCTTGTCCTTCAGAACGGGGCCGCCGAAGTCGAAGCCAAACTGATTCTGATGAAACGGGCCCTGGGGAATCGGAACGCCGGTAGTCTGGTTGATGTTGAAGTAGTTACGCGCCTCCAACTGGTTGGTACGGACGTACTCATACACCTGCCCGTGGATCTGGTTGCCGCCGCTCTTGGTGACCACGTCTACGATGCCCGGATTCGGCCCCAGGTCCGGCAGGAAGAAGCCGTAGTGAACCTCGAACTGATCGATCGCATTGGCGGAGATGTTGAGCGAGGTGTTGCCGGCGCGGCTGGCCACCACGGGCAGGCCGTTGACCACATACTGGGTGTAATCGGGCTCATTGCCGGCAATGTTGATGGACTGCGTCACACCCGCGTGACCGGTCTGGTTGACCGATCCGGCGGAAGCGCCGGCGTTTTGCTGCACCGCGCCGGAGAGCAGGCCGAGGTCAAGATAGTTGCGGCCGTTCAGGGGCAGCTGCGCCACGCTCTGCGGCGTGATGACCGTGCCCAGATCGTTTGAGGTGGGGTCCAGCAGATTGGTCAGGCCGCTGGCCGTAACCTCGATGCTGGCGGAGGCGCCCGGGTTCAGGCTGGCGTTCTCTGTGGCGTGCTGGCCCACCTCGACACCGAAACCTTCGACCTTGTAAGAAGCAAAGCCGGGCTTGGACACCGAGAGGGTATAAGTCCCGGGCGGGATGGACGGAAACGAGTAGGTGCCGGTTCCGTCCGTGATGGATCGCAGCGTGACGCCGCTCGCGTTATTGAGAAGAACGATGTTGGCGGCCGGCACGACCGCGCCGGTGCTGTCGGCTACGGTTCCTTGGATGGAAGCTCCGCCGCTCTGGGCCTTTACCAGCATGGTTGGCGCCCACACAAGCATTAAGGCGAAGTACGCAGCGAGTAATCGAGTCTTTCCAGTCATCGGGCTCCCTCAGGGTGCTTGCGAGATATGCAGTTCCGCTCCTACGAAGCAGCAGCGTGTGCAGATCCAGAGATGCAAATGTAACGCTTTACATTTTTTCGGGAATCGTAGATCTGCTTAGGCACGTGTGTCAAGAAGTACCCACGGCCATCCGCATTCCTACCCCCCAAGAGTACAGGCGTGCTGTGAACTTAGCGAGGGAGGACGGGTACACGCAGCACCGTCACACTCTCACGCGGCAGCGTCACCGTAAGCGCACCGGTACCCTTGTAGGGAAGCGTGCTCTGTTGCGGAAGGACATGGTTCGGTTCGACCTCGTCGTTGCGCTCATACCGCGACCTCGCGTCAAGCTGGTGCACATCGATCGGACCGCTCACAGGGAACCCTGCAAGGTCGAAGTGCGTGGGTATGTCCTCGGTCAAACTTCGATTCGTGCAGAGCAATGTAAGAAATCCACCATCTTTGCTCCGGGTAGCAACGACATCGACGTACGGCACATCCTGAACCGTATCAAACGGGCGCAGGCCGCCTTTTATCGAGTAGGTCCCGCTATCGGTTGTCGTTTGCAAGACCTCGTCGCCCTTCACCGAGGTATACATCTGGAACACGTAATACGCGGGAACAGCATAGACCTGTTCGCGCTTCTTCCATATCCCCGCAAATTCCATCAAGCCAGTCATGTCCGTGATCGTCACTTCGGCGGCGTGACGGATCACCGTATTCAGAAAACCTGCCGCAAGCACCGCGCCCCCTTCATTCATCCAGCTCGGGCTTTCATTGGTAAAGTTGCGTTCACCGTATCCCTTACTGTTGAAGAGCCACTCTGTGATGGCGAGGTGCACGTCGCCCGCAAACTGCGGGTGCCGGTCGAGCTGCGCCTGCATCGCGTCAAAGCCAGGACCGACAGCCCATGGCAGCGCATAAGCCGCCGCCGCTACAAAGTCAGGTGACGCAGGCTCCATCACCGGATGATTTGTGCCGACGATGAAATGCAGCGAAAGATAGTTGAACGTGCCGGAGGGATTCTTGTTCTGCACTTCGTTCCATCTCTCGCCCTCCATTGGTCCAAGGCCGGTCGCGATGATCTCGGCCTGCGGATCGATCTCCCGCACGGCCTGGCTGAAAGCGAGCGTACGCGCTCCAAGCTGCTGCAGCGTCGGATACCCAACCTGCCATTTGCCATAAAGCTCATTCCCGAGCTCATAGAGCACGCGGCCTGTGGAATGTGCACGAATGTAGCGTACCCAGTCTGCAGCCTCTGCCGGCGTGCCGCTTCCCATATTCAAGTCGAATTGCGGGATAGCGCCAATCAGTTGACATAGACGAAGGAATTCATCGGTGCCGAAGTTGTTGTACTCCGGTATGCCCCACGCGATATTCTCCATCGTAGGCCGCTGGTCCTCCGGGCCGACCCCGTCGCGCCAGTGATAGTAGGAGGAGAAGTTGCCGCCGAAGCGAAGCTCCGTGAGATGCATCGCCTTGGCCATCGCCACTGCGTCCGGATCGAGCCCATTCATCGCATCCTCCGGCATCAGGGAGAACTGGTCGACGTCCACGTGTTCGGCACCCTCTACGGCTACGCCGAAATCAACTGCCTCCAGGCGCCGAACTTGATTCGGCATCAGCCGCAAGGTGGTCGTATATTTTGTCCACTCACCGGCCGGAGCCTCCATCCGCGCCTGCGTAAGAACGCTCCCTGTGGTGCGATCGCGAAAGGACAAAGTCAGCCCACTCGGGCCGGAGACATGCCGAGCGTAGAGCGAGACCCTGTACGTGAGCTCACGGTGGACCGGAAGATAGACCATCTGCTTGATTCCCGTGAGTTCCTCCGGCTGACCAAGGATCTCGAGCGACTGCCAGCTATTCGCCGCATGGCCAACGTGCAGTTCAAAGCGGTTGCCGGCGGCTTTGTTCAACGATTGCCACGGCAGCGGGATACCGGTCTCATTGGTAGACTCGACCAGTTCCGGTCGTTCGCGGAAGAGTTCTTCGAGATTGACATGATTCCAGAGGCCGGCTTCCAGACTGCGGTTGACGAGGATCTCCGCGGCAATCCCGTTGTTGATCGAATTCCCGATCGGTTCAAGAAAGCTGCCAAAGACGGTATCTGCGATCCGCTTGCTCGGGCCTGCGGCAACATGGACGTTCACCGTGGCCGGGGATGGTCGCGTGACCGTAACCTGGGCCCAGCCACGGTGCGGACAGGCGAGCGCAAGGACCAAGGCGAGGCGCCGCGCCGGAGGAGACTTACGCGTGCTTCGGGATGCCGGCAGGACCACAGCTTCCAGGTACAGCTTGACTACGGAGAAGAGCTTCATACAGGTCCTCCTAAGTGCCTGAGCGGCGCTTGGGAAACTCACTTCGGCGCTGCTCGGCCTTCGGCTGTAACCCTTTACATTCCAGCTCAGCCATCTTCTTCAGAGAGAACTGCCTTGTCAAGATGCAGCCTTGTGCGGCGGCCGAGCCACCCAAAATCCAGAGCTATAATAGGTCGATTTCCTATGGACATCCTTTCCGTCGCTCACCGCGCCGGTGTCTCTACCGCTACGGTTTCTCGGGTACTGAACTCGTCGGGCAAGGTTCGCGAAGTAACTGCTGTGCGTGTGCGCGAGGCGATCCGGGAGCTGCGGTATGTGCCGAACACGAACGCACGCAGCCTGCGCTCCGGGAAGACCAACCTTTACGGGCTACTCGTCTCCGACATTCGCAATCCCTTCTTTCCTGACCTGATCGAGCACTTCGAATCGCTTGCAACCCAGCACGGAATCGACGTTACGTTTGTGAACACCGGATACAGCGAACAGCGTCTCCTCTCGGGGGTGTGCCGTCTGTTGGAGCGGCAGGTGGACGGCCTGGCGGTCTTGACCTCCCAGGTAAGCACCGCGGCCATCCAGAGAATTCGCGAGTCCTGCGCTCCGGTCGTCTTCCTCAATCAACCCAGTGTCCGCCAGGATTTCTGCAACATCGCCATCGATTATGTACATGGTTTCAGCGATGCTGTGGAGCATCTTCATCTGCTGGGTCATAGGCGTATCGGCTTTGTGGCCGGACCGCCCACGCTGAGCTCTGCCGTGCGCCGGCGAGAGGCATTCCTGGCTGCAATCGACTCCTTCGGGTTGACTGTCAAGCCAAGTTGGATCTTCGAAGGAGACCACAAGATCACCGGCGGCCAAATTGCTGCTGAGCGTCTCTTTGGCCTGAAAGCCATGCCTACGGCCGTGATCTGTTCGAACGACATGACCGCAGTCGGCATGCTGCAGACTGCGCATCGTCTTGGCCGCAACATTCCCGGAGAGCTTTCGCTGATCGGCTTTGACGATCTGCTTCTGTGTGAAATCGTTTACCCGGCGCTCACAACGCTGCATCTCTCGCGCCGAGAGATCGCTACGCGCGCATTCTTTTCGCTGCAGTCGATCCGCGAGAACGCGCAGAAGCAGCGGAATTCCGTTGTCCTGCCTCGCCTGGTCGTTCGTGTGTCAACCGGTCTCGCACCCGGATGCACCGGTTAAGCTCGACGAAGGCTCAGCTTGCGTACTTTGGCGACCGGAATCTTCGGTGGAGGTGCCGCCGTCGAGTCACGCACAACCAGCATCGTCTCCACTTTTCGCTTCTGTGCCCCTTCTAAAGGTGAGTTGGCGTTGAGCAGGACCTCCACCGAGATCCGGCTCAGCTCCTCACGAGAGATGCGCACGGTGGTCAGCGGCGGGTTTAGAAAGCGGCAGAAGTAAGCGTCATCGAAGCCGACCACGGAAACGTCCTCCGGGATGCGAAGTCCGCGCTTTTGTAGCCCGCGATACGCCCCCATGGCAACCGTGTCGGTAATTGCCACGATGCCGGTGAAGCGCCATTTCTGCAATGCCTGCTCGACCGCCTGCTCGCCTGCATCGCCCCCCAGGCCAGGCACGTCCAGCGTGTGGACTTTGAGGCGCAGCGGACGGCACGCCCGCACGGCGGCGGCAAAGCCCTCCTGGCGAAGCTGGTGCGAGCGAAACGGCGGTTCCCCTGGCGCCTGTGAGTTGCGGATGAACAGCAGTTCCCGATGCCCAAGGTGGATCAGGTGTTCGACCGCGCGCTGCATGCCGCCGTCTACGTCCACGCTCACAATGGCTGAGTTGCCGACCGGCTCCTCCGCATCGAGGAAGATCGACGGGACGCCGCTGGCAGAGAGGATGTCCCGTGCCGTCCTGTCGTGCTCTGAAGTGATGACGGCGACGCCGGCTACCCGCGCTCGCAACAGCCGCTCCACCGCACTCCGTTGCCGTTGCGGCAAGAAACTGGTCGTCATCAACGACATCTCGTACCCGTGCCGGTTCGCTTCCTCCTCCATGGCTTGGGCGGTCTCCGCAAAGAAGGGATTCAGCAGGTTCGAGACGACAAGCCCCAGAATCTGCGAGCTCTTCCGGGCAAGATGACTGGCGTACAAATCAGGCTTGTAGCTTAGCCGGATCATGGCCGCCCGTACCCGCTCCCGGGTCTCTTCACTCAGGCGACCATTGTTGTTCAGCACCGCGGACACCGAGCCGATCCCCACACCGGCGAAGCTGGCGACGTCGCGTATGGTAGGCCTTCGTCCCATACTCTGCTCCGTAGGGCGAGCCTGGAAAGCAGGTTTCACCGTCCCAGCATACCGCGCCTTTTCGGGATGCGGCAGGCGTGGCTGCACGCGCCGGGTTGATTGTGCTTGACAGAGAGCATTTCCGCAGGGAAGCTTTGATGAACTGTTTCACTCCATCGCGGTTCCACGAGGATCGGCAATGCGTCCCTGCTCCAACATACTTGCGGCAACCCTGCTTTTTGCTTCCCCCTACGCTTCCTCAGCTCAGTTGACGGAACAGGGCGACACTGCGAAAACCATTCACCTGCGGATCAGCCGACCGTCTCAGCCCAGGCCTCTGCCCGCTTCCCTGTTTGGCAGCTTTCTCGAGCCGATCGGCCACGCGATCTACGGCGGACTCTGGTCGGATGTCCTCGAGAACCCCTCGTTTGAGGACGGGCTCTGGTCCGTCGGCAACGTCGAAGCCATGGTGACCGCAAATCCCGCACTGCTGCGATCCTCAAGCCTGGGGCTGCCGCTGCCTTGGGAGCCGCTCACCGACCAGGGCGCCCGTTTCCTGCCCGAGACGGGGGACGCCGCGAACTCAACGCACTCCCTGCTGCTCATGAGCTTGCCCGGTAAGGAGACCGGCATTCGTCAGCAGGTCTACCTCCCGGTCAAGCGTGAGTTGCGCTACACAGCCAGCGTGTACCTGAAACATGTCTCCGGTCCCGCGGAGGTGACACTGTCGCTCCGGACGCGCAACAGGGCTGACCAGGTGTTGGCCTCGGCGAGCATCGCGGCCGCGGCTCCGGCGTGGACCAAATACAGCGTCGAGCTGATCCTTCCTCCCGGGCGTGTGCTGCCGCTCGAACCGGCGGACTTCGTCGTGGCCACCCGGAATGACGGCCGGGTGCTGGTGGACCAGGTCTCCCTCATGCCGCAGGACAATTTGGAGGGGCTCGACCCGGAGGAGGTGGCCATGGCTCGCGACCTGCACTCCCCGCTCGTCCGCTATGGCGGCAATTTTACGTCGGCTTACGATTGGCGCGACGGCATCGGCCCGCTGGACGCCCGCGTCTCGAAGATCAACGTGTCCTGGGGGGTCCCGGAGTACAACACGTTCGGCACCGAGGAATTCCTGCACTTCTGCCGCTTGATTGGCGCGCAGCCGCAAATCGCACTCAACTTAGGCTCCGGCACGCCCGATCAGGCGGCAGCGTGGGTCAGCTACGTCGATGCCCACTGGCCGGACGCCGCCGGAGCGCATCCGGGCGGTCTTCTATGGGAGCTTGGCAATGAACTTTGGGGCGACTTCCAGGTCGGTTCTCCCTCGCAGGAGCGCGTTGCCGCCAAGACGCTTGCGACGGCCGAGGCGGTGCACAAGGTCGACCCACACGCGCGCCTGATCGCGACCGGCGGCGATGAGGATCGGTTTGACTCATGGAACGCGACGCAGTTGACGAATCCGGTAGGCACCTTCGACTACCTGTCCACGCACTTCGTGGTGCGCGACCAGGTCCTTGTGCAGAACGCCTCTTCGGACTTCATCACATCGTCGCTTTATGCGTTGCCGATCGGGTTGGAGGCGAGGCTCGCGGCCATGCACCGGCAGATCGAAGCATCGGCGCATGGTGGCCATGTCCTGACCGCGTTCACGGAGTGGCTGCTCATCTCCGGCAGCCGGTCCTCGCCGAATTACGACAACATGGCAGGCGCGGTCTTTACCGGCGGTTTCCTGAACAGCCTCCTGCGGGAGAGCGACCTGGTTCCCATCTCCGACATGACCGGCATCATGGAGTTTGGCGGCATCTGGAAGAAGCGCGGCGTCGTCTTCGGAGTGCCGGCGTACTGGGTCTTTCGCGAGTACGCCTCCGCGAGGCCGGCCAGCCTGCTCGAGGTCCAATCGGACTCACCGGCTTACTCAATTCACGACGGCCCGCGGCGTCTGCCGGAGATCCGCGATGTCCCCTACCTGGACGTGACCGCGGCTGCCTCTGAAGACGGCCGGGAGCTGCTGCTGTTTTGCGTCAACCGGCATCTGACGGGAACTTTGGAGGCGGAGTTCGACTTCTCGGCGCTGGGCCGCATCGGCAGCAAGGTCAGTGTGTCGACACTGCACGCCGACACACTTCTGCAAAAGAACGACGAGACGGCCCCCGACCAGGTCATCCCTGTCAGAACCACGGAAATCGCATCCCGACGGTATCGCCACGCCTTTCCGGAGAGCAGCGTGACGATAATTCGCATTCCGCTCTCGTGAGCTACTTCCAGGCCGGTTCAGGCTCCGTCAGATCGACGCGCGGAGTGCCTCCACTCCAACTGAGCGGCACCATACTGATCCCGTAAGTATGACCCCGGTCCTGGTTGCCTTGGTAGAAGAGGTAGGTGCGGTCACCATCCTGAAAGACTCCGGGGTGGCCCGACTCCGAACTGTTCCAGCTGCCGGCCGGTCCGTTGGGCAGAAACGGCGCGTCGGACACCCGCGTCCAGTGCACCGCGTCCGTGCTGCGTGCCAGCCCAATCTGCTGCGGGACGTTGTTGTACGCTCCGGCATAGAAGAGGTAGTAAACTCCCGCATGCTCCACGACGGAGGGCGCCTCGATGCAGTCCTGTTCCCAGGGCAGCTCCGGCTTCAGCAGCGGACCCGTGGTACTGACATCGTGCCAGGCTCCGGCGCCGAAGTTTGAGTCGAGGGCCGCCTCGGCCAGGCCCAGCATCTGCCGCTTGGATTGCGGGTCCCGCGTCGCGAAGTAGAGGTAGACTTTGTTAGCCGCGGGAACCAGCAGCACCTCCGCGTCGATCGCCCGACCGCTGCTCCACGGCATATGGGCCGGTCCGTAGACCGGGTTTGAGGGGTCGTGCACAAAGTGGATGCCGTCGTCCGAGACAGCATGGCAAATGGCATCCTTCGGTCCGTGGCCGTACGTCTGGTAGAACAGGTGAACCTTGCCATGGATCACGCGCGCCCCGGGTGCGGCGATGCCCTGCCGTTCGACTTCCTGCTCCGGCAGGATCTCGCCTGCAGAGCTCCAGTGGATCAGATCCGTACTGGTCGCGATGCCGATGCCCCATCCGCTCTGTTCGGCTGCCTGGCCGGGCACCGGCGACGGCCTGGGCGGCAGGGACGTGTACAGAAAGTATCGATCGCCAAAGCGGATGACGGAAGGATCCTTCACAAACGGGCGCCCCAGGTGCGACGCTTCCGAGTAGTACACCAGCGGAAGCGTCGGCTTTGCTGTCTGGCAGTGCCCCGGCAGCGCGGCGGCCCCCGCGGCAAGGGCGGCCAGGACCGCCTTCGGCATAACGGCTCTTACGGCACGGTTCAACATCGTTCTCCTTCTTAGCAGCGTCTTTCTGACAACTTTGTTCGCAGGTTGGCATGCCCAATCAGCAGCGCTCTAAAAGATCAGTTTGCCGCCAAACGACACCTCCCGCGGCTCGCCGGTGGTGTTCGTGATCTGGCCGAAGTTCGACGGGTTCGTCACCGTCGCATTCGGGGTGGCAAAGTTGGGATGGTTGAAGGCGTTGAAGGCGTCGGCGCGCAGCTGCAGGTTGAAGCGCTCCGTAAGTTGCGTCGTCTTGTTCAAACTGATGTCCCAGTCCTCGTAACGCGTGCCG
>CAXUEE010000030.1:18827-23391 GCA_964249905.1 uncultured Acidobacteriaceae bacterium
AGGTAAAGTTGGCCGGCGCGCTGAAGGCAGCCGGGTTGAACCACTCAGCTTTAGTCTTCTGCGCCAGGTAGAGCGGCTGGCCCGGAACACGGTCCGCGCGGCTGTTGTACGAGCCCTGCACGCTGGTATTGGAGCTCACGGAGAACGGCTGGCCGCCCTGGTATTGCGTAATGCCGGACACCTCAAAGCCGCCCACCAGCCGGCTGACCAGCCCATTGGACGCTGCCAGATACTTGTGTCCCGGGCCAAACGGCAGTGTATAGCTATAGCTGACGTTGAGCGTGTTGGGGGTGATGCCGCCGATGTTGCCGAACGAGTCGCTCGTATTCTGCGGGTTGACGAAACTCTCTGTACCCAGCACCCGCACATGCTCGTACTCGGCGTTGATCTGGAAGCCGTGCACAAAGCGCTTGTGCAGGCCGATCTCAATCGCATTGCTGTCGGAGTGGAAGACAGGATCGTCGGCCAGGTAAATGGAGGCAAACGGCTGCACGGGGCGCCGCGGCTGCACTGCGCCGGCAGCCGGCGTGGGCTGGTTGATGTCCGGCGTCACACCGCCGCCGCCGGCGCCGTTGGAGTTGTTCTGCTTGATGTTGCGCTGTCCCACATAGCCGACGCGCAAGGAGATCGCGCTGCCGAACTGGTGCTCGATCGCCAGGTTGTACTGCTCGGTGTAGGGCGTTTCCGTGTGGGCCTGCGTGTTGACGTTCGGATTGGCGGTGAAGGCGCCCGTGCCGCCGAACGGATTGCTCAGCGTCAGGGTCGGCGTGCCGGTCGGCTGCGTAAAGGTTTCCACGCCGAAGTAGGGCAGGTTTTCTGACGAGTACGCCTGGCTGTAGTACGACGGCAGAAGATTGTAGTAAAGACCGAAACCGCCCCGGACGACCGTGTCCTGCAGCAACTGGTAGGCAAAGCCGAACCGCGGCGCCACATTCTTATCCGGCTGACCCAGGTAGTCGAACACATTGCCGGGCAGGTTGACCTGCGACGCAAAGACCGTGGGCAGCGACAGAAAAGCCGGGATCGCCGGCTGCGGGGAGTTGGCCGCGGGGAGCTGTGCGCCGAAGATCACGATCTTCCCCAGCGACGGGATGTACAGCGAGTTGTTGCCGTATTTACTGTCATCCAGGTGCTGGAGGTCGTAGCGCAGGCCGAGGTTCAAGGTCAGCTTCCGGGTAACACGGTAGTCGTCCTGAACGAACAGGCCAGCCTCATGCGAGATGTTGCGGAGGATCTGCGTATTGGGCGTCGGCTTCAGTGTGCTAATGGGATAGCCCAGCAGGAAATCCGCGTAGGCATTGCCCGAATACTGCCCGCTGAAGTTGAACTGGCCGCGCTGCGGGGCCGACGCAATCAGGTTCGCCGTGTCGTCATGCAGGTACGACAAGCCGAACTTGATGGTGTGATGTCCCGCCGTCTTGGTTACATCGCCGAACAGCTCAATCGTCTGGTCGAGTACCTTGCTGCCGGTCTCGCCGACGCCCTGAATGTTGCTGATGCTGATCTGCGGCGCACCCTCAATGACCTCCGGCCCAAGACCCGGGATGATCGACGAGAAGTTGACGCTGGAGTTCTGCGGCGTACGAAAGACCGGCAGATGAAGGTACGCGGCCGTTACGTCCAGCACGGGCGTGGGAGACAGCACATGCGTCCAGCCCAGGATAGTGTTCTGGTTGCGCTCGCCGACACCGGACTGCCCTCCAGCTAGGCTGGTGGAGCCGGTGGTGGGGTTGGGACCATACAGGCCGGCGATGTACGAGGCCCGGAACTGGTTCTTGTCCGACGCGCGATGGTCCAGCCGAAAGGAGAATCGATTCGCACTTTTTTTTATTTTTTTTACCTGGAAGTTGTTGACGTATTTTCTGTTGGTCGTCGGCAGCGGGTAGAGAATTGTTTGCAGCTGCAACGCAACAGGGTTCAACCGATTCATAGGAATCTGGTTTGGCGTCGCGAACGGCAGCCCGGTCAGCGGATCTTTCAGGACCAGCGCAGGAAACTCGGTGAAGTTGCCCTGGCGCTCCAGCAGCGTCGGATTTTGCGTGTTGGAGCTGTTGGCTTGGCGCAGGCGAAAAGCTTCCACGTTGAAGAAGAAAAACGAGCGATCATGCCCGTTGTACAAGTGCGGGATTACGATAGGGCCGGACAGGTTGCCGCCAAACTCGTTGCGGATGTACTTCGGTTTAGGGACGGCGCCGGCAAAATAGAACTTCGCTCCCGTTGCGGCTACGCGGTTGAACTCCACCAGCAGCCCGTGGATCTGGTTGGTCCCGCCCTTGCTGATCACGACCACCTGGTTCGGCTGGTTGTACTCCGCCGGCGCATCCGTCGTCAGGACCCGAAACTCCTGGATCCCGTCGAGTGGCGGCACCTCGCCGAGCGGACGCTCCAGCGAGACGAACAGATTGACGCCACCGTCGAACCGGAAGCCCGTGGCGCCGTAGGAGTTGCGGCCGCCGCTATTGATGGCCGGCGTCACGCCGAAGACCGGGATCTGGTCCTGGGCGCCCGCATTCTGCACGCCGGGCGCGAGCCCCAGCAGGCCCTGGATCCCGAGCCGGCCGTTGAGCGGCGTGTCCACGATGGTGGCCGCGTCGATGACCAGCCCGACGGAGGAGTCCTGCGTCTGGATCACCGGAGCGTCCTCGGTGACGGTAACCTGCTCCTGCTGCGCACCGTTCTGCAGGCCGGGGTCGATCTCCGCAATCTGGCCGATCTGCAGCGTAATGTCCTGCTGCTGGTACGTCTTGAAGCTCACCTGCGCGACCGTCAGCGTGTAGTGGCCGGGCTGCAGGTCCGGCACGCTGTAGCTTCCGTTGCCAAGCGTCTGCGTTGTTCGGTCGATGCCGGTCTCCACGTTGTGGGCCGTCACGGCCGCCCCGGGGACTGCGGCGCCGGAGCTGTCGGTAACCAGCCCGGAGATGCGGGCGGTGCTTCCGGTCTGTGCCTGCGCCGGAGCCAGCAGCAGACCGAGAGCGGCTCCCGCGGCAACGTTGCGGAGGGCAATTCCAAGAACTCGCGACGGCATGTTCAATCTCCTCGAACAGACGATGAAATGTTTCAGCAATGGAGTATTGTTTCCCGTCTTCTCGGTTGTCAAGAAAAAAAATCGAAAAGAGGTCAAAACCGCAGCGATTCGCTTGGCCTCAAAACACGTTGGAACCCGAGGTCAACGCAGGCGCAGTTTCTCGCTTGGCTCTGCGTTGCGCGCCAAGCACCCAGAGAAGATGCCCCGCTGCCGTCTTTCCCATGTGTTTGCAGGCGGACTGCATCCGCAGAAGGCAGACAGGCATCTTCCCAGTGTTTTGGCACTTGCATGGACTCTTCACTGTGTGTCAGACTCGGGTGCGCTGAAACATTTCACCGCTGAGCCAGTCCCATCGTCCGCAGGACGGCTCCCGCCGGAAAGGAGGCCCGATGCTCAAGCTCGCGGCCGCTCTGCTGCTCGGCTTCACCCTGACCACGGCTCGTGCGCAGAAGCCCGCCGGGCAGCATGAGTTGAATCTGGTTCGGCAACTGACCGGACCCGGCGATGCACACACTGGTGCCGTCAGCGGATCGCTTACTGTGCCCGGGATGATTCACTGAATCGCAGCTCGCGGCCTATGCACCGCCGCCTAGACGAACAGCCGCCCGCGAGGGTTCAGGCGCTTACCAACACCCTCCCCTCAGTCGGCAAACCGGAAAGGATGCCCGATGCCAACGTTCTCAAGGGTCCACGCTGAGCTTCAGCAGAAGCTTGACACTCCTTACCCCATCACCGCGGAACAGATGGAGTTTTATCGGGACAACGGCTACCTCAAGCTCCGGCATGTGCTGCCGCCGGAGCTGGTCGAGCACTACCGTCAGGTGATCCATGATCGTGTCGCGGAGCTTTCCCGCGATGCTCTGCCGCTCGAGGAGCGGGACACCTACGGCAAAGCCTTTCTGCAAATCATGAATCTGTGGACCGAATCGCCGGAGGTCAAGGAGTTCGTTTTCGGCAAGCGCCTGGCCGGCATTGCCGCGCAGTTGCTCGAGACCACCGGTGTCCGCATCTACCACGACCAGGCACTCTACAAGGAGGCAGGCGGCGGTATTACACCGTGGCACGCGGACCAGTACTACTGGCCGGTCAGCAGCGACAAAACCATCACCGCCTGGGTGCCGCTGCAGCGCACGCCCACGGAGATGGGGCCGCTCATCTTCTCCGAGCGCAGCCACCGGATGAGCATCGGGCGCGACCTCGAGATCAGCGACGAGAGCGAAACCACCCTGCAGCAGGCGCTTGAAAGTTTCTCGATCAACAACACCCCCTACGACCTGGGCGATGTCAGTTTCCACGCCGGATGGACATTCCATCGCGCAGGCGCCAACAGCACAGACCAGCCGCGGGAGGTGATGACGATGATCTACATGGACGAGCACATTCGCGTGATCCCGGCGAAAAACAAGAACCACCTGGCTGACATGGACCGCTGGATGCCGGGGCTTAAGGCCGGAGATGCTCTTGATTCGCCGCTGAATCCGGTGCTCTATTCCACCGGGCCCAGGGTGCGGGGGTAGGTACGCGGATGTCGCAGGCCGC
>CAXUEE010000031.1:0-2651 GCA_964249905.1 uncultured Acidobacteriaceae bacterium
GTGCATAAAATCTGCGCCTCAGATGAATAGGGCGATTCTTCGGGGTCGCCACCGATCACTGCTTATAAATACGGGACTCCCACGCGCCAAGGTTGAGCGTGGAAGTCTTCTCCTCATGCGAGTTCGGAAGGTCCGACAACAGCAGCGTCGACGCCTTCACGCTATTAGGCAGCGTGTACTGAACCGGGCTGGAACTGAAGTTTTCAACGACAAGGTATTGCTCCTTGCCCAGTGTGCGCGTGTAGGCAAACACATGCGCATGCTGCGGATCGAGGTCCTCAAAGTCGCCATAGACAAACGCCAGCGTCCCCGCCCGCAGCTTGATCAAGGCCCGCACATACTGCAGAACAGAGGCCGGGTCCGCCTCCTCCTCCGCAGCGTTGATCCGCTTGGAATTCGGGTTGACCGCCAGCCAAGGATGCTTGCCCGTCGTGAAACCAGCCTCCGGGGAGCTGTCCCATTGCATCGGCGTGCGCGCATTGTCGCGAGACACCTTTGCCTGCGCGGCCAGAAAGGCTTCCGCGGAGATCTTGCCGGTCTCCACCTCTGCCTTGTACGCATTCTTGATCGCAATGTCGTCGTAATCTTCCAACTTCTTGAAGGGGTAGTTCGTCATCCCAAGCTCGTCGCCCTCGTACAGAAACGGTGTGCCGCGCAGAGTCAGAATCATCGTCTCGAACAGCTTGGCGCAGGGTACGCGCATGGCCGGTGAGTCGTCGCCGAAGGTAGAGACGATGCGCGGGTTGTCGTGATTGGAAAGGAAGACCGTGTCCCAGTCATGCCTGGTCAGCACCTTTGCATGAGAGTCGTAGATCGCTTTCAACTCCGGCAACGACCAGCTTCCAAGCTGGCTGGGACCGAAGTCGGAGCGGCCCAGCTTGATCGCATCGAAGTTGAAGATCATGTTGAGCTCATGGCGGCGGTTGTCCACCAGGGAGTTTTCCTGGGCCAGCGTGGTGCCCGTCGCTTCCCCAACCGACATGTCGTCGTACTTCGAAAGCACATCGCGATTCATCTCGCGAAGATAGTCCGCGAGCTGCGGACCATTGGCATAGGCATTCGGTGGCGTTTTCAACTGCTCGGCAGTCAGATCCGGCATGCCCGTCGGCTTCGAGATCAACGGAATCACGTCCATACGGAAGCCGGAGACGCCCTTGTCCAGCCAGAACCGCATCAAGCTGTATACCTCTTCGCGCACCTTCGGGTTTGCCCAGTTCAGGTCAGGCTGCTTAGCCGCAAAGTAGTGCAGATAGTATTCATTCGTCTTCGGATCCAGCGTCCAGGCAGAACCGGAAAAGTAGGACGGGTAGTTGTTCGGCGGAGTCCGTGTACCGTCAGGAGCTGTCTTTCCTGCTCGCCAGATGTAGAAGTCGCGGTAGGAATTCGTCTTGCTGCTGCGGGATTCAACAAACCATTTGTTCTCGTCCGACGTGTGATTAACGACCAGGTCGATGATCAGCCGCATGTGACGCTGCTTAATGCCCGCGAGCAGCGTATCGAAGTCCGCCATGGTTCCGAACTCCGTCATCACCTTACGGTAGTCCCGAATGTCGTACCCATTGTCCGCGTTGGGAGAGTCGAAATGCGGACTCAGCCAGATCACATTGATGCCAAGTTTCTGCAGGTAATCGAGCCTTGACGTTATGCCCGGCAAGTCCCCGATCCCGTCTCCGTTCGAATCTTGGAAGGAACGCGGGTACACCTGGTAGACGACCGCCTCCTTCCACCACTTGGGTTCGTAGCCGTTGACCACCTGCTGTGCGGGAACCATCGCGGGCAAAGCAAGAAGAGCTGCGGTGATTGCGTTTCGGAGGGCTGTGCGCCAAGACATGCCGCATTCTATCGAGCGGAGAAGAGAATAGCGAGGACCATCCAGAACCCTGCCACATCCCCCTTCACGGGCTTAGGAAAAGTCGAGCAACGAAGCAGTACGCGCTTCATCGCATCCTCTTCACGCTGGCCACTGAGAAAGGTGTACCCCGCTGCATATAGATTCTCCGTGCTGGTCAGTTGATCGCAGCCACGCTTTCTCCAGACCCCGCCTTAGTAAAATGGGGGCGAGGGAACCATGCCTGAAGGCGACACCATTTACCGATCCGCGCGTGCCATGCAGCGGGCCATCGGCGGCAAACTCTGCACCGGCTTTGAAACAGGACTGGCCCCGCTGGCCAGGGTCAATGACGAGTCGCCCGTCACCGGACGGCTCATCGAAAAGGTCGAGGCCCGCGGCAAATGGCTGCTCGTCTTCTTCTCGGGTGACCTCATCCTGGTCACGCACATGCTGATGAGCGGCTCCTGGCACCTCTATCGCACGGGCGAAAAGTGGTGGATGGGCCAGGACCGCATGCGCGCGGTGATCCGCACGGAAGATTGGCAGGCCATCGCGTTCAACGTGCCGGTTGCCGAGTTCCACACCGCTCGTTCGCTCGCTCGCTACTCGCAGATTCCCAAGCTGGGCGTCGACCTGCTCGGCAACGAGTACAGCGCAGAGGCGGGCGTAGCGCGCCTAAAAGCCTATGGTCTGGAGCACCCGGAAGCCGAGATAGCCGTCGTCTTGCTCAACCAGCGAGTGCTCGCCGGGCTTGGCAACGTCTACAAAAGCGAAGTCGCCTTTGCCGCCGGAGTCAATCCCTTTCGCGCTATGTCAACGC
>CAXUEE010000031.1:2661-20007 GCA_964249905.1 uncultured Acidobacteriaceae bacterium
CCGAACGGGAGCTCGAAACCATGGCCGACGTGTCGGCCAAGTGGCTGAAGGTGAACGTGCTCGATGGCGCAGGAGACGGCATCGTCACCTACTCCGGCAATCGCCGCACAACCGGATCAAGCAACCAGAGTGAGCGGGTGTGGGTCTATGGACGACAGGGGCAGGAGTGCCGGCGCTGCGGAGCGCTGATCGAGATGCGCAAGCAGGGTGAGCAGGCCCGCTCCACCTACTGGTGCCCCGGATGCCAGCCATGGGTTGCGGCTCCAGGGCAGGCCGGCGACGCTCCAGTCGGCCGCAAAATCAAAATGCTCGGCGGACGCAGGCGAGTCGGTTGCTAGCTACGGAACGTAAGCCGCACCGAAGGTGATCACAAACGGGCTCAGGGTATGCGGACTGTAGTTCGGCCACTTCTGCGCCTCGATGTCGATCGCCCGAACGTTGATGTGGCGCGAGGCACGGTACTCCATGCCGGCGCCAAAGCTGAAAGCGGTGAAGGTATCGGTGTGCGGCTGCTGAAAGTAGCCAAGCTGGTAGACAAAGCGTCCGATCCCGCCCATGCCTTTGATATAGGCGTTGAAACGATCCTGGTGGAGCAGGTTATAGCGAGGTCCGATCAGAAACGTATTTTCGCCAATGTCGGTCGGGGTTCGCAGGCTGACGTAATGGATGTCTCCCTCCAAACCCAAACGATGCGCCAGCCCGATATCGCCAAACAACGACAAGCCCTGGATGTACCGCTCTCCATAATCGGGCGCGGCGACGCTGAAGCCAAGCCCTATCTGGACGGGTCTGCGCGTTGCCGTCGGCAGGGCCTGAGCGTGAAGGGCAGCGCATGAAACCAGGAACAGCAAAGACGCAGGGAATGGATACAGAAGCTTCATGCTAAGTTTGCCTCCACGGAAACCGCTCATGGAAAAGCAGCTAGACTCTCCGAACTCTCTTTAACCTTGGATGCGAGGGAATAGTTGTCCGTTCGAGAAGCAGGGCATATCTTAAAACTGCTCTGACGCGAAACGAGACACAGTCTGCGTCCTTCGCGTAGGAGCAGCGCCTGCACACTAAGCAACGTTGTAAAGAGCCGCAAGGGCCGCCGTGTAACGCTCGCGCGCTTGCCGGTAAGCAACGGCAAGCTCGCTTCGCGGGTGGGCCGAGCGAGCTGGATCAAGCGCGACACAACGGTCGGCAATGGCAGCGAACGTCTCCGGAACTCCCAGCAGATGAGTGTGGAGATACCTTGCCTGCATGGCGGCCCCGAGGCATCCCGCTTCTTCTTCCACCGGAACTTCAACCACCGTTGCGCTGCTATCGGCCAGCAGTTGGCGCCAGGCCGGGGAACGGGAGCCGCCGCCAACGACCAGGAGACGCTCGACAGGCGCGCCTTGCTGGATCAGATCCAGACCGTGAAGAATGCCGAAGCTTACGCTTTCGATGACCGCACGAATCAGGTTCTCCGGGGTAAAGCTCACAGCAGACAGCCCCGTGAGGGTGCCCTGCGCCCCGGGAAGATCGGGAGTGCGTTCGCCATTCAGAAAGGGCAGAAACACAAGTCCGCCGGCCCCTGGAGCTGTCGCGCGAAGCGCCGGCTCAATGTCCGCCACCGAGCGTCCCAGCACCTGCAGCGTTTGTGTAACCACATTCGTTGCGTTCATCGTGCAGACCAGCGGAAGCCAGCCGCCGGAGGAGGAGCAGAAGGAGGCGACGTTGCCGGTCGCATCCAGTCCTGCCGTGTCGTGAAAAGAAAAAACCGTAGAGGAAGTTCCGAGGCTAAGCGTAACAGTGCCGGAGCGCACGTTGCCGGTCCCAATGGCGGCCATCATGTTGTCGCCGCCGCCCGCAGCGACAAGGCAAGAGACGCGCAGGCCGAGTTCTGCGGCGACCTCAGGGCGAAGCGTGCCCACTGGCTGGTCGACAGGACGCAGAGGAGGAAGCGCGGCAGCCAGCTGCCCGGTCCCGCCATCAATGGCGTTCAGGATCTCCGGCGACCATTGCCGCGTGCGCACGTTGAAAAACGCAGTTCCGGAAGCGTCGCCATTCTCGGCTGAGAGGACGCCGGTCAGCCAAAAATTCAGGTACTCATGCGGCAGGAGGATGTGGCGGATGCGAAGGAAATTCTCGGGCTCATTCTGTTTCAGCCACAGAAGCTTCGACACCGTGTAGCCGGTACGCGGCACAATGCCGAAACGCTCAAACCAGGCCTGCGCGCCCCCGAACATCT
Organism: uncultured Acidobacteriaceae bacterium; assembly: GCA_964249905.1. Classification (GTDB taxonomy): domain Bacteria; phylum Acidobacteriota; class Terriglobia; order Terriglobales; family Acidobacteriaceae; genus Edaphobacter. Next base: position 4,877 of record CAXUEE010000031.1, read on the forward strand.
CGAGCAGCTGCTGATTCTGCCCGGCGGTCGAGGTATCGTTCCAAAGCTTGGCGGGACGAATCACATGATGATCTTCGTCAAGGACGACGAGGCCGTGCTGCTGACCGGAGACGCCGAGGGCATGGACTTCGTGCTCAGGGGTCTGAGCGAGAGCATGCTGGACGGAAACAAGCAGGGCATCTACCCACCACGCGGGCTGCTGTTCGCGCGTTCCATTTGGGCTTTCGATCAGGTCGTGCGGCGCGTAGCCGCGACCAAGCGGGACGCCGTCCGGATCGCGCAGAAGAGCTTTGGTTCGTTGTGTTCCGCAATCAATGCCGAGATACATCGTGCCTGGGCCCCTGAATCTGCTCCTGAGCGTTTATAAGTTGCCTCGAAGTGTGAGCAGTCACTATCTCAAAAGAAAGCAGCTTCGTCAGAAGCTGCTGGTTGATAGTACAGGCAAATCTGAGCTAGACGGCGCCGCTTCCGCGCAGCACGGCTGGAATGGTCATCAGCAGAATCTTGAAGTCAAGCGAAAGCGACCATTCATCGATGTAGCTCAGATCCTGCTTGATCCAGCGCTCGAACGAAGTATTGCTTCTGCCACTCACCTGCCACACACACGTCAGGCCGGGACGAACGCTGAAACGCCGCAGCAGCCAGGTCTCTTCAAATTTTCCGACATCGCGCAGAGTGAGCGGCCGTGGTCCGACGAGCGACATCTCGCCCCGCAAAACATTGAACAGCTGCGGCAGTTCATCGATCGACGTTCGACGCAGAAAGCTTCCAACGCGCGTGACCCGCGGATCGGACTTCAGCTTGAAGACAGGACCTTGCGCATCGTTGAGCGACTCAAGCTGAGCCTGCTGCTTTTCCGCGTCCACAACCATGGAGCGAAACTTAAACATGGGGAAGCGCTCGCGGTGACGTCCGTAGCGCTGCTGCGTAAACAGAATCGGGCCCGGGCTGCTGATCATGACGGCGATTGCCGCCGCAAGCATGATCGGTGAGGTGAGAACGATTAGGGTGCCGGCAGCGACAATATCGATGCAGCGCTTGAAGGCCTGCTTCGGATGATGGGTCAGCGTGCTGAGCACATTGAAGTGATGTGAGGAGCGGGAGCCTACCTCCAGGCGCGCGCGCGAGGTGTTGAAGACGTCGCGCATGTAGTGCGACTCAACGCCGACCGACTCGCAGATCTCAATGACGTTCTGTATCTCATCGTATTTGGATTTAATCGGCAACCCGATCAGCACAATCTCGATGGGGTTAGTCTTGAGCAGATCGGGAAGCTGTTCTATGGTCCCGAGATAGAAGCCACGGGCATCATCATCGCCGAGGTACTCGTCGTCCACGCAGCCGTACAGGTTGAAGGGAGAGTACTGGCCCTGAAGACGTTCCCGCAGGATCTCAGCGCGGGGTCCGGTTCCGACGATGATGGCGGCGCGGCGGCGAAGAATCCGCGGCGAGAGCACCGCGCCGACCAGGAAGCTGCCGAGCAGAGCCAGAGAGGTAAGGATCAGGCCGAGTGAGATCATCCCGCCAAGCTCAAGACCAAGCACGTACTGACCTCTTCCGACGTTGCCGATGAGCAGCAGCATGCCGCAGGCGATTGAACAGGTGAGCAGGCGGGAAAGCTCAGCGTACAGATCTTTGCGAGCCGAGCGCATCTCGTACATGGACAGACGAAGCCAGACGTTCCACAGGCCGGAGACGCCGCAGGCCAGCAGGAGGTGGCGCACCGAGACGGACTTGCTGAGAAGCCGATGAAAGTCAGAACCGGGCTGCCAGTGAATCACGGTAAGCCACACCGAGACCAGAACCAGCACGGGAACCAGCGCACGCAAATTGTGATACAGGCTGTTTGTGCGGAACTGCGCATTCCGTAGCTTGTTGACCGAGGGACCAAAAGCACTTCTCCAGAAGTGAACCTCTGATTCCCATCGTTGATTTCCGGATACCTTCTGCGCGATGCTCATTCTGCTCTCCACTCTGGCAGCGCTAGGCCGCCGCTCAATCATGAGATTTAGGGCGATTCTGATTCGGCGAGTGAGGGTACGGATTTTTACGTTTTCTTCACTGGAGCGCCGCTCACGAGGTCAAAGACCCAGCTTCCAGAAGGAGCAGGCTCATCATGTCCTGAAGCTACTTCACTAACACAGTTAAATTGACTCCGTCTTTACGTTATCAAGTGCGATCCATGCCTGTCAATCCATCCTTTGGCGGCGCTGGTGTTCCTGTGAAGTGCGCGTTCCTTTCTCCCAATCTGTCTGCCGATGCGGCCGGAATACTGAGAAAGCAGGAAAGAGCTCAACGTCTCCCCGCAACAGCTCTACCGTGGCGACTCAGGCCCGCGAAGGACAGCCTGGAAGATCGCTCTGCTCCTGCGTACTGGAAGATCGCTCTGCTCCTGCGTACTTCTGTGGGGCATGGTTTGCCTTTCCGTCTCTGTCGCGATAGCCTGTTCGGGATCCCTGCCCGTTTCCGCATGAATTACACCCTACTCGACACTGTTCTCAGCAAAGCTAAAGGGAGACCGTACAAGATTGACCGTCGAATGCCGCTGAGCAACCTACTTGGCTCGCTGCTTCGCCGTACTTTCTGGCTGACACGCGGATTCGTAAAGACCACCGTCTTCTGCCTGCGTCCGGCACGCGTCTTTCTTGGTCCGCGGGTCATGTTTCGCAACGCTTCCGGATGCCGCTTTGGTAGCAATGTCACGGTAGAAGCAGGTGTGCTGCTGGACGGACTCTCTGAGTTCGGGATTCGACTGGCAGATAATGTTTCCATAGGGGCTTACTCCATTATTCGTGCAAGCAGTGCAACGCACATCGGCCAGGGTCTACAAATCGGCCGCAACTCTTCGTGCGATGCCTATTCGTTCTTCGGCGCGGGAGGACTGATTCAGATCGGCGAAGACGTGATCATGGGCCAGCATGTCTCGTTCCATGCGGAAACACATAACCATGCAGACCCGGAGATCGCGATCCGGCTCCAGGGCATCACCCCACTTCCCATTCACATTGGGGATGACTGCTGGATCGGGGCGAACGTGACCTTTCTCGGCGGAGCCCGGATCGGACGCGGTTCGATCGTCGGTGCCGGGTCACTGGTACGCGCGGGAGACTACCCGCCGTTCTCGGTGCTGGCAGGCGTGCCCGCGCGGCTTATCCGTTCTCGGATTGCTTCTCAGACTCAGAGCTAGCCGCAGCATCCAGATCCCCCAGCTTGGCGGCGGGCGACCGGCGAATCAGCAGCAGATAGAGGATCCAGCTGGCAACGCCGAGCGATCCGTCGGTCGCAAGTGACGACCAGATCGCTCCATGCCAGGAATACCGCGGAATCAGATAAAGATTCAGCACAAAATTGAACAGGCCCGCGCCTGCCTGGAGTCCGAGCCGGTATCGCTGCAGGCCGGAGCCGGCAAGGGCATCTCCGGAGCTCCACTGCAGGCTGCGGAACACGGGAATGACGCACAGGCCGCGCAGCGCGGTGACGCTGTCCAGATAGGCTTTGCCGGCCAGGACAGGGATAAGCGGCGCTGCGAAGAACAGAACGGCCGCAGCCGAGGCGGTGACGGCGAAGGTGCGCAGTTGCAGCTTCAGGGCGAGGGGAAGGGTGTGCCTGAGGCCTTTGCTGCCCTGCTGAAAGAAGCGCGGAAAGGCCGCCGAGTGAATGGCGAACACAGGCATGGTAGCGACATTGATCGCACGATAGGCGAGCGCGTAGATGCCGTTGGCGGCATTCATGCCGAGGTGGCCCATCATAATCTTGTCGATGTCGTTGTAGACCGAGGTGGTGGAGGACGAGACGGCGAAGATGGCGCCTTCTCCGGCGTGGGCGGGCAGGAGCCTGGGTTCGAAGTGCGGCTTGCCGAGGCGCCGGCCGACCTCGCTCGCGGCGCCGAACGCCACGACACCCGAAACCACCAGGACGGCGACGGCCCACTCGGTGGTGGTCGCGGTGTGAAAGCGGAAGTAGAGGCCAACCGCCGCGAGCAGGCGCAAGAGGTTGACGCTGAAGGTGATCAAGGCAGTTTTGCCCATCTGCTCGAAGCTCTGGAAGGCTTGTCCGCAGCACTGCACCAAGCCGCCGAGCACGGCGTCGCTAATGCCGACCAGCAGGACGAGGTGCCAGGGTGCGTCCGGCAGCACCCAGTGGCTCAGCGTGACGAGGATCACGACGACCAGCGCTCCGGAAACGGCAGTCGTGAGCAGGATGTTGCCCCAGTAGCGCTGGAAGACGGCGCGGTCGGCGCTGACATAGCGGAGCAGGACGTAGCCGGAGCCGAGAGTGCCAAACTGTCCGCCAAGCGAGATGAAGGACACGACGGCAACATAAAGGCCGTAGTCAGCTGCGCCGAGCAGGCGCGCGATCATGACAAAGTAAACCGCCTGAATGGCGAGCGAGAGGCCCTGGCCGAGAAACATCCAGCTGGCGTTGCGGGCAAGAACGCTTTTCAGAGAGCCTCCAGCAGAGCACGGTAGCGCGTCTCGATGGTGCTCCAGGAAAAGGACTCCTCGAAGGAGCTGCGCGCCGCGGCAGCCATCTGCCGGCGTTCTCCGGGATTTTGGGCGAGCGCCAGCAGCGTCTCGGCGAGCAGCTTGGGGTCGTTCGGGGCGATCAGCTTTCCGCCGCCGGCGCGAAACGCCTCGGGGATGCCGCCGGTGGCGCTGGCGACCACGGGCAGGCCGGAGGCCATTGCTTCGAGCGTGACCAGCGGAAACGGATCCTCGTAAGTGGCCGGCAGGCAGAACAGGTCGGAGGCGCGAAAGCGACCGGCAAGCGTCTCGCCGTGCTCATAGCCGACAAAGGTGACGTTGGGCGGAACGTTCTGCTGCAGTGAGTGCACGTACGGGGTAGGCGCGCTGCCGCCGAAGAACGCGGCTCCGCAGATGGTGGCATGCACGGGAGCCTCTTGCTCAGCCAGCAGGCGCATGGCTTCCAGCAGGACGTGCGCGCCTTTTTCAGGAACCAGGCGGCTGGCGAACAGGACCTCCGCGGGAGGCTGCTCGCGGGTTCCCTCAGGGGACGGATGAAAGAGCCGGCCGTCAGCGCCGTTGTAAAGTACGGTGGTGCGTTCCAGGTGGGGAAAGCGCCCCTTGGCTTCGCGCTCCAGAAACTGACTGCAGAAAACAAGCAGATTGGCCGCGCGGGCGACGGTCTGGAGCAGGCCTGCCGCATGCGTAAGGAAAGCTGAGCCGTGAAGGTGGACCACGAGTTTCGCGTGCGCGGCCTGGATGCGCGGCAAAAGGGCGGCCGCGATCGAGGGCTGCCCGTGAACCCAGACGACGTCGCCCGGTTGAAGTTGAGGAAGGTCCTGGCCGTAAAGGCGGCCGAGCAGGACCTGATTCAGCCAGACGGGGTAGAGACGGCGAGCGCGATAGTTCATGTAACGCGAGAGCCGGGGCGCGACATGGAGGCGCTCGGGCGTAAAGCCCCAGGAGCTATCGGCTTTGGCGCAGACGATGTGCGTGTCCGGCTCGTTGCGGAGAACATTGGCCGCCCAGCGGGAGATGGCTCCACCTTCAAACTCGGAGAAGATCTCGCGCTCGTCGAAAAAGTGGTAGATCAGGGGAAACTCCTTGGGTCGGGGGTGATGTGTCGAGCTTCATGCCACAAGGGGAACGGAGCGAACTTTGGTGAATCGTCCTTTGAGGCGCAGAAAAGGTTTTTCCAGAAGCTCGTAGGAGATCCAGGCGAAGACGATCGTCGTGACCAGGGCGGGAAAGGTGTGGAGCGCGGCAAAATGAGGCGGAGCCCATAGGCCGATGGCCAACTCATGAAAGACGTACAGGCCGAAGGAGATGCGGCCCAGGTAGCGGAGCGGCTCGAAAACCGCGGGGAAGCCGCCCTCGAACGCGCCTAAGAAGGCGAAGAAATACGCGAGCGCGGCAAGCAAACCGCACAGATAACCGAGCAGGCCGCCAACGACGGTAGGCGTGCCGAGAACGTGACAGTAAGCGATCGCAAGATAGATCAAGGCACAGGCCACCAGAGCGAGCAGGGTACGCAGAAGGCCGCTGAGAAGGGGCAGCTTGCCTTCAAGCAGGTATGCCGTCAGCACCCCAACCGCAATCGTGTCCATGCGGGCAAAGGTATTGCACCAGATCCTCGCGTAAGCAGCCCCATGCAGGAGCAGACTGGTCTTAACCAGCGCAGAAACAATGAGGAGCGAGCAGGAAAGCCAGAGGATCTGCCGGCGCCGGAGCACTCGCAAAAGAAGCGGCCAGGCAAGATAAAACTGCTCTTCGATCGAAACGCTCCAGAGCGGTCCGGCAGGACCTTCGACGAAGCCGCCGGTGCAGTACCAGTTGCCCGCGAGCAGGGAGAAAGCAAGCAGCGCGCCGGGCGGCAGCCGGTCGGCGGAGTGGCGGGTAAAAAAACCCACAGAAAACAGAAAGACGTAATAGAGCGGCCAGATGCGCAGAATGCGACGCATGTAGAACGCGCCTAAATCGAGAGTCCCGGTACGCAGCTTTTCGCGGCGAAGCAGTTCGGTGATCAGGTACGCACTGAGAACGAAGAAGACATCGACGCCAAACGCGCCTCCCTGGCAGAAGAGACTGACGGCATGCAGCAGTGGTTGGACGCTCACTCTGAATGGCGGCGCGTGGCGAACAAAGACGAGGCAGAAGGCGAGCAGTCGAAGCAGATCGAGCTCCGGCCGATCAAATCGCTTGCCTTCCACCGGCTGCTTCATTCGGATTGCAGTCAAGGCTGTGTCTCCTGAAGGCTGTTCAGCATGAGAGACGTCAAGGTTGCTTGAACTTTGTGCCGATCGATGCAGGGCTCTCACTTTCTGACGTTGGTCTATCTGAGCGGCTACGCTGGTACGCGGGAGGCGGCCTTGCTGAGTTCCACGCAGGCGAAGACCCAAAGGGAGGTGGTCAGCAGGTTTTGCCGAAGAAAGAAGCTCTCATCGATGCTGCCCACGACAGTAAGCAAGAGAATCGCTCCATACCAAAGATAAATTCCCCGGACGGTCGTGCTGAGGCAGGCAAGCAGGTTGGCAAGCCCGCGCATGGTGATGCCGACCGCGAGCGCCACGCCGACGAGGCCGACATCAAGCGCGAGATTCAGAAGTCCGTTATGGGCGTGAACCAGGGAGATGCCGAGGGTGAGCACGACATTGGCGGACTCTCCATTCAAGCCGTTCCAGAAGCCGCCGTAGCCGTAGCCGAGCAGAGGCTGTTTGAGAAACGATGGCCACACGGCGCTCCAGATGATCGTACGATTGCTGAGACTAGGATCCTTGCCGAGAGCATAGGCGATGGCTGTCGCATTCGCGTTCAGCAGGGCGGCGAAACCGGCCAGCAGTGGAAGGCAGATCAAGAGCAGCAGGAGTGCGTTGCGACGCTCAAAGCGATTGAGGAAGCGTGCGACCGTGGCATAAGCGAAGAACACGATCGCGAGCACCCAGCCTCCGCGGGATTGCGACAGGGCAATCAAAATGACCCCGAGCAGAACGACCGTCCAGCGAAAGATGTGGACGGTAGGCCGTGCGGGCCGCAGAAAGGGAACCGGGGAAAGAAGAAAGACTATAAAAATGCCAAGGTCTCCCTTATTTTCAAAGATGCCCTGCCACCCGGTGCCGAAGCCGAAGTTGATGCCAGGCAGGAGGATGGCGGTGAGATAGCTGCCGAAGACACTGAAGACACCGACGCCGAACAGCAGATCGAGCTGCTCCTCCGGGTCGAAACGAACACTGAGAAAGAAGCCGAGACAGAGAGTGAGGATGCAGAGCAGGGCGCGCCGGAAGGCATCGGAAGGGCTGGTGGCCCACAGGCAGGAGACCAGGATCAAAAACATCAGGCCAGCGATCCATCGGAACTCCCGAATCTGCGCCCAGATCTCTCGCCGGCGGGTGTACAGGATCGCTACAGTAAAGATCCAGAAAACCGTCTGCAGCTGGCGAGCGAAGGGCTGAACGCCCGGGGTACCGAGAAGCGACTCCGATCCCTCATGGAAGGCACCGGGGTTGTTCTGGGTGAGCGGACCAGCACCGGTCGCAAAGAAAGTCAAAGGAAGCAGCAAGACCCAGGCGATCCTCGTACGCCAAACCGAAGGCTTACCAGCGGCGGGCAGCGCTTCAGTAAGCCTGGTGTGCGCGGGAGGATCAGTGACTGTCGAGGCTATAGCTACCATCGCACTCCCCTAGCACCTGGACACAGTTACGCTCTTCCGGGAGAGCAGACGCCGGCCGCGAGCCTTGGTCTCCGGGCTCAGAAAGGCGGAAAGCAGGAAGGAGAAAATAGCTTTGGGGTGGAAAGAGCCCAGAAGCAGCGCCGCCGAGAGCAGGTGCAGCAGTTCGCGAGGGCTGGCTCCCGCGGCGCGCGCGCGCTGCACCACCCCGCGAGAAATAAAACAGGCGTACGCCAGCGGAGTAAACAGCTTTACATGCGGAACGCTCCACAAGTACAGCGTATGCCAGGCGTAGTTGCGGCTTTCGCGCTTCGGCACGGGATCGTTGTTATAGATCGCCAGAACCCGGTCCACGACGGCCACCTGCGTTCTGGGGTCGTGAGTGGCCCGCAGCATCCAGTCCAGATCCTCGACGTGCCTGAGCCCGGGGGTGAAAGGAACCTCCTCCATCAGCCGGCGGGAGATCAGGAAAACCGAGGGCAAGAGCATGCCGCGATGGACGAACAGGTATTCGCTGAACGGAACGGTGCCGTCCGGAAGCGTCTCCGGCCAGATCTTTTCGCCGATGCCGGTCTTCTCAAGAAAGCGGCTGGCCACGAAGCGCCAATCGCCGGAAAGCGTGGCCGCAAGGCGAAGCTGCTCCTCGAGCTTTGTCGGAAGCCACTCGTCATCGTCGTCCAGGAAGGCGACGTACTCACCCTCCGTGGCGCGGACACCCACGTTGCGCGCCTCGGCAAGCCCGACGTTGATCGGGTTGACCAAAATCCTGAACGGGGGAGAAGCAAAGCTGGACTGGAAGTCAGCTAGCGCCCGCTCCGTGGCAGGCTCCGGCCCATCGACGACGACGACAATCTCGATATCGGAAAAAGTCTGCGCCAGCACACTCCGCAGCGCGTGAATGACTTCGACGGGCCGTGATTTGGCATTCAGGATGGCGCTGACTTTGGCCATGTTATTGACGTATGACGTAGACCGCCGCCGAAGCCGCAGAGGCCACGATGGCAGGCAAGGAGACAGCCACGTTTTTCAGGTAGCTGAAGGGCACATAGATGATGTCGTCGGCCACCAGCGTCACGTCCGGAGCCAGGCCCTTGCGCATGTCGTCCAGGGGAAGCTGCGTCTCGTGGGCGCCGTCCGGGCCTTGCCGGACCAGCCGGGCACGCGACGGCCGCGAAGTATTGTTCGATCCGCCCGCCAGCGCGAGCAGCTGCAAGGCCGTCAGCTGCGAGTGGTCGTTATTCATCACGTAGCCGCCGGCCTTCTGCACATCCCCCAACATGTACACGGTTCCGGCTTTGGGAACAAAGACCGTGTCTCCCGGGTAAACGATCGGCTGATCGCCCAGCAGGGCTCCGGGAGAGTTCGAGACAAAGAATGGAATCTCCTGGCCTCCGGCACGGCGACGGATGACAATATGCCGGTCTGCGGTGTCGAGCAGGCCGCCCGCCTGCGCCAGGACTTCGGTGATCGACCGGCCGGTCGGTGTCGGGAAGGAGCCGGCAGCCTTCACCTGGCCAAGAACTGAAACGTTCTCGGTGATGTACTGCTCCACCGTGACGTTGATGCGCGGCTGGAGGAGGTACTGCGGGGCCACAAACTGCCGCTCCAGCTCGGCCGCTACCTGGCCGGGCGTCACGCCGGCAACGTGTACCTTGCCGACAAAGGGCTCCGTGATGTCGCCGGCATCGTTCACCCGGAGCGGCTCGCTCAGCTCCGGTTCGCCGAACACGCGGATACTGAGCACATCGCCGGGACCGACCAGCAGACTTTCCGCCTGCGTCTGCTCCGGAGAGGGACCGCCGGCGCCGGTCTGCGCCGCCACAGGAGCGGCAACGAGTATGGCCGTCAGCAGCATGGAGAGAGCCGGCTTCTTCCTCCAGCGAAGACGGATCCGGGATATCGGGTGGAGCATGTCTCTGAGGCTCATAAGGCGTGAGATCCGTTTCTTGCGGCGTTGACCACGGTGCTGATGCGGTCTCCCGGGATCACTCCAAGCAGGCTCTCGAGAGCCGCGCGCACCTCCGTACGGCTGACCACCGACTCGCGAACGACAAACAAAACGTGATCGGCAAGACGCGCGAGCTCGAGTGCATCGGCATAGGACAGCACGGGAGAGGAGTCGAGCAGGACGAGGTCATAGCGCTCGCGCCACTCCGCCAGCTGCAGACGCAGCTGGGGTGAATCCAGCAGATCGCCCGGAGATCCGGCAGCACGGCCCGCTCCGAGCACGGATAAGGTCGGCATGTCGGGGAAAGGAAAGACCGGGTCGGCGCTAGACGATCCGGCCAGCAGCCCGGCCAGTCCGCCCGCGTCCTGCACCGGGAGGAGTCCGCTCAGACCTGGATGACGGAGATCGCCTTCCACCAGCAGAACGCGTCGTCCATGCTGCGCCAAAGCGCGAGCCAGAGCCAAGGTCACGACGGTGCGGCCCTCCTGAGGAAGAGCGCTTGCGACCAGCAGAATGCGCGCTTGGGCCAGCTCCGGAGCGCCAAAGATCCGCGCCCGCAGCGTGCGGATACTTTCGCGGAAGCTGTCCGAAGGGGCTGAACCGGAATACGCCGGAAGCACCGCCAATGCCGCACCACCGGAGACCTGCTCAACAGTGCGAGAAGACGTAATCTTATCGCCGAAGGTTTCTGCGGCGAACGCGCCAACCAGTCCGAAGAAGAGACCGCCAAACAGAGCCGCGGCGATGAGGAACGGAACGTTGGGGCGGCTGGGCTTGTACGGAGGACGTGCCTGGTCGACCACGGTCACGGTCGAAGCATGAATGCCCTGGAGCAGTCCGGCCTCCTGCACGTGCCCAAGCAGGTCCTCATAGAGCTTGCGGCTTTGGTCGGCCTCCTGCCGCACCACCCCGTACTCCGCGGAACGGCCGTTCAGCTCGACCGCGTCGCGGCGGGCTTCGTCGTAGATCTTGCGATCCGCCGTCTCGGTCACCTGCGCCACCTGGTAGTCGCTCTTGGCCCGGTCGCCGATGCGTTGCACCTCCGCCTTGATCGATCGCTCGACCGCATCAAGAGAGCTTTGCAGCTCGATCAGCTTGGGAAAGCGCGGGCCGTACCGGGTGCGGGCCTGGTCCAGCTGCTGCTGCAGCGTGGACTCCTGCGTGCGCAGCGTTTGCAGTGCGGTGAAGGAGCTCGTAACGCCCGGCGAAGAACTGGCCAGAGCCGTGCCGCTCAGCGTGGAGATCGCCTCCGCGTTGCCGTCTTTGGCGATGTTATACACGGCCTGCTTGAGGATGGAGTTGGTCTCCGCCTGCAAGAGGAGCTCGGATGCGCCGCGTACCCGGTCGAGCGCCGGACTATAACTCTCAGGCTGGCCTTGCGGGTCCACTCCGTTGCTCGACAGCACGCCACCCTGCTGCTGGATTGCTTGCAGCTTTGCCTGCAGATCTTCACTGTGCTTGCGCAGTGCGGCAAGTTCCTGACCCAGAAAACCGTTGACCTGCTCGCTTGCGTCCGAGCGGGTCTGGTCGTCATAGGCAATCAACGCCTGCACCACATGATTCACCACCGCAACGGCACGGTTGGGATCGCGATCGGTATACCGCACCTCCACCAGGTGCGTCGCCGGAACAACTCCTACTGCGAGATTCTTCTGAAACACGCTCAGCACATGATCGAGACGCTTGGGAGAGTTGTTGAGCGAAACATCTTTGCCAGCCGCATCCGTATCTGCCGTTTTAAAAACAGGAGCCTGTTCCAGATTCAAATCATGGATCACCCGCAGCGCAATCGCCTCGGACTGCAGAATCTGGACCTGCGTCTGCAGGAAGCTGTTGAACTCAAGAAAATCCACGCTCGCCGCAGAAGCGGCAGAACGATCGAGCGTGGAAGGAGCGCTGTTGCCGTTGATCTCTATCCGGCTCGAAGCCTGATAGTAACGATGCGCTACCAAAAGATAGGCGATAACCAGCGCGAGCAGTAGCAGCGGCGGAAGCAAGATCACGGCAAGCTGCCTGCGCAAAGCCGCGAGGACATCGGCAACGGTCGTCTTCGCGGACTGGGAAGAAAGAAGAGTAGAACTCATTAGAGATATATGTTCCCGACACTTACTTTTGTGTCATTCATCTTCGGCGCTCAAAACAGGGTAGGAACTGCAATGAGAATAACAGCCGCTAAGTCTGAAGGAAAGGAAACATTGGCTAAGGTGCTTCTTTGTGCGACAGGCAGGTACTGTATAAGTCACTGAAACGAGCTACAAATCGTTCCAAAGAGAATTGTTGTAAAAGACGTTCCCGCCCGGCGGCACCGTATTGCTTTCGCATCTCCGCATCGTCCAGAAGAATCCCGATCGCATCGGCTAGGGCCTGCGCATCGTTGGGAGGAACCAGCAGACCGGTTTCGCCATGGACCACAATTTCGCGCGGCCCGCCTTGATCAGTTGCAACCACCGGCAGGCTCGCCGCCATGGCTTCGGTGACCACCAGGCCAAACGGTTCCGGCAGCACCGAGGGCAGCACGAAAATATCAAGCGCGGGCAGCATGTTGCGGGCATCCGGGCGAAAGTCACGAATCGAAAACATAGATTCGAGATGCCGTTCGCGAACCACATGTTCAAGCGCGGTCAGCGGTCGCATGTCTCCGTCGAACACTCCACCCATCACTAGAAAATGGGCGTGGCGCCCGCTTTCGCGAACCAGCGCCGCAGCCTCGGCGAGAATTGTCTGCCCCTTCCAGGCGGAGATGCGGCCCAGGGTTCCGACCAGCAGAGGCTCGGTCGGGAGATCCAAAGCGGCGCGAAGGTTCTCCGCCGTCTCGCCGGAAAAACTCACGGGACGGATGCCGTTCGGGATGACGACCAGCGGAGCCGCAGGCACGTCCTTCGCAACGTGTGCACGCACGGCCTCGGAGATGCAAACCATCGCCTGACTCGCGTATGCGGCGAAGCGATGGAGGAGCCTGGGAAGAAACGACGGCTTCACTAAAATCTCGTGAATATGCCACACATGCGGAAGGCCCAGGGAGCGCGCAAGCACAGCGCCGAAAGGCACGGCAAGCGTGTTGGTATGAACTAATGCGGCGCGCTGCTCGCGGGCAAAAGAACGCAACAGCCGCAAAGCCTTCGCGGTCTCCCGAAAAAAGCGCACAGCGCCCAGTGGCGTGAAGTAGCGCCGCCGCAGGACAGGAAACGGAAAGTGCCGGTACGGCACACCATACCGGGCAAGCTCAGCGGAAAGTTTACCCACGTGCGCAGAATCGGCCGGCAGCAAAACCCACGGAGCGAAGCGGGTACGGTCGAGCGAACGAACCAGGTCCAGCAGCACAATATCCGATCCGTACAGGTCGTCTCCGCTATGAAAGAAAAAGAGTGTCTGCGGTCCGGCTCCGGCGGAGCGGGAGGAGAGACTGGATGCCGGCATAAACGCGCGTCTCCGTGAACCGCGATCGGAAAAGGTTGAATCAAGATGTCTGAGAACGGGAACGACTCAGTCAGAACGCTGCTTTCGAACAAACCCGGAAACGCTACATCCGACTAACCGGCCTTCTTCATCGCAGCGGAGTCAGCAGCCGAAACCGAGTTCCGCACCTCGTCCTCGGCAAAATGCAGCAGCAGAGTCTCATACTGGCGCAGGATGTGTCCCTGGGTAAACGCTTCGGCGTGCCGGCGGCGGCTGGCCCGGGCAAGCTCCATCAGGTGCTCGGTGTCCTCGAACACCTCGTCGAGAACACGGGCAAGGTCGTCCGCGCCCGAGAAGAAGCAGGCTTGCGGCCCGGCCACCCAGCGGGTAAAGCAGTTGTCATGCGCAATGATCGGATTGCCTGCCGCGAGCGCTTCCACGAGCGAGGGATTGGTGCCTCCGACGCGGTGGCCGTGGAAGTAGGCGCGGGCAAAAAAGCGAAGCGCATGAACGACCGTTGTATCGTAGATGGCGCCGGGAAACAGGACCTCGTCACTGGCGCTTTCCATCACCAGACGATGGTACGGGTTCTCCTCCGGCTTGTAGTTGCCGAGCACGACCAGAGGCCGGCCGCGTCGACGGGCCGAGTAAGCCTGCACAATCTCAAGGATCGAGTTTTCAGGTTCCGGTCTCGCAATCACCAATCCGTAGTTTCCCGGCGTGATACCGAACGCTTCGAGGTGGCGCAGATCAGCCTCATACACCGCCTCCGCACCATAGGGAATAACCGTAATTTTCTCCGGCCTGGTAGCCCATTCCAGATGACGCGCAATCTCCGGATGATCCGCGATCAGGTGCCGGGAAAGCTTCGCGCCGGCGAGCTCATTCAAGCGAAGCCAAAGCCGCTGCAGGGGCGACCACTTCTGCCGCTTCCACTCAATGCCATCCATGTTCATCAGGTTAAGATACGGGCCGAAGCGATACAAAAGGCTGAAGACGGCGGTGTTGTAGCCAAGGGTCAGGATCACACTCCTTTCCCGCAAGGAGTGCCACACGCACTTCCAGTCGAACACCATCGTTCCCAGCGGACCTTCGGAGCCGTAAAGGTGCACCCTGCGGATGCCTTGCCAGAAATCCGTATGGAGCCTACGGTTGCGCACGTCCTGGCAGTACACGGTTACTTCATGGCCGGCTTCGGTAAGATAAACCGCAAGTTGTTCGGCAAAGGTTTCGAAACCCCCGTGTCGGGCTGGGATCCCGCGTGTTCCAAGGATAGACAGCTTCATGGGTTAGATCCTCTCGTACGTTCGACGCCTTCTTACCACGACGTTTCTTCTCTGGATGATCTGCATGCGGTTGAGTGCCAGGCGACTCGCCTCTGGGTACAATGCGCACCCGGAATCATGGGAGAACAGGGATCCGCCTGACAGCTTCTTGTCTTTTTCCTATGCAGATTAGCATACGCGGTCTCGCTCTCTGTAAATTCCGTGCGGAGTTGTGCCGTGGACCGGCTTCTTTCTGCGAGGTCTTGCGAGAAATACCCGAAGCTCCTAAGAAGTACTTCCACACAGAACTTAGGTAACTGCCGCCGGAAGCTGAATCAACGATCTTGTTCTAGGAGCACTTAGAGAATTTCCTGCAGCCGCTGACAAGTCAGCCT
>CAXUEE010000031.1:20017-21707 GCA_964249905.1 uncultured Acidobacteriaceae bacterium
GAATAAAGTTATGGGCAGCGTAGCAGGGCGAGGGTGGTGCACACGCTTCCGAAGGCCTTTTTTTCTTTTCACTCTTGCCCTCCTCGCCCCTCGAGTGATCACGGGTAGCGCGGGGAGCGCAGCTGGACAGATGCAAGCCACACATCTTGTGCCTCGTCCTCTGACAATTCCGCCGGCACTCTTTGGAATGCATATTCACCGGGCAGCTTCCACCACTCCGTGGCCCGGCGTTCCGTTTGCCTCGCAGCGCTTGTGGGACGTCGGTTTGACCTGGCGGGAATTGGAGCCGAAACAGAAACAGTGGCAGTGGGACGCCTTGGATCGCGCGGTTCAGCTGGACCAGTCGCATGGGGTCGGTGTGTTGCTCGACCTGGCCATGACTCCGGACTGGGCGGCCAGCCGGCCAGACGAAGCTTCTCCTTACGGAAAAGGCGCGGCTTCCCCGCCGGCGCCGCTGGCAAGCTGGGCGCGGCACGTTTCGGCGGTAGCCGCCCACTCTCACGGACGAATCCATGAGTATGAGCTGTGGAATGAACCGAATTTCTCGGCCTTCTACACGGGCAGCCCGGCACAACTGGTTGACCTGACGCGTACCGGGTACGCCGCCATCAAGGCCGTAGACAGCACCGCTACCGTCGCATCTCCAGCCTTCAGCCTGGAAGATGACAGCGGCTATCGCGGGCTGGCATCGTTTCTCGCCGCCGGCGGAGGCGCCTACGCTGACGTGATCGCGGTACATCTCTACGTCGGTTCAGGTCGTCCGGAGGATCACCTAGAGAAGGTCGCGCGACTCAAGCAGCTGCTCGCTCAATATCATCTGCAGAAGAAACCGATCTGGAATACAGAGATGGGCTGGCCGAAGCAGAAGATCTTTCAAAATCGCGAGGAGGCCGCCGGGTACGTGGCCAGAACGTACCTGCTCGACTGGGCGCTGGGCATCGACCGCGTCTACTGGTACGCGTGGGACAACACGGTGTGGGTTAGCCTCGTCATGGTCGAGAAAGACGAGAAGACCATGACACTAGCGGCGGAGGCTTACGCCCGTGTACAGCAATGGATGGTGGGATGGCAGATGAACTTCTGCGATCGGGATCCACGCGGCGTATGGATATGCGAACTAACGCGCGGATCGAGCCGGAAGCACGTAGTCTGGGCTGAGGGCCAGGCGACCGAGTGGACCATTCCTGAAGCCTGGCACGCCGGCACCATCGAGGACCTCACGGGAAAGGTACGACCGCTGACGGGCCACACTCTTGAGGCAGGTGCCGAACCCGTACAGGTCAAGTAGTCGCTGACGGAACTTCGACCGGCGAAGGACTGGGAGGTGACGCGGCCGCTAGGAACACACGTTCCATGGCGGCCAGGTGGATGTCTGACCGGAACTCGCTTTCGAAGCGGGCACGAGAGGCTTTTCCGAAACGGGTTCGCAATGCGGCGTCGGCGACCAGGGTGGCGAGTGCCTCGGCGCATGCCGCGGCGTCCTGGGTACGGGTCAGCAAAGCGTTCTCTCCTTCGCTGACCAGGTCGGGGATGCCGCGCCAGCGGGTCGCCACAATCGGCAGCGAGAACGCCATCGCTTCGAGCAGAACCAGCGGGAACACCTCCGAGTGAAAAAAGCTCGGAAAGCAAAACAGGTGAGCCTCGCGGAAGCACTCCCATTTCGCCTCGCCGAAAAGGCCTCCCGCCAGAC
>CAXUEE010000031.1:21717-23000 GCA_964249905.1 uncultured Acidobacteriaceae bacterium
ACGGACATGCTGCTCAAGGCTGTGCTCGCGCAGGATTTGTTCCGCGCGGGTGCGCACCTGCTCTGAACCCCACGAGCCGATACATGTCACTTGCACCGCCAGTCCTTGCCGCACAAGATGCGCCAACGCCTCAAGCAGCACGAGGATACCCTTGCCTTCCACCAGATGACCGACGAACAGGATGCGTACCGGCTCGCCTTCGGCTGCGGTGTGGTCCATGGCGGAGCCGGCCGGATCGTCGATCCCATTTGGAACCAGCATCTCGCGATGCCCATGAAGCAGCGCCATCTCGGAAGGAGCGGAGGGCGAAATGCGCACAATCACGTCCGGCCGGAAGAGGGCTTTGCGAAACAGCCATCGGACGACGCGCGGTAAAGTGGGGTAAATCTCCGACAGCCCTCCCGTGTGGAAATGCAGCACGGTGTGCGCGAAGAAGGGTCGCGTGAGAAGGAGAACAAAAATATCGCGGTAGACGGCGAGTCTCACGGGGCCGGAAGGCGGATAGTACAGGATGCGGGCTCCGCTTTGAAGGCGGGCAACGATCGCTCGCAAAGGAACCCGGGCGAGGCGCAGGAGCTTGGCAAAGGCAAACGATCCCTGGCTTGCAACGTTGTCCGAAAGCACCATCGGCACATGAGTAATCTCCACCTCGGGATAGACGGCATCGACCATCATGCGAATCATGACCGCCTGGCCGGTAACTGGCGGAGGCACCTGGCCGATCGCAACGACTTGCGTCTTTTTGCGGGCGTGCATGCGGTTCGATTATAGAGGCGCGAAGAGAGCCGCAACTCCCGAAAGCCGCGTCCGGATCAGACAAAGCCCAGGGATTGCGTGGAGAAGTTCGCAATGCAGGGCAGAACGGCGGACATCTGCGCGGCAGGAACTCCGAACCACGAGGCCAGCGTGTTGGCGTACTGGGAGTTCGAGGTAGTGGGCAGCCAGGATCCGTTTCCGACGGCATCGTCCGGGCCGCCCAGGGCAAGCGTCGGAAACGTGCCGTACACCTGGCCTCCCTTGACCGCACCTCCACTGATGATGTGGTGGCTTCCCCAGGCGTGATCGCTTCCTCCGGCAGTGTTTGGCTGTAGAACCCGGTTAAAGTCGGACATCGTGAAAGTAGTGATCTGGTTGGCGAGGTTCAGCTCCGCCATCGCTTGGTTGAACGCGAGCAGACCTGAGTCCACCTGAGCGAGCAGGGCATTGTGGGTGCTGGTCTCGCTTGAGTGCGTGTCGAAGCCGCCCAGCTGCGCTAAGAAAATCTGCCGCGACGGGCCGACGGC
>CAXUEE010000032.1:0-309 GCA_964249905.1 uncultured Acidobacteriaceae bacterium
GGTCTCGGCCGCGCTGGCCCGGCTTTCGGCTGCCGGCGTCCCCTACGTCTCCGTCCTCACTGACCCGACCACCGGCGGCGTCACTGCCAGCTTCGCAATGCTCGGCGATCTCAACATCGCCGAACCCGGAGCGCTGATCGGCTTTGCCGGCCCCCGCGTGATCGAGCAGACCATCCGCCAGAAGCTTCCGGAGGGCTTTCAGCGGTCGGAGTTCCTGCTGGAACATGGCTTCCTGGACGCCGTCGTCTCGCGCAAGGATCTGAAAGCGTTTCTGGCGACCACGCTGAAGTGGATGGGCGAAACAAAGAC
>CAXUEE010000032.1:319-2806 GCA_964249905.1 uncultured Acidobacteriaceae bacterium
GCTTTGTCGTTTCGCAGGGAAGCGAAGAACTTTGCTGTCGCTTTCGCAAAAAACCTGTCAAGCCCTCTGGTACGTTGAGTGAGCGTCATCCCCCTCATTCGGAGGAAGTTAGCAGCGAAAGATAGTTGGCACATTCACCCTGGTGAACCCGGTACACTGAAAGAGCAAGCTCGCGTTCGGGACAGCGAGAAAGAGTCGTCCTTCGGGCAGAGCCAAAGCTTCCTCAGCTGCTTGTGCTTGCGGATCCGGCTATACCGGGGTCCGGACCTAAGTTCAATCGATTGAAGATTTTGCACAGTTTTGGTAGGGACGGGGGGGGGGTACCCTCGCGCTACCTCTCCAGCACCGGCGTGATGCGGCCATCGCGTAGCCGAAAGCGTTCGTTGCGCCACAGCACCGTGTCCCCGGCAAACGACCACGCCCAGAACAAGAGCCCAAAGCAGTCGCGCACGGGCAGCAGCCAAAGATCGCGGAGCACCTGGTCGTCCCGCAGGAGGCCGGCGCCCACGGTGAGCGCGACCGAGACCCGCGCCAGCAGCGCCAGGGTCAGCAGGGTGAAGCTCCACAGCGCGCCGCCCGAAGCGACGCAGGTTGCCAGCGCCCAGGGCAGGCAATAGGTGACGCCCAGGCCAAGGTAGCCCAGCTTGCGGGAGTCGCGGGTGGAGCGCGCCCAGCGCATCTGGTGGTTCCAGAAGCCGCGAAGGGTCCAGGGCGGCACGGTGGTCTCGACCGGCACGCCGGCAAGCTCGACGTGGAACCCCGCACGGGCGACCCGGTGGCCCAGCTCGTAGTCATCGGCCAGGTACTCGGTCAGCGCCTCGAGCCCACCAGCCGCGGCGAGGGCAGCCTTGGTCACCGCGAGGGTAGACCCCAGACCGAAGCGGATGCCGCCCTCCAGCTTCCGCGCCGTAAGCACCCCGGGAAAGAAATCGGTGGAAATGCCCAGCGCTTCGAGACGCGCCCACAGCGTACGCTCGGGGCCGCCGACGCCGGTGCGGCCCAGGTAAGGCGCCGTCACCATGCCAACCTGCGGCTCGGCGAAGCAGCGCATGACGCCGGTCAGGTACCCCGGAGGCACCAGGATGTCCGAGTCATTGATCAGGATGTGTTCGTAGGTGGTGTGCGGCAGCATCTGGACGAGATTCGAGACCTTGCCGCTGGTGCCGAGCCGCTCGGTGCAGTGGACCAGCCGGATGGGCACGCCGGGGAACTCGGCGCGCAGCCGGGCGACCTCGTCGGCGGCCGGATCGTCCAGGCTGGAGAGCCCGAAGATGAGCTCGAAGCCGCCCGCATATTGCTGCCGGCAGTGGCTGGCCAGGCCCGCATACATGCGCGGGTCGACCCCCTTGAGCGGCTTGAGGATGCTGACCGGCGGGGCATAGGGTGGGCGAGTCCGGGCGTGCCGGACGGCCGCGAGAAAGTCTCGCGCGCCCAGCAAGGCGAGCAGCATGTAGAAGATGCCGGAAAGGGTGACGAGGGCGGTGAGAGCTTCAATGCCGGTCGCCATCCCTTCAGTCTATCGAAGAGGTCACTCGTACCGCAGCGCTTCAATTGGGTTCAGGCTAGCCGCCTTCCACGCCGGGTAGATACCGAAGATCAGCCCGATGCCGCAGGCGCTGGCGAAGGCGAGCGCGACCCAGAAGACCGAGACAACCGACGGCAACACCCAGTGCAGGCCGAAGCCGATGCCGGAGCCGACCAGTACGCCGACTACGCCGCCGACCGCGCAGAGTGTGATCGCCTCAAGCGTGAACTGGGTGAGGATCGTGCGTTTAGTGGCGCCGATGGCTTTGCGGATGCCGATCTCGCGAGTGCGCTCGGTGACCGAGACGAGCATGATGTTCATCACGCCGACCCCGCCCACCATGAGCGCCACGCTTGAAAGGGCGAACAGGAGCATAAACAGGCCGCCGGTGATCTGGCTCCACAGGCGGGTGAGCGAGTCGGTGCCGAAGACGGCGAAGTTGTCGGCGGCCTCGTTCTTGACGCGGCGGCGGCGGCGCAGTAGTTCAGTGACCTCATCCTGCACCAGACCGATGTATTTCTGGTCGTCGTACTTCAGGGTGATCCAGTAATCGAGGATCTCGGGGTGGAGCTTGTGGAAGGTGGTGATGGGGAAGTAGGCCTTGTTGTCTTCGGCGTTCTTGCCTCCTCCGAAGGCGGTCCGGCGTTTGTCGACGACTCCGACGACGGTGAAGGTGATGCCTCCGACAACGACCTCCTTGCCGACCGCATTGTCGACGCCGAAGAGCTCGTCGGCGGTGTCGATGCCGAGGACGACTACGTCAGTGGCTCGCTCCTGGTCGTTGCTGTTGAAGAAGCGGCCGTCGAGCATGGTCATGTTGTTGACGGTTTCGGCGTCGGGAGTGTCGCCTTCCAGCTGCGTGCTTTGCATGGAGCGGCCGTTGGCGCGGATGGCGGTCGAGCCGACTCCGCCAGGCGCGGAGTGGTCCACGTACTGCAGAATGGGCGCGACGGCGACGACGT
>CAXUEE010000032.1:2816-15019 GCA_964249905.1 uncultured Acidobacteriaceae bacterium
CGGAAGCGTGGCGATGGCCTGGGAGTCGTCATAGGTGAGCTGCTTGCGCGTAAGCATCTCGGTGGTGGGCCGGTTGGCGAAGACCGGAAAGCGGAAGACAAAGAGGACGTTCGAGCCGAGGGATTCGACGAGGTCGGAAACGCTATCGTTAAGGCCGGTGACGACCGACGAGATCACGATCACGGTCATCACGCCGATGACGATCCCGAGGATGGTCAGGGCGCTCCGCAGCTTGTTGGTGCGCAAGGTGTCAAGCGCCATGTTAACTGTTTCGCGTGTGCCGTCGAGTGCCATGGGGTTTCTCGTGGGATGTGTGGTAAAGGGTTAGTCGGCGCGCAGGGCGACGATGGGGTCGAGGTTAGCGGCTTTGCGCGCTGGGTACACGCCGAAGAAGAGGCCGGTGGCTGTGGCCATGACGAGTCCGGCGAAGACGCTCCACAAGGCAACGGTGGACGGGAAGCCGGCGACGACGGTGATAGCCTCAGCGACAGCGACGCCGCCGAGGACGCCGATGGCACCGCCGGCGAGCGACATGACGGCGGACTCGATGAGAAACTGGAGGAGGATGTCGCGGCGCCGGGCTCCGAGAGCTTTGCGAATGCCGATCTCTCGGGTGCGCTCGGTCACGGAGACGAGCATGATGTTCATGATGACGATGCCGCCGACCACGAGCGAGATGAGGGCGATGGCTCCGGCGACCGCACCGAATGAGTTGGTGAGCGTGGACGCAAAACCGACAAGGGTGTTGTTGGTGTCGAGCTCGAAGGAGTCGGGCACGCCGGGGTTATCGTGCCGCTGCGCGCGCATGAGAACACGGACCTCATCGGCGGCGTTTTCGAGCGGAGCTCCCGCATCGCCGGCCTTGATGTAAACGGTCAAGGTCTTTTGCGTGCCGTAGTCCTTCTGGTAGGTGGTGAGCGGGACGCCGATGAAGTTATCCTGGCTGGCGCCGAAGGTGCTGCCCTGCTTTTCAACGACGCCGATGACGGTGTAGGGTGTGCCGTCGGCGCGGAGTTCCTGGCCGATTGGGTCGACGCTGCCGAAGAGGTTCTCATTGATGTAGGTGCAGATGATGGAGACGTTTTAATAGTTTTCTTCGTCGGTCTCGGTGAAGTCGTTGAGGTTTTGGAGTGAGGGCATCTGCCAGGTGTAGCCGCGGATGGTGGCATCGGTGATGGACTGGGTGCCGCGGACGACCTTGCCGACGCCGGCCTGCTGAGCTCCCATGGCGAGGCAGCGCTTGCAGGTATCGCGCACGTAGCGGAAGTCGTCGAAGAGGATGTTCTTACGTTTCTGGAAGCGGGTGAAGTCGTCGGAGTTGGTGATGAAGGCAGGCTGCTTGGAGACGGTGAAGGTGTCGGCGCCGTAGCTCGAGAATTTCTTGATGACGAAGCTGTTTGCGCCGTTCACCAGCGTGACCACGGCGATAACGCTGGCGACACCGATGACCACGCCGAGCAGGGTGAGCACGGTGCGCATTTTGTTGGCCCAGAGCGATTGCAGGGCGAGTTTGAGCGCTTCCTTGAAGTCCATCGATGTGGCTATCTTACCGTTGCCGTTGCTTCAGGTACGCGCGGCGAACGGTTCAGGTTCCTTTTGGGTTAGACTCGGGAGGCAGGCGGCCGGGCGATCGCTGCCGGCTTCATCCGCGAGGATGTTTGCTGGGGGAGGAAAGTCCGAACTCCGCAGGGCAGTGTGCCGGATAACGTCCGGGATTCCCGTGTCAAGACGGGAAGACGGCCAGTGCAACAGAGAAGATACCGCCTTGTTTGCGCAGGCAGGCAAGGTAAGGGTGAAAAGGTGCGGTAAGAGCGCACCGGGCGCCGAGTAATCGGAGCCGCATGGTAAACCCCACACGGAGCAAGACCAAATAGGCAGGGAGTCCGGTTGCCCTCTTCCGAGCGGCCGGCGCGCATCGGCCCGATGCGCCCAGGGGAAGAGTGCAGTGCCGGAACTTGCGGGTAGGTTGCTGGAGCGGCGTAGTAATGCGCCGCCTAGAGGAATGATCGCCTAGAACAAAATTCGGCTTACGGGCCGTCTGCGAGTCAGTTGCCCCGAACTGGAAAGACCGGCTCGGGGCAACTTCTAGCTTCGAGCTCCGCAGTGCTTCCGGCCCCTCTGGTCAAGTCTTGTATTCCGGGTCCAGAATGATGGCGGAGATCTTACGATGGATAAGCGGGAGTTTCTGAAAGGGTCTGTCGCCGTGGCGGTTGGGATGGTAGTGGAAGGTATGCAGGAGAGTGTCCGAGCGCTCGAGACTCCGGTTCCGCGGACGAACTGGTCGGGGAACTACCATTATTCGACAGAGAAGGTGATGCAGCCGGCGACAGTGGCGGAGGTGCAGGACGCCGTGCGGAGCGTTGGGCAGGTGCGGGCGCTGGGAACGCGTCACTCGTTCAACGGCATCGCCGACTCGCAGACCGCGCAGATCTCGACGCTGGGACTGAAGGATATTCAGCTGAATGTGCCGGAACGGACGGTTACGGTGGGAAGCGGCATTCGGTATGGGGAGCTGGCGGTCGAGCTGGACCGGCGCGGGTTCGCGCTGCACAACATGGCTTCGCTGCCGCATATTTCGGTCGCGGGAGCCTGCGCGACGGGAACGCACGGGTCAGGGGTGCGGAATGGGAATCTGCCGTCCGCGGTAAGGGCACTGGAGTGGGTGCGGGCAGATGGAACGGTGTGCAGTCTTTCGCAGGCAAAGGATGGCGATCGGTTCGCAGGGGCGGTGGTGGGTTTGGGAGCGCTGGGCGTGGTGACACATGTGACGCTTGCCGTCGAGCCGCGGTACGAGATGACGCAGGTGGTGTACCTGGATCTGCCTTTCGGTGAGCTGGAGCATCATCTGGCGGAGATCATGGGCGCGGGATACAGTGTGTCGCTCTTTACCGACTGGCAGCGTGGCATGGTGGGCGAGGTATGGATTAAGCGGAGAGTGGACCAGGGCGGGGCCGCGGCGCCGAAGCCGAAGTTCTACGGGGCGACGCCGGCGACCAAAAAGATGCATCCGATACCGGAGCTTCCGGCGGAGGCGTGCACGGAGCAGTTGAACTTGCCGGGACCCTGGTTCGAGCGGCTGCCGCACTTCAAGCTGAACTTCACGCCCTCGAGCGGGCAGGAGCTGCAGACGGAGTTTTTTGTGCCGTTTGATCGCGGCTATGAAGCTATCCGCGCCGTGGAGTCGCTGCGGGACAAGATCACGCCGCACCTGCTGATTACGGAGCTGCGCGCGATTGCGGCGGACAATCTTTGGATGAGCATGGCCTACCAGCGGCCTTCCCTGGCGATCCACTTTACCTGGAAGCCGGAGACGGAGGCGGTCGAGCAATTGCTGCCGGAGATCGAAGCGAAACTGGCTCCGTTTGGGGCTCGGCCGCACTGGGCGAAGGTGTTCACGATGAAGGCTGCGCAGATTCAGCCACTGTATCCGCGCCTTCGGGAGTTCCAGGCGCTGGCGAAGGAGTTCGATCCGGCGGGCAAGTTCCGAAACGAGTATCTGCGTGAAGACATGTACGGAGCGTAACGGGTTGAGAACGTTCTCTTAGGCCTGGTCCTGACTGTTTGCTGCAGCCGCTACGGCACAACCAGAAAACAGATTCCTACGGAATGACAACGGATTGACAGAGCAGGGCGAAATTAGCGGACCTTCTTGGCGGCTCCCGGGCTTGCGGGGAGCCGCTAGAGTGAGGCTTGCGGGGTACTTCAACTTCTGAAGCTTTCCTGGTTTGAACTTCATTCTGGAGTCTTCGTTGAAGTTGAGTGTTGGACTCTAAGTCTTGAAGCGAGTTCCTACTGTTGGGGCTTCGGGAGTTCCATCAGGAGTCCTCCGTTGCCGGATTGGACCGTGGGTAGGGCTCCGTTCCAGCGGTCGATAAGGGCCTTCTGGTTTTCGATCTTGCGGAGCTCGAGCAGTTGGGGGGTCAGGCTGGCCTGGCGGATTTTGTTGGCTTCGGCTTCACCCTGGGCGCGGGTGACGGCAGCTTTGGCTTCACCATCCGCGGCGGCGACAGTTTTGGCGGCTTCGGCCTGGGTCTTAGCGAGTTCATTACGAGCCTGCTCGGCTGCCTGGATGGCTTGCGCCTTGTTGGTGATGGCGGCTGCGATGACGGCAGGGACGCGCGGCGCGCCGATAAAGCCGAACTGTTGGATCTCCACGCCGACGGGGTCCAGCTTTTCCTGGATGAGAGCCTGTACCTTTCCAAGGAACTCGGACTTCTGTTCGCCGTAGATCTGCTCGACGGAGTAGGTGGACGCGACCTGGTTGAGCGAGTTGCGGACGATGTCGCGAAGGATGCCGTGGGTGAAGGCGTCGAGGTCGCTGACGCGGTATTTGACATAGAAGTCAGGGACACGGCGGGGCACGATGGCGTAGGAGAGGCTGACGTCGGAGTAAATCTCCATGCCTTCCTTGGAGTTGTAGCTCATCTCCTCGTTTTGTGCGCGGCCCTCGTTCAGGTTCGCGGTCCACTTGACAGTCTGGACAAAGGTGGGGAACTCGATGATCTGTGAGCGCAGGGGGCTGTAAAAGACCCAGCCGGTGCGGATGGGGATCTCGCTGGCGCCGCGTTGCGATCCGGAAAGAACGATCTCTACCCCGACGTAGCCGGCTCCGATGCGAGTGAGCGAGGCAACATAGTTGAAGAACAGGAGGGCGGCGATGAATAGCAGAAACGCGATGCCGCCGTATTTGAGAATGCTGCGAAGAAGGGCCTGGCTGTCTGGGTTGAGAGAGCGGCCGGTTCTGCTGTCGAGTACAGGTGCGCGGAAATCTTCAAACATAGGGTTAACGCCTCTTCCAGGTGAGACGGAACGCGAGTAAGCCGCCGACTGCGAGCAGCAGCAGTAGACACGTACCTTCAGTAACAGCGAGGTTACTCGGCAGATTGAGAAGGTGAAAGGCGGTGATCATTCCTTCAAAGAGGAGAAGGAGCACCGCGATGGAAAGTACAGCCCTCAGCAGAAAGTACACAGGTCCTCGGCCAGGTGGTGCTCGGCCCATCAACCAAGCTTGAGTATAGATCAGGTGAAGATGCGCCACGAGAGAATTCGAGAGCTGGTGTGCGTTGTGAGTGTGATCAAGCTTATCCGGTGACGATGCCAACAGCGAGAAAGGAGAGCGCAACGGCAAGGGCATCTTCCGAAAGAGCTATAGGGAAATCAGGAAAGCCCTTTTCTTTGGTGAGCATGCGGCGGAGATGGAAGCTGACGAAGGTTCCGGCGAAGGCAGAGATGCCTCCGAGGAAGCCGCCTTCCGGCGCCGAGCCGTGCAGACCGGTGGCGGCCAGCGCGCCGACGAGACAACCAAAGGCGATTCGGGCGATAACGGGAAAGAGGGCGGTGCGGTTGGGCGTCATGGGAAGCTTGTCCCCGATGAACTCGCCGAGAGCGAGGACGATGAAGACGATCGAGGTGACGGGTTTGGCGGTCCAGAAGGCCCACGTGCCTGAGACGTCGAGATTGTTTCGATAGGCGAAGAAGCAAAGAACGGCCATGGGGGTCATGGAGCGGAGGCCGGTCATCGCACCGAGAACGGGGATGGCGATCAGCCAAGCGAGGATCGGCATGGACATAGGTTAGCTTTCACGGGCAACGATGGCCTGAAACGGCCGGCAGGGAAAGGTCTGGACGGTGGCCGAGCGCGGGTGCGGAGGGTTACGTGACCACGAAGGAGGTTTGCTTAATGGAAGGTCCCGCAAGCTAGAAGGATGGGACGAGTTGGCGAGCTTCCGATCGCAGGTACTGGTAGAGGGGGAACTGGTCGGCAAGGGCGGCGACTTCGGCACGAATACGGGCCAGGCGAGACGCGTCAGCGCGATGTGCGAGAGCGTCGGCGATCCAGGCGGCGACTGTGCGCATTTCGGGTTCCTTCATGCCACGGGTGGTAAGGGCGGGAGTGCCGACGCTAATGCCGGAGGGTTTTAGGGGTGGGTTGGTGTCGTACGGAATGGCGTTCTTGTTGACGGTAATTCCCGCTTCGCCGAGAGCGTATTCGGCTTCTGAGCCGAGCATGCCGCGCGCGAAGACGTCAAGAAGGACGACGTGCGTGTCCGTTCCGCCGGAGATGACGCGGAAACCTTCGTCGGCAAGGCACTGAGCGAGAACCTTCGCGTTAGCGACGACCTGCGCGGCGTATGTGGAGAAGGCGGGGTCGAGAGCTTCCCGGAAAGCTACGGCTTTCGCGGCGATAACGTGCATGAGCGGGCCACCCTGCTGTCCGGGGAAGACACTACGGTCGATGCCAGCGGCGAACTCCTGCTGGCAGAGGATGAGGCCCGAGCGGGGACCGCGGAGAGTCTTGTGGGTGGTTGTGGTGACGACGTGCGCGTAGGGAACGGGAGAGGGGTGGGCGTGGCCGGCGACGAGACCGGCGAAATGAGCCATGTCCACGAGGAAGTAGGCGCCAACCTTGTCGGCGATGGCGCGCATACGAGGGAAGTCGAACTGGCGCGGGTAGGCGCTGCCGCCACCGATGATGAGCCTGGGCTTGACCTCGACGGCTTGCTGCTCGAGCTGGTCGTAGTCGATGACCTCCGTGTCCCGGCGAACCTGATAGCCGGCGATGCGGTAGAGCTTGCCGGAAAAGTTCAGTTTGTGGCCGTGGGTGAGGTGTCCGCCATGGGCCAGATCTAAGCCGAGAATCGTATCTCCGGGTTGGAGAAGGGTCATGAAGGTAGCGGCGTTGCTCTGCGAGCCGGAGTGAGGCTGAACATTCACGTGCTCGGCGCCGAAGAGGAGTTTCGCACGGTCACGGGCGAGGTTTTCGACGACGTCCGCGTACTCGCAACCGCCATAATAGCGTTTGCCGGGATAGCCTTCCGCATATTTGTTGGTGAAGACGGTGCCGGTGGCCTCGAGCACGGCGCGGCTGACGAAGTTTTCCGAAGCAATCATCTCGAGGCCTTCGTGCTGGCGAAGGAGTTCGTTCGCGACCTGCGAGGCGACCTCCGGATCGGTGCTGGCAAGCGAAGCGGCGAGGTCGATCGGCATGACTTGATTTTATGCGGGAATGGGAGAGAGCGGTGGATGGCGAGGAACGGACTTTGGCCGCAGCGAACAAGAGGACGGCCAAATACGGAGAGGCGAAGGCTACTCAAACGTAATGTGACTGGAGTGATGGGAGGAGGCGAATAGTTCCGCATGTTGAGGAGAAATACGCCGATATGACTCACAGGAGGGCGAACGGATGCCTTTCCGAGGAGAAGACAAAATGGGCGACTTAGTGATTGCGTTGGCGTTTGTGGCGATGGTGATGTCACCGTGTGTGGTGGCTTTGATCCGGTTACCGGAGTTGGAACAGGCGGACTCGGTGGAGATGTCAGAAGGCGACGTGCTGAGCAGATTGCGGTAGAGCGGTGGGGACAGTGGCGAGCTTCTTGAAGGCGCTGTAGATGAAGCTGCTGAGATACCAGCCGTCGAGGAACTTGTAGGGTGTCTCGCCGGTGGTGTAGTGGCCGCACGGGAGGACTTTGGAGACGTAGTCAATGCCGTGTTGGTTGAAGTGTTTCAGGACGTCGAGGGAGAACTCCTCGAGGAAAGTGAGGTCCCAGGTGGCGTGGACGACCAAGACACGCCTGGGGTTGGCAGCAAACCGCTCCATGTAAGCCATCGGGCTGATGCAGCGGAAGATCGTGCGGAGGAGGGACTGGGTAAGTCCGGCGTTCTGAAAGGCTTGTCGGATATGACGGGTGCTTTGCCCAGTCCAGAGGACGTCTCCAAACCAGGTGGCGGCGTGATTGAAGGCGCAGACCCGCAGACGGGGGTCATGTGCGGCGGCGAGAAAGGCGTAACAGGATCCGAGGGAGGTGCCGAGAATACCGAATTGCTGATAGCCCTGCTGCTCGAGCCAGTCGAGACAGGAACGAATATCCACTACTCCTTGCTGACATGCGGCGATAGTTCGACCGATGTTCGAGGAGACGGCGTAGTCGGAGCGCTCGAGTTCCGCGGGACGACGGATGTCATGGTACGGCTTAGAGAGGCGCAGGCAAGAGATGCCGAAGCGATTGAAGATGGCGCAGAGGGCGTTATGGGAGAGTCCGTCGGCGTTCCATTGGGGAAGCACGATCATGGCCTGGCGGGGCTTAGATCGGTTATGCGGATCGATAGGGACGGGGAACCAGCGCGCGTTGACCTGATCGTTCTCTGAGTGCGGGGAGCGGACGGCCGAGGTAAAACGGAGGAACTGTGCGGGAGCCAACTCGCCAGTGTTCGCTCGTCGCTTCAGCTCAGCCTCTTTCGCGAGCGTCTCTGGACGAACGTTGGTTGGAAACAGGAGTGGATGCCGTGTCTCGATGCGGAAGTCTTGTGGTGTCGTATAACCGAAAAAGGCGGAGGAGTTTTCCTCGATTTGTAGGCTTAAGGCGATGAGTTTGTCAGCGTCCGTGTCTACGGGCGGAGCACTGATGAGATTTGGCAGCCAGTCGAAGCCACACTCGAGGGGCCGTGCGATGCGGTTCTTATCTCGCTCAGTGAGAGCAGTCTCCCAGGCGACCATCCACTTTGCGTAGAGCTTGGAGAGCACAACTATCAGTTTAGCAAGGGAAAGGGAGCTTCGGGACAAGGCTTTCAGAACGTGTGAGTTCGGTGGTACGACCAGTGATTTGAAGAGGTGTAGACGGTACGACTTTCCGGGGATGGAGAGGTCTGGATGGGGCGAAATCCGAGGCCTTCAAAAGCGAAGTAAAAGCGAACACCAGCATATAGAACGCGATATGGGGAAAACTTCATCTGATTTCGGCCATGATATTTGCTAACACATTGCGTGAATTGAGCTTAGGTTCGTGAGGAGGCTCTGCAAAAAGATGCATTGACAGGGTAATTTGGGGGCGATACAACAGCTAAACTTTCTTCGCTCAGCAGGTTTCCGGCCGGGCGCGGAGAGGAGACTCGGAAGACGCATTGCTTTCAACTACCCGAAGAGGTAGCAGCAGCAAGCGGTAAACGCTGTGTATCCCAGGGCATAGCAGTTTCATGACAGAGCAGTACACGGTACGACTGCCGGAACCCGTAGGATCAGAGGTTTCGGGGATACGTGTCCGGGTACTTCCTAGCAACCTGAGTGAGCCCACTCCGAACACTGAATGTCTAGAGGCTTGCCAGGGGGAGAATCTTGCCTTGGAGAAGAAGATGGGTTATTCGCGTGTCGATTTGAAGGTATGTGAGGGGTGCGGAGCGCTTTGGCTCCGCGCCGGAGCAACAGAGGGTGTGTACTGCCGGGCTTGCACGCGCAAGCTGGCGGAGTTTCCGGCAGCCAAGCGCCGGCGACAGGCGGGTCGTGCTGGAAGCCAGGTCCTTCTGCAGCGCTGCAGACTTCAGCGGCTGGCAGGAGGCGCACGATGAGCGCAGCCTTTGTGATTCGACCGCACTCTTTGGTTTTGGCGACGGTGCAAGCGAGCGAAGCCTTATCACAAGCAAAGCCGGCGTGGCGGGGTAAGGCCCCTCTTATGCTGGTACAAGCCTGTCCGCGGGAGAGTGACGCGGCTGAGCAGGTCCAGCTGCCGCAGGCACTCTCGCTGCCGGCAAAGCCTGGAGACCACGTCGGGTACCAGTTTTACCGGAAGTACACGGAAGGCATGCTGCGGCGCTATGGCAAGCTGTCCATGGAGTCCGGACGTGTTCCTTCCATGCTGGGGCAGGAGATGTTCCGGGGAAAGGTGACGAACTACAAAGTGCATGGTTTTGACGATGTCGTGATCTTTGTGCACGATGTGGAGCGCTGCCTAAAGGGGATGACGCCGGTGCAGCAGCACCTGATGGAGCGAATTGTTGTGCAGGGCTACACGCAAGGAGAGACTGCGGCTCTGCTCGGCATTCCGCTTCGCACGATTGTCCGGCGCTATAACGCAGCGCTGGATGAGCTGACGCGCATGTTTTTGAGGAGGAAGATCCTGCAGCCTCTGTCGGCAAGCGCGGGACAGTGAGATGCAGAAAAGCTGTCAAGCCCCCGGAGTGGATGTATGGCTTCTAAGTGATTCATTTGAAACAACTTCTTCTGTAAAAATAGTTGGCATAAGTACCTGTACGAGTCTGGTATTCTTGAAATACAAGTGAAGGATAAGTGGGAGCGGCGCCCTCTGGGTACTGCTCCCGTTTTGTTTGGTGCTTGTGAAGAGGATCCGGCGCATGAAGAAGGCACGCATGACCCGGAGCAAGCCGGCAGCGTTGAGGGAGAGCCGCTGGCTGACAGGTCCGGGAAACGCCAATGAGGAGGATGTTCGGGAGACAGCCCGGAACGAGATCGTGAAGGCTCTGCCGGAGTTGGTAACGGCTCTGGTGAAGGAAGCTCGGGAAGGCAGTGTCGCGCATATCAAGCTGTTGGTTCAATTGGAGCGGGATCTGGCCAAGCCTGAGCCTGAGCAAGGACGGGGGAAGAACCTGGAGCAGATCCTGATGGAGCAATGGGCGAGGGATGCCGCGAACAGGGATGCCATGTGAGGCTCGGCGGAGGAGCTACGGTTTTCCGGAGCGGGAGTTCGGCTTTGCCGACGGCTGGCGGAGTTGCTTTGCAGATTTAGAGGTAGATGGAATGAGGAGGCTGGATGGGGTTTGAGGATGGGCGTCATCGTGGAGTGGGGAAAGCGGGCTGCCGGTCCATGGCGAGGCCGGGTGCTCTGGCGATGCGGGCGATGGCGGTGGAGTTTCCCGAGGTGCAAGGACATCCAAACCGTCTGCCCTTTGAGGGCTGTTTGACGCTGGTGGATGCACCGAGCGACAAGGCTCCGAGCGGTTCCCGCGGTCATCGCGTGATGCTGACGCGGGCGGCGGCCGAGGCTGCCCTGCCGAGCCTGCTGGGGATGGCGGTGGATTACAAAGCGGGGTGGGATGGGCATGACGCCCGGCAGAAGTGCGGCATCATCACCGGAGCGGAGATCGAAGGCAAGGAGCTGATTGTTGAGGGTTATCTCTTTGCGCGGGATTTCCCGGAGATTGAGGCCAAGGTTGGCCGGAACGCGGACCCGGAGTTGAGCCAGGCGATGGGCATGAGCTACGAGTTGGCAGATGCCCATGTGGCGGATATGCGGTCGTCTGTGTGGACGCTGACCAAGGTGACCTTTACCGGTGCGGCGATTCTGCTGCGGGAGAAGGCAGCGTACCGGCAGACGAGCTTTCGCGTGCGGCACGGGGTGAAGCGGCCGATAGGACGAGTGGCGGCTTCGCGCTAGCTTGCGCTGCCTGGGATCCATGCTTCGAGGCGCGGAGCATGGTCAGTGGGATGAGTGCTCGGCGATAACGATGACGAGACGCGTGTGTGTGAGGGAGATGGAATGAGCTTTCTTGGGGTGTTGACAGCGGTTGGCAAGGACTTTGCCAAAGGCTTGAAGTATGCAATGGAGTACGCGGTTCCGGTGGAGAAGCTGGTGGCCTTGTTGTTTCCGGCGAGCGCTCCGGCCATGGGCGCGGCTGCCGATGCGACGACGCTGATCCAGAATGCGGTGCTTCTGGTGGAGCAGAAATACGCGGCGAGCGGGGTACAGAGCGGCACCGGCGCACAGAAGCTGGCGGAAGTGATGCTGCTGGCGGGAGATGCGGTTTCGACGCTGCTGGCGAAGGCCGGCATCGATGCGACGGCGGATTATGTCGAGGCGCTGGTGAGCGCGGTGGTAGCGATCCTGAATGCACAGCCGATGCCGGCGGGCGTCGCCGCGGCCGTGAGCAAGTAAGGGGGACGGATGGAGATGCAGATGGAAGTAGTGGACGAGTTGCATGCTGCGGAGTCGCTGATGGAGCGGCTGCATGTGGCCGCGGCTTTGATTGAGCAGGCGGCGGAGCGGCTGGCAGGGCTGGACGTGCATGCTGGGCAGGGTGCTCGCGAAGAAGAACTCGAGCAGAGGCTTGCCGAGGCCGAGAAGACGATCGCTACGCTGAAGGCTTCGGGACGGAAGACGGTCGCGGGCGGGGCGGCTTCGCTGGTCGCGAAGGAAGGCGGCTCCATGGAGGCGGGTGCCATGGACGCGGCGCTGAGCAGCTTGAGCGTCGAGCAGCGGATCGCGGTGAAGGCTGGTTTGCTGCGGGCTGGGTTGGTCGGGTAGTTCGAGTTTTCCAGAGGCGAATTCATTTTCTTTCTGCGCCCGGGAGACCGGTGGGTGCAGGAAGGTTTGCGCGTGGCGAAGAGCGACGCTTACAGCAGTGCGTCCCGCGGGGACGAAAGGGAGAAGATGAACATCAATTTTACTGATATCCACGGCGCGGCAGACTACATTGGA
>CAXUEE010000032.1:15029-22911 GCA_964249905.1 uncultured Acidobacteriaceae bacterium
ACATTGGACCTGGCGCGATCGAGGTTCCGTTGTACCAGACCGAGATTACCGATCTGGTTCGCCGCCGTGGAATCTTTGGGCAGCGTATCAAGCAGGTTCCGGCGACGGGTCATCCGTCCCGCTATTTTGAAGAGACGGCGATTCCTTCGCCCGCGGCGAGCAGTGGGTTTGTCGATCCCCGCAACATCGTGGCCCCGCTGGTCAGCCCGACCCGCGTGGAGCGCAGCGTTCCGCTGAAGGCTCTGGTAGCGCAGATCAACTACAACCTGTTCGATATCGAGCTTGGCCGGCAGCAGAGCCAGTTCGCGTATCTGCAGGCGAAGGATTTGACCGACACGGTCGACGGCGTTCTGCGGACGCATGACGTTGCGCTTTGGAACGGAACCGACACCAGCCTGAGTTCGCCGACGACTGCGCAGTATTTTGGCGCGGCGGCCCAGATTGCTGGCGGCGGCAACTCGCTCACCATCGGCACGGCGCAGAGCATTGTCGACGGCTTGAAGAGCGCGGTGGCGCAGATGCTGTCCAACACCAGCTTCGGCGTGCGTCCGACGGCGATTTATGCCAACCCGGTGCTGCTCGACCTGATCGACCGCGAGATGAAGTCGGAGTTCAACGTGGTACTCAACACCCGTGAGATCACGAGCGGATTCACGGTAAAGACGCTCAGCACCCAGGCGGGCGATCTGCCGCTGATCCCCGAGTGGACCCTGCCGTACACCGGGACTCCCGGTTCGGGCAGCGCCGTGCTTCCGGCGTACATCGTGACCGAGGATCTGATTGAGTATCACTGGCTGAGCGATGCGAATCCGCGCATCTTCCAGCTTGGCGTTCCGGGCTCGCTGGCGTCGCAGTACGTTGTGGTGAAGTTCGGCGCGGTGGTGGTGAAGGGCGCGAACTATGCACACTACCAGGTGCTGGTCGACCGCTAGAAAGCTATTTTGTTTGCTGAGCAGGCGGGACTGGGGGCTGATGCCCTCGGTTCCGCTTTTGTGTTGCGCTTTGGGGAGGGTGAGATGGGGTATTTGTTGCCGGCAGAGTATGCCGCGTTTGGGCTGGGGGCGGATACGCCGGATCAGTTGATCACAATGGCCTCGGCGCTGATGGAGGCGCACTGCAGGCGGCCTTCGCTCATGGCAACCCAGTATACGGAGCGGATCCGGCTGACGGCAGGCGCGCAAACGGGGCGGCTGAGCTATGGGCCGCTGCTGCCTGGTGCGCTGATCAGTGCACGGGTGCGCTACGCGAAGGGTCGGCGAGGCGAGTACGCCGATCTGACGGGGAACCAGCAGATGGGATTGCAGATTGCGACGGCGTTTGGCTTGCCCGGAACGTGGTCGGCGCTCGATGTGTCAACGATCGATGTGTGGGCGAATGCACGGGAGCTTACGTTTCCGATTAATTTCCTCGGACTTGGATACAACGAGGCCGAAGTGACTTATATGGGCGGATTGGTCACCGTAACCGATCAAATTAGAACGGCGTGCGCACAGGTGGTTCGGAATGCGCAGGCAACGCCGGCGATGAACGTGAAGTCGAGCCGGATGGACACGATGCAGATGCAGTATTTCGCCGACACGCTGATCGACGACGGGGTGCGTGCGCTGCTGAAAGGGTACGTTGCGGAGGCGCTTGGATGAGTGGACCGATGCAAATGGCGGATACCTTGCTGCGAAGCGTGGGAGGGCGAACAGTACTGTTACATATTCCGGCTCCCGCGGTGCAGGGCGACTTGGGCGAGCAGCTTGGGCTGGCTGCGCCGCTGTTTCAGGATGTGGCGCTGGGCCCGGTGGTCTTCCGGAAGCTGAAGCCGAAGGTAGCGACAGCGCAGGCCGAACGTGCGGCCCAGTATGAACTTCTAGTCTCGGCCTCAGCAGTGATTCAAGCGGTGGGGTCGCTAGCGTTTGGAGCGGCCAGCGTGTTGTTCGGTTCCGCAGCCGGCGTGCTGGTAGATGGAGCTTTGTTTGAGATTACTTCGGCGACAAGCTCGGAGGCGTTTGGAGAGGTTTACCTGTATCGGCTTGGGCTGAAGGGGCCGGCGGCGGGTCTGGTTTAGGGAGCTTCTGCTTTAACTCAAAACGCATATCCCGGCGGCGAGAGCCCGTCTTCGTGCCACAAGGTTGAGTGGCGACCCTTTCAGGGTCGCCCTATCCAGAGACCGGCCGGAACGACGACCGGTTTGAGACAGAAGCAGATCCTCCGCTTCGCGAAGGATGACGACACGGTAAGGCGGAGGAGTGGATGGGATTGCAGGTAGCAAAGGACACGTTTTATAAGGTGCTGCGGGATCGGGTGACGGCCGCCAACCCGGCACGGACGGTGGTGGTGCGCGGGGTAATCCGGCCGGGTGTTGTGGTGCAGGAAAATGAGCTTCCGATCGCGGCGCTGGATGGCATTGTGCCTACGGATGCGTTTTGCTTGCGGTGGACGGAGTTACGCGTGGACGGACGCGGCGGGATGCCGCTGCTGACCGCTGTGTGCGAGATCCGGTATGCCACGGATGGAACAGCCGGAATGGCGGGTCTGGACCGCGGCCGAGCCCTGGGTGCGATGGATGCTGAGCTGGCCACGGCTGTGGCTAGCTCCCCGCAGAGCGCAGGAGGCGACCTGGTGGCGGAGATTGCCGGTGGCGGAGCTTCGACCGTGACGACTGCGGGGACGCGGGTGTTCTGGGGAGATGTGACTTACAAGCCGGCGGTGATGAACGGCGAGCGGATGGAGCGTACGGCGGAGATTGAGGTGTCCTGTTATGGCTACTAGCGCTGTTTCGTTGATCCCCGCGGTGTCTCCCGTGGTGCGCCGGGTGAGGGCTTATTTTGCTCCGGTCAATCGCGTGTCGGGGCAACCGACCCTGTTCGATCCTGCGGGTGCCGGGGCGTTTTCGCTTGCGACCCCGCCGGCGCCGTGGCTCGATCTGGGCTGGTGCACGGGCTTTGTGAGGAAGAGCGGGAGCAAGGTGGAGGCGCTGGTGGCTGGGGCGCCCGGTGTGGCTGTCGGCCAGGTACGGACGGAGACAGCCGCCACGGTCGGGCTCGAGTTCGATGCCTGGGGCAAGCTGCAGATGGCGTTGAGTGCGGGCTGCCAGCAGATGAATGTGCTGAAGACGCAGACAGGGACGGCAGCGAATGGAAGCGGCGGTGCGGCGGTCGCGGCGGTGGCCCTGACGGCCGGATCGACCGAGACCTCGGCAACGGCGCTCGATGTGGGAGCGGCGGCGGCGGCTGGTTTCAATGTTGGGGATGTGGTTGCGGTGGATGTGGACTACGCCGGGACGACCGGGTTTGTGGGCAGCGGTGTGAGCGGCGGCTATGTGAAGAGTGCCGCGGCCATCGGCGCGGATATGGATTACGTGCGGCGTATCACGTTAAACGTTGCACGCGTGACGGCGATTGCGGGCGGTGTGTTGACGCTGGGCTCGGCTTTGCTGGCTGGAGTACCCGTGGCAGGAATGAAGGTAAGCGGAGTGGCAGCCTTCTGCGATCGCGAAGGAGGCAGCTTTTTCCAGGAATGGTCCGCGCTGTTCTGCATGGAGGGTGTGCAGGGAGACCGGGTGTTTTACCACTACCCGCGGCTGCAGGCGACGGCCGGCGTGGCGGAGGCAGGCGAGAGCTTGCCGGGTATGCCGAAGGAGATGCTCGAGCGGGTACGGCTGGCAGGAAACTTTCGCGCCTTGCCGGTGCGGGATGGCAACGATGGGGAGATGGTGGTCTGTTTTCGGAGTTATCTGCCCGGTGTGATGCGCGCGGTGTAGCGACACGGATAGGGCGGATGCACGCGATTTGCGCGGATCAAGCAACGTGAGCTTTGGGAGGTTCAATGAGATTGAGGGAAGGTAGACGGGGGCTGGTGGAGTTATGCCTGGCCTGGACGCTGATGCTGGGCGCGGCGGCGGCGGCGGGTGTAGCGGGCCTGGCGCAGAGTACGGCGGCGCCCGCGACCACGCAGGTGACCGGCACGATTTATCGGGGCGACGGGACGGCGGCAGCGGGCACGGTGCTGATCAGCTGGCCCGCGTTTTCGACGACAAGCGGGGTAAGCGTGCCGGCGGGATCGACGTCGGTGACGATCGGCGCGGGAGGCGCGCTGAGCGTGCAGCTAGTGCCAAATGCCGGGTCGACGCCAATGGGGAGTTATTACACGGCGATCTATCACCTGAGCGACGGCACGGTAACGCGACAGTACTGGGTGGTTCCGGCGCAAGTGGGCGCGGTGCAGGTAAGTGCCATCCAGACGACGGTGCTGCCGACGAGCGTGGCCATGCAGACGGTGTCGAAGGCGTATGTCGACACGGCGATTACGGCCGCGGTGACCGGGCATCCGATTGATGGGTCGACGCCTTTAGTGCTGAAGGCAGGCGACACGATGACCGGGCCGCTGGTGCTGCCGGCAGACCCAACCGCTCCGATGCAGGCGAGCGACAAGGAGTACGTGGACGCGCAGGTCGCCGGAGTTGCGAGCGGCCTGGGGCAGAAGGTGAGTGCGATCGCGCAGGCGACGCAAACGATCGCCCAGCCGACAGGGACCGAGCTCGACGTCAACATTCTGAATGGGGTGTTGCATGCGAACGACTACCCGAGCGGTGCGGGCAACAACGGCATCGCCAACGCGGCAGCAAGCGCGGATTGCGTGAACGGATGCCAGGTGCGGGCGGACCAGACGTATGCCTCAAGCGAGGCGGCTGCGCCCACGACCTGGACGAACAAAACCCATATCGAGGATGACCGGGGCGGAGCGGTATACGAGAGCTTCCTGAATCCGCTGCCACCGCAGAATCCGGGGCTCAATGCGGCGAAGACGATCACGGTGGTTTCGACGCAGTCGGCTCAGGCGGTGCACGCGGCGACCGGATCCGGGCAGGTGTTCTCGACGGGCCTGGTGATTAACAACGAAGCCCTGGCCGGCGGCTCGAATCAGTTCCCGGCTTCGGTGCAGGGTTCCGTGCCTTACTTCAAATCGACCTACACGGGCTTGAGCGTGGCGGGAACGAACTACACGCTGGGCCAGCATGTGCTATTTGGCGAGACGCAGGATTGCTACGGGGTAGGCGACTGCCTGATGGGCGGCATGTACATGCGGGCTTCGGGTGGATTTCGGGACAATGCGGATGAGGGTTCGCATCCGTTTGACCGGAACTTCGCTGAAGATGCGCGGGTGTTTGAAGGAACGTGTGCGCAGGGCTGTGCGCAGGGCTCGACGGTGCTGCAGGTGTCCGCTACGGCAAACGGCGGAACGCAGGGCGAAGGCCGATATCTGATCGATACGAATCCGGTCAAGGTAATCGGCACGGGGACGTTGATCGGCGGTGTGCCGCAGGGTGGACGGCATCCGGTGGCGAACTTTGCCGGGACGACGTTTCCGGTAAGCGTATTGCTGGATACGGCCCAGACGATTCCTTCGCAGACGAGTGTGATCGCGCCGGGTACGGTGTCGGTGGCGATTGTGACCAGCGGAGTTCCGACGGGGTATGCCGCGAGCACGGCGGCGCTGCCGGCAACGAGTGGCGTGGCTTGCGTTGCGGACGTAGGAGCAGGCGGCGGCCAGTTCGAGACGGCAGCGTATACGGTGGTCGATGCGAGTCATGTGCAGCTTACGCTGATTCGTCCGCACGCGGCAGGA
The DNA here is from genome assembly GCA_964249905.1 of uncultured Acidobacteriaceae bacterium. Classification (GTDB taxonomy): domain Bacteria; phylum Acidobacteriota; class Terriglobia; order Terriglobales; family Acidobacteriaceae; genus Edaphobacter. The sequence goes on from CAXUEE010000032.1 coordinate 20,646, forward strand.
GCGACGGTTGCGGTGGGCGGCCTGTGCGGCTATGGGCTGGAGCAGACGGTCGATACCCTGAACGGGATTCGGCAGGTGTTTCCGGTGGTTGCTTCGACCTCCGCGACGAGCTTGTTCTATGCGGGCGGGATCGACGCGATCGTTGGCGTGCAGGGCTCGACGAGTGCGTACGCGAACATCAATTTGGTCGTGGCTTCGATCGCACGCACCGGCAACGTGGTTTCGTTGACGACGGTGCAGAACATGCCGGCGGATATTAACGGCTTGCCGATGACGATTCAGGCAGTGACGGATCCGACGTACAACGGAACCTATGTTGTGACGACCACCGGGCCGAACTCGCTGACCTATGTGGACAACGGACCGAACTCGACCAGCACCAGCGGCACGATGAGTTATACGACTGGCAGCTTCAATCTCTATCCCATGGCGGAAGTGCTGAGCGTCTACAACCAGACGACGAAGGCTGTGGATGGGCAGATAACCCTGGCGGCGAACACGGTGCCGTGGGCGGCAGGCGACGCTTTGGAACTGCCGCACTATTACCAGGAGTGGGTGTCGGCTGACCAGGACATCATCACCGAGTACACCCCGCGGGCTACGCGAAACCAGACGGCCGGCGTGTTTTACGCGGGCAACAACGGACCGGGACTTTCGGGTTTTCAGGTGCAGAATGCGGTGCCGGTGTCGAGCTACTTCGGCAATGGCGGAACGCACACGGTGCCGAACTCGGGGCTGAACATCGTCGGTGTCTGGTCGAACGGCGTGGAGATGCAGGCGGGGGAAGGTGCGGCGGTTGCGGTGCACTGCAATTCGCATGGATGTAACACGTGGAACTCCGCTTATAACTTGTTCCAGATGGATACCGGAGTTGGGCAGGATAGTTTGAACTACTCGCCTGCGACCAGCACCTTGAACTTCAATCTGCGGGGAACCCAGTTTCAGTTCAACCCGGCGGGGATAACGGCCGGCACGATTCATGCAACGACGGTGAATGCGGGCACGGTCACCGGGCTGTTCCAGGGCACGGTGGCTGCTTCCAGTCTTCCGGTGTTCGGCGGGTCGGGCGCAAGCCACTCGGTTGGTGCGGTTCCGGATCCGGGAGCGACCGCGGGCACGACACGGTTCCTGCGGGAGGACGGCAGCTGGGTGAACGGGAATGGGGCAGTGAGCTCGGCAAGCGGGTTTACCACGAACGGACCGCCGAATCTTCCAAGGCGGAGCAGCCTGTTGGGCGAGTATCTGCTTGCGGAGGGCTCGGGGACGGTCGCTCACGATACAAGCGGGTCGGGCAACGATGCGACGATTACAGGCGGTACGTGGGAAGGCACGACGGACCTGAACTTCACGGATCTGGCGTCGTACATTCAGCTGCCGCCCCCAGTGAACCAGGCAAACACGTTTCAGTTTGCGATCTAAGAGCCGCCCTTCGGGACGGGTTCGGGCGCGCTTCCTCCAGGCAACGGCGGGGAGTACAACTGGGGCTCAAATGCGGCGCTGCTGTGCGGAACGAATACGAGCTTTACCTGCCTGATCTCGACTTCGATCCTGAATGGGTTGATCTCGCCGCGGTTCGATGCCTTTGGCACCAGCAACACCGAAGCTTGCGAGCCGCTGAGCGCGGGCTGGCATGTGGTGACGTTTGTGAACGGGCAGGGCGGCGCGCAGGACCACTGGTACTACGACGGCGCGGAAAGTCCGTGCTACATCAACCAGGGTACGGGCGGCATTACTCATCCGACTTCGGGTAACTACCAGATTGGCGGCTCGAGTGAGCGCGGCGGCAACTGGTGGGCGGGCAAGGTGGCGGCGGCCTGGGCATGGAGCACCTCGCTGAGTGCAAGCGACGTGGAGGCGGCATCTTCGGCGGCTACGGCATACGTGAAGGGCAAGGGTGGATTTACGCAGTACCGGCCCGTGCAGCATGCGAGCTCGGAGATTGTGGTGGGCATGGATTCGCTGACCAGCGGATGCTGCGGCTCGAGCTCGGCGGCGAAGGCCTGGCCGGTGAATCTGAGCTTGACGGACACGACCTACTCGAGCAACGTGGTCAACCTGGCCCAAGGCGGAACAACGGTGTACGACCATGCGGCGATGTTCGACATGCTGTATGCGCCAGTGATCGGCAACCGGGCTTCGGGCAACACGGTGGTGATTCTTTGGGGCGGGATCAACGACTTCGAACACAATCTTTCCGCACGGCTGGCGGCGAACGGATTGAAGTCGATGGTGCAGAAGTCCAAGGCGCTGGGGGCGAGGGTGATTG
>CAXUEE010000033.1:0-19747 GCA_964249905.1 uncultured Acidobacteriaceae bacterium
ACACCAACCAGCTGACGAACCGCGACATCGACCGCATCGTGACCCGCATGGAGGCCATCCGCGCCGTGCTTGGGCCGGACGGCGACTTCGCCATGGAGTGCCACTGGAAGTACGCCATGAGCGATGCGACCACGCTGCTGAACGCCGTCGAGCATGTGCGCCCCATGTGGGCCGAAGACCCGCTTCCTGCGGAGAACACGGACACCATGGCCAAGCTTGCGCGCATGACGCGTACGCCGATCTGCACCGGCGAGAACCTCTACGGCCTGCACGGCTTTCGTACGCTCATAGAAAGCCAGGCCTGTGCCGGCGTGCATATTGATATTCCAAAGTCGGGCGGTTTACTCGAGTCCAAACGCATCTCGGACTTCGCCAATCTCTTCGACATCTGGACCGCTGCGCACAATCCCGCCAGTCCCATCGGAACCATCGCCTCCGTGCATGCGGCGGCGGCCATGCATAACTTCAGAATCCATGAGCTGGCCAAATGGGTGGACTGGTGGCCGGACCTCGTCGTTCATGAAGGACCCTTCTGGACAAATGGATACTACGTGATTGAAGACAAGCCCGGGTTAGGGGTGGAGATCAATCCGGAGGTCGCCAAGGCTCATCTGGCTCCCGGCGAAACATGGTGGGGCTGACACGGAATCGCGATCCACAGCACATTTCAGAAAAGAGGATGTATGGCATTGGTCAACCGCTTTCACACCGATCGGCGCAACCTGATAAAGTCCACCATGGCGCTATTCGCCTCCGGCCTGCTGGGCAAAGGTGTGCCGCAGGCTGAGGCGCAGAGCTCCGTTAAGAACGTCAACAAGAACTCCAGCCCATCGACCCTGAAGATCACCGACCTGCGTTATACGGTTATCAAGAAACCTGGACCAAGCCCGTGCCCCATCATCCGTATCGACACCAACCAGGGCGTGTATGGGCTGGGTGAGGTGCGCGACGTGGCGAACTATCAATACGCCATGGTTCTGAAGAGCCGCATTCTGGGCGAGAACCCCTTGAACGTCGACTACCTCTTTGAGAAGATTGCGCAGTTCGGCGGCATCTCGCGCCAGGCCGGCGGCGTCGTCGCCATCGAGATGGCGCTTTGGGACATCGTCGGCAAGGTCTACGGCGTGCCCATCTACCAGATGCTCGGCGGCAAGTGGCGCGACAAGATCCGCATCTATGCGGACACGCCGGAGGCCGACACGCCGCAGGAGTTTGCCGCCATCGCCAAGGCGCGCAAAGATCGCGGCCTGACGTGGATCAAAGTCGATATCGGGACCGATCTGCTCAAAGGGAAACCGGGTACGCTGATGTCTCCGGTCGACCAGACGTCGATCGAATACGACAAGCGTCTGCCGCATCCCTTCACCGGAAACGAGCTCACCGACAAGGGCATAGAGGTCTACTGCGAGTACATGTCCACGATCCGCGAAGCCATCGGTTATGACATCCCGCTCTCGACCGATCACCTCGGACATCTTGGCGTTAAGTCGATCATCCGGCTTGGCCGCGCCTACGAAAAGTACAATCTGGAATGGATCGAGGACGTCATCCCATGGTGGTATACCGATCTTCTCAAAGAGATCACCGATGCCAGTCCCACGCCGACCGCCACCGGGGAAGACATCTATGAGATCGCCGACTTCGAGAAGCTCTGCAGCATGCATGCTGTCGATAAGATCCACCCTGATCTTGCCACTTCTGGAGGCATCCTCCGCACCCACAAGATCGGTGACATGGCCTACACGTATGGCGTCCCGATGGCCATGCACTTCGCCGGCACGCCCGTCAGCTGCATGGCGAACGTGCATTGTGCCGCCGCGACCCGCAACTTCCTTGCGCTTGAAAATCACTCGCTCGACGTGCCCTGGTGGCAGGACCTCGTCAACGAGATCGACAAACCCATCATCCAGAACGGCTACATCCAGGTACCCGACACCCCAGGCCTCGGCGTGACCTTGAACGATGAGGTTATGAAGCAGCATCTCGCGCCCGGGGTCGGCTACTTTGAACCCACTCCCATGTGGAACGACAAGCAGTCGTTCGACGATCAGCTCTTCAGCTAACTCTGTTTCGCACGCCGGGTCCGCGAGAGTTTTCCCGGCAAGGAGAAGATATGCAACGCATTTTGAGGGCAGCCGCGTTAGGCTGCCTGTTCGCAACTGCCACGCGGCTCATCGGCCAGGTAAAAAGCACGCACGACCAGATGATGTTCTACACCTCGGAGTGGAAGGGCGACCGCTTCCCCGACGGCCGGCCCAAGGTGCCGGATGCGCTGCTTACCCGCGCGCTCGACGTCTCTATCGAGGACGTCTGGGAGTACCTGCGCGGCCAGGGTTACAACTGCCAGTACGACGGCGGCTGGCAGGCGCTGCATCCGGAGAAACCCTTCGCCGGGCGGGCGCTCACCGCACAATACATGCCGCTGCGGCCCGACATGTACCGCGCCATCACCGCCGAAGGCAAGGCGGAACACCGCATCAGCGGCAACAATAGCTGGCCCATCAACGAGCTGCAGATCGGCGACGTCTACATCGCGGATGGCTTCGGCAAAATCGTTGAAGGGACGCTGATCGGTTCGAACCTGGGCAGCGGCATCGCGGCCCACTCGCACGTTGGCTTCATCTTTGACGCCGGCATCCGAGACGCGGAAGAGAATCGCGAGATCGAAAACCTGAACGGCTTCTATCGCGCCTACGATCCTTCTGCCTGGAAGGACATGACGCTGACCAGCATCAACGCGCCAATCCGTATCGGCCGCGCCACGGTGCTGCCCGGCGATCTCGTGCTCGCCAAGCGCGACGGCGTGATCTTTATCCCGGCCAGCCTGGCTGAAGACGCTGTCGCCTCAGCGGAGTTTACCAATCTTGAAGATGCCTTCAACTTTGAGCTCAATCGGTCCGGCACCAACGGCGCAGAGTTTGAAGGAGGCTGGACGCCGAAGAAATACGACGCGCTCGCCGCCTGGATCGACCAGCATCCGGACAAGCTCAAGATGTCCCGGCCGGAGTTCAACGCCATCCTGGCCAAACGCAAGCAGCCGCGCAGACCTCAGCCGGTTCCGGGGGCCCCCACTCCCTAGCCTGAGAAAACAAGTAAATCGCACAAGAGACCGCCTGACATCAGGCGGTCTCTTTGTATCTCTGTCGTTTGTCAGAAGACGCGCTACTCATAGATCGTGGCCGCACTCAACTCAAGCTCCGCTCCCAGCTGCACAGCCGGCGCCTTCGGAAGCAGCAGGATCAGCACCGCAGAGATCAGTACCGCGATCGACATCAGCAGAAAGCCGGCGCGCGGATTGCCTGTTTCTGCCTGGAGCAGCCCGACCGCATAGCTTCCCGCAAACGACCCGAGCGCCCCGCAGGCATTCACCATGGCCGTCACCTCGGCCGCCACGTTGCGCGGTAGACGCTCCGCAATGAGCGCGAAGAACGGTCCGTAGGGCGCATACATCAGGCCGCCGGCCACCACCAGAAAGCAGAACGAATAGGTAAAGCTGAACGAAGAGGTCAGGAACGAGCCAAACAACGCCAGTCCCGCAACCAGCAGAAGCGGCCAGATAAATCTGCTTCGCTGTCCAGCGCGATCAGAAACGTAAGACACCACAAGCATCAGGATCACCGCCACAAGGTACGGTATGCTCCCGAGCAGCCCCGTCACGGCGATGCCGCGTGCGGCACCCTTCTGAATGATTGTCGGCAGCCAAAGCACAAACCCATACACACCCACAGACCACAGAAAGTACTGCAGCGCGAGACAGATCGCGATGGGCGAACGCAGAGCAACCCGTGCGTTCGCGACTTTGGGAATATGCACCTGCTCGCGTAACAACGAACGCTCCAGCGCCGCGCGGCTGGTTTCATCCATCCACGCCGCCTGGTCCGGACGGTCGCGAATGAACACCAGCCAGACTACCGCCCAAAGCAGTGACGGCAAGCCTTCCACGATGAAAGTCTTCTGCCATCCGATCGAGCGGATGATGTAGCCCGTTACTGCAGACATCCAAAGCACCGTGACTGGATTCCCGGCGATCAGGACTGTATTTGCCCGTGAGCGCTCCGCGCGAGTAAACCAGCGAGTCAAGAGCAGCAGCATGCCGGGCATGATGAAGCTTTCCGCCGCGCCCAGCAGTAGCCGATCTGCGGCCAGCAGCCAGAAGTTGCGGATCATGCCCGTAAGCGTAGCCAACACGCCCCAGCTCAGCAGCGCCGCAAAGATCAGCTGCCGTGCACTGCGCGTCCGCGCAAACGCTGCTCCCGGAATTTGGAAGAGAAAGTATCCCAGAAAGAACAGCGCGCCCAGCAACGCGGAGCGTGACTCCGTAATATGCAGCGTAGTTGCCAGGCCCGCAGCCGCACCAAATCCATAGTTGGCCCGGTCGACGTAAGCCAGGCTGTACGTGACAAAGACGATCGGAAGGATGCGCACCCAGCGTTGTCGCAGAGCCGGGCGTTCGAAGTCCTGAAGAGCTTTGGCGTCCTGTTCACTCGCGCGTTCCACGTTTCCCTCCTCGTTCGTTGGCAGTGTACGCGGGCGTGGCGAAGAGGCTATGCTCACTCAGCGCATACAGGGTCTCACCATCCTCCCCGCCAAAGATCAGATCATGTGGGCGCTCCGGACAAACGATCGTGTCCAGCAGCGTGCCACTGGCGGAGTACACGTAGATCTGACCCGCAGCGAGGTACACGTTGCCTCGCTTGTCCGTCGCCAGGCTTTCCCCGCCACGTTCCAGAAATGGCTGCAGCTGGTCCAAACCTCCATCGGCCCGCAAGGTGCCGCGATACGTCCTCTGCTCCGCCTCGTTGGTTACGTAGAAGACCTGTCCCGCCTCGCCCTTTACCAGCCCGTACGCGTAGAGCGCCGGCACCCACTTCGAGCCGAAGTAAGGTTCACCTTGAACGATGGGCAGGTTCGTCGGCACAAACAGTGAGTTGTCCGGAGCCACAAAGACGTGTGTTGCCGTCGTCTCCAGGCTCGTTGTGAACATCTGCCGCAGCGAGCGGTAGTGGTAGGGCGGCTCAGCTGAGAGCGTCTCCGCAAAGTCGCCGTTCACCCAATAGTCCACCGGCATCGCCACGGTCATGCGGGTGCGCTCGGCCGCGGGCTGCAGCTCCAGCACCTTCAGCTCCGCATCCGGCGACTGCGGCTGGTCCGGCCGAAACGCGTACGCTGTGAATCGTGTTCCTTCCGACGAGATCACCAGCAGATCACCCGCGCGATCAAACACCAGATTCACCGGCTGCATTGGAGCCTCGCGCACCACCTCCGCGCTACGACTCTGTACGTTCCAGCGATAGATCCGCTGAAAGTGCGCATCCACAAAGTAAAGCTGTCCATGCGCATCCACGGCTGCACCGGATGCGTTGAAGAAACCCGCGGCCATTTGCTCTGCCTGCGTATGCTTCTCCGCAGTACGCGGAAGTGCAGAGCTATCGTTTAGATCGAGCGAGGCAAACTCGCGATCGCGTATCTGCACGTGCAGCGTGTCATCCACAATCGCATTCGCAAACGGCACCTTGTTCGGCCGTACGCCCTGCCGGCAAACACCCTGGTCATCGCACACCGCAATGGAGCTGTTGCTATCCACATGGACGTTGCGGAAATGGATCGCATCCGAGCGCGCGACACGCACAGCATAGGGAAACGGCTGCTCGGAGTGCGTCACCCGATAACCATGGTAGTTGGCGATGGTGAGGTCATGGCAATCGTCAATCTCGAGAGAAGACGCAAACTGGCTTTCCCCGCTCTCCTCCTCCGTCTGCAGCGCATCGAGTTGCCAATGGCTTACGTGGCTGAACTTCATCTCCGCCTGCACATGGTGCTCGCTCGAGAGCTCGTAGATAAAGCCCGGGACCTCCGTATTCGTCACCAGCAGGCCCGCCTGCGCAAACGTGTCCGGCGTCCAGATGTTGGCGAAGGTGCCGCCGCCGCCATCGATCCACAGGCTCGGATACTGCGCGTTCCACGGCCGGTGCGGATCCGGATCCGCAGTATGCGTGCTGTTGTACGGGTTCAAGCGGCGGCCATCCGGCAGGTTGGTGCCGTGCCCGCCCAAGAGGCGCACATCGTCCACCACAGACGCCGCACCGGAGCGCCACAGCAGTCCGACTGCCCGTCCATTCAGGCCTCCGGTAAAGATGCCAAGCCCGCGCACCTGGGCGTTGCCACCCTCGGGCACAGACAGCAAAGCCTTCGGCGCACCCGGACCGGCGAAGCCCGGCGTACCATCCGCGAGATCGAACTGCGTCGTGCTCGGGTGCAGACCGATCAGCACCGAGTCCGGCCGGAGCCGCACCGTATCGCTGAGCCGGTAACGGCCGCTGGGAAAGTACAGCACGCGATGGAGGTCGATCGCATGCTGCAGCGCAACCGTATCGTCGGTGCGATTGTCTCCACGCACCCCGAGTGTCCGCACGTTGATCCATTCAGCGGATGGAGGTAGAGGCTCGAGCGCACTCGAACGAGATGGCTCAACCCGAGCCTCAACCGTGAAGTTCGAATCGATCTTGCCGTCCAGCGCGCCCGCCGCAACCACCAATCCGTGCATAAAAGACGACACGGTGTACTCCTCAGCCGTGTGCTTGAACTGTTGCCCGCTCTCACGCAGCTGCGCAAACACCGGAACGTGCCGGCACATCGCACCTTCGACATTGATCTCTGTCATGCGGCTCGCCTCGTTCGAGATCACCAATGCCGGCCCGCTGATACGCTCGAAGCTCGAGTCCTTGATCCAGAGCTGATCAGAAAAGTCAGGGTCGATCGAGACCGCCGTCGGCACATCGCGAAAGCTGACGTGCACCAGGGTAAGGCCAACTTCGTTCTCGCGAATGGCCGCCGCGCGCTGGCCATCAAAGCTGGAATCGAGCAGCGTGAACTGCCATGCCGGGGAGGGCTTTCGCGCCATGATCCCGTACTCCCCGCCATGGAAGTGCAGGTCCTCGGCCTCGTTCCCTACCTCGTGCACGCCGGCAAAGCCGGACCCGATCTTGAAGTCAAGATGACTGAGAAACGAATGCTGCGCTGCATGAAATCGTATGGCTACCGCGCCTCCATTTCCCGCACCGATCTCGAAGTCCACATTGCTCAGCGCGGAGTAGAACGTGCCCGGATTGGCATCCGGAATGTCCTTGCGCAGAGGCACCGTACCCTTGGGCGTCGGCGGCCGGCGGAAGCGAACCGGGAGCGTAGGGTCCACACCTTCCGCATGGTCGGGCCGGTCCCCGGCAAAGAACAGCATGTACGCGAGACCGCTCTGGTATCCCGGCGTATGCTCGCCCAGCACAAACACCGGCCGCTGCCGGCCGTACCCGATCACTCGCACGCCGGCCCACACATAGACCGTGCGGGCGAGGCGATACCGTCCCGGCGGAACAAAGACGATTCCTTCCCGATGCGTATCGACCACCTGATCAATAGCCGCCTGCAGCGCCGCGCTGTCATCCGCTGAGCCGTCGCCCCGCGCATGCAGTCCAGCCGCGTTCAGGTGGTCCAGGTAGACCGCTTGGGCGTCGTCCGGGCGTTCAGTGATGACAGATTGTGCCCCAGCCAAAGAAGCCAGCAGAAGACCCGCGGCTGCTATGCAGATTCGCATGCTCATCCTCCAGCACCTTTCGCCTGGGTTGAAGTCCGGGAAGTCGGCTTCGCAGCCGCGTCGTCCGTCGTGACTAGAAAACTACCATGTCAGACTGACCTCTGCCATGCCCCTGCACAAACCGGGACTGGAGCCGGTTTTTGCCGTTGACAAAGATTGGCAGGACCGCCTATAACCTTAGCGCTTTCAAAAACACAATCTTCCAGTGGGCAAAGTGGAATATCAGATGTGTCCACGCAAGCAGCAGGTACGGCATTCTTTTCTAAGAGGCAGGTCTTCATGTTCCTAAACAGAACTCGCATAGGATTCACCCTCATCGCAGGTCTATTCCTCCTAGTGAGCGCTCACGCACAGGTCACTACCGGCAGTATCGTGGGCACCATTCACGACCAGACCGGAGCCGTCGTCCCCAACGCTTCCATCACCGTGACAGACACGGGCAAAGGAACCTCCACCTCGGTGAGGACCAACGAAACCGGAGAGTACGTCATCCCGTTCCTGATCCCGGGCACCTACGATGTCACGGTCGAAAGCACAGGCTTTAAGCGCACCGTCTCCAACAACATCGTGCTCGACATCGATCAGAAGGCGCGTGTCGATCTCGACCTCAGCCCCGGCGGTGCGTCCGAGACCGTGGAGGTCAACACCACGCCGCCGCTCATCAAGGCGGACACCTCGGAGCTTGGCGACGTCGTCAGCAAACGCGAAGTACAAAACCTGCCGCTCAACGGACGCGATTTTGCGCAGCTCACCTATCTCGTTCCAGGCGTCACGCCAGGTCAGCCCGGCGAAAATCTTTCCGGCTCCAGCTCGTTCAATCCACGCGCTGCTACCAACTTCAACGCGCTCGGCAGCCAGGCCAATGAGAACGCATACCTCGTCGACGGCATCGTCGATAACGAGTACACCTTCAACACCGTCATGGTCCAGCCGTCCGTCGAATCCATCGCCGAGTTCAAGGTTCTCACCGGCACCTACTCCGCGGAGTACGGCGCCGGCGCCGGCGTGCTCTCCGTCTCCACTCGCTCCGGCTCGAACGTTCTTCACGGCGAGGTCTTTGCATACCTGCGCAACAGCGCTCTGGACGCGCGCAACTACTTTCAGCCCGCCGCTACCACCGTCAAACCCGCCTATCGTCGCGGCCAGTATGGCGCCGCCGTCTCCGCTCCTATCAAGAAAGACAAGCTCTTCCTCTTCTCCGACTACTACGCCCAACGCTCCCTGCGCGGCATCACCAACCAGAACTCCGTCCCCACCGCAGCTGAACGCACCGGCGACTTCAGCAACTATCGCAGCGCCACCACCGGCGCGGTCATTCCCATCTATGATCCCAACTCTACCGTGGCCGCCACAACCAACGGAGTTACCACCTACACCCGCACGCAGTTCATGGGCTGCAACGGCAACCAGCCCAACGTCATCTGCCCCACGCAGCTCAACCAGATCGGCCTCAACGTCGCCAGCATCTATCCCCTGCCCCAGACTGCCGGCAGCTTCAACAATTTCGTCTCTACCGCGAACCAGATCGTCGACGACAATGGTGGAAACGTTCGTGTCGATTATCATGCCAGCGACCGTGATTCCGGCTTTGCCCGCTTCAGCTATGAGGATTTCGAGCAGACCGCGCCCAATCCGCTCGTCGGCGGTCAGGGTACCTGCTGCCTGCCCACCCCCGCAGCGGCAGCCGCCAAGTTTGATCTCGGTCCCTATGTCGCCGGCATTCAGGTCACCTCGCTCAAAGCGCAGGGGCTCTCGCTGAACGAAACCCACATCTTCACTCCAAGCATTGTGAACGAAGCGCGTGCCGGGTACGCCCGCACGAATCCCTTCACCCGTCAAAGCGACTTCGGCCATAACTCCTCGACCTCGCTCGGCATACAAGGTTTGAACATCAGCTCCTACACTACCGGCTTGCCCAACATTCAGGTCGGCGGCTCCTGCGGAGCGGAAGAGACGTGCCTGCAGGGCGGAACGGCCTTCCTGCCCGCCAATCCACGGCAGACCAATATCCAGTTTGAGGACACCGTCTCGGTCACGCGCGGCAACAACAACGTAAAGCTCGGCTTCCGCTACGTCCGTGTCTACGCCTCGCCCTTCACCAACACCACCACCCGAGGCGCGTTCACCTTCAACGATAACTTCACCAATAACGGCACGGCCGGCGCCGGCGGCTCGGGTCTGGCCGCGCTTCTGCTCGGCTTTCCCAACTCCGCAAGCCGCAACTTCCTCATCAAGCCCTACTACATCACCAACGTGCAATATGCCGGCTTCATCCAGGACGACTGGAAGCCGACCCAACGGCTCACGTTGAATCTGGGCGCACGCTACGACATCTTCACGCCGGATGTCGAGAAGAATAATCAGCTTGCCAATTACAGCCCCGCCCTGCAGGCGTTCCTCTACGCGGGAGTCAACGGCGTCTCCCGCTCCGCCGGCGTGCAGACCCGCTATAACGACGTCGGACCACGCATCGGCTTCGCCTATGACGCGTCCGGCAACAACAAGACCATTCTCCGCGGCGGGTTCGGTATCGCCTACTTCGTCACGCCCGCATCGGCCTCGGACGAGCTCGGCCAGAATCCCCCGTTCACCGTCTCGCAGACTTTTTCCGCAACGTCCAATACACCGCTCGCTGCCAACTTCGCAGCCGGAAACATCTGCTCCGCAACCATCACTGCCGCCTCCTGTCAGATCCAGATCAACAATCCCTTTCCACTGGGCGCGGTCACCCTAAATCCAGCCACGCTCATGACGACCGCCGGACTGAACGCCGCCCATCCCGCCATCGTCAGTCACTCCCTCACCAACTCCACCTCGAGCACCCAGACCTACTCGCTGGGCGTGGAGCATGAGGCTCTGGGCGGCGTCTTCGAGGTTGGATATGCGGGTAGCCACAGCGTCCACATCGGCTTCGGCTATAACCCCGACGAAGTAGAGCCCGGCACAACCTCCACCGCCAGCCGCCGTCTCATTCAACCCTTGAATAACATCAGCACCTGGGTTCAGGTCGATCCCATCAACTCCGGAAACTACAACTCGCTCCAGACCAAGTACACCAAGCGCTTCACGCACGGGCTCACGGCGCTGATGAATTACACCTACGCGAAATCGCTTGATCACGGCGGCTCGGTCGCCTCCGGCGGCGGTTCGTCCGGCAACCCGCAAACCATCACCAACCTCGCTGCCGGGTATGGCGCCTCAGGCTTCGACGTGAAGCACCGCTTCGTCAGCAGCGTCACCTACCAGCTACCCTTCGGCGGTGGTCGCGCCTTCCTTCAGCACGGCGTTCTGTCGCATGCCTTCGGCGGCTTTGAGTTCGACGCCATCACTACCTACTCGAGCGGTGTGCCCTTCACCGTCACCATGAACAGCAATACCGCCGGGTCCACCAGCCAGTTCCCGGATCGTCTCGGCTTCGGCAAGATCGACCACGGCAGCCCGGCGCGGTTCTTCGACGCCTCGTTCTGCCCAGGAGTTACCGATACCACTACGACCGTGCTGGTCAATGGCGCCTCGCAGACCGTTCCGTGCGCCTTCCGCAACCCGGGCGTGCGCTATGGCAACTCGGCACGCTCAGTCCTCTACGGACCAAGCACCAAGAACTGGGATGTCAGCCTCCAACGCCGGATCACGCTCTACAAAGAACGGCAGATCGCCTTTAAGTTTGACTCTTTCAATGTCTTCAATACGCCAAACTTCGCCACTCCCAACTCCGCCGCCGGCTCCGGTACCTTCGGCAAGATCACCGGAACCATCCTTGATAATCGGGATTTCCAAGGCTCCGCCACGCTCTACTTCTAGGTCGAAACAGCGCGAAGTGAGTCCAGCGAACTCACTTCGCCGGACTCACCAACGCTCCTTCGGCGAATCCTCTTTCCGCGCATGCGCCGCCGTCGGCTCACGCGCCCGGATGCCTTCGCCCACCGGCCCGGTATGCTGGAGCTGCCGGTTCAGCCACACGGTCATCAACCGCTCCCAGTCGGGGACTCCCGGAACCTTGTACCAGCCTCCTGTCGCATGCATGCCGCCAACAATGACGATTACTTCGGACGACACTCCATCCCGCTTGAGCGCGGCATCCAGGTTCGTAACTTCGGTCAGCGGAATGTACTCATCATGATCGCCAATGATCTGCAGAAAGGGAGGCGCTTCCCGGCTCACATACGTAATCGGCGACGCTTCCCGCAACGCAGCTTCCCGGCCATCCTTGACAATCAAGGGATCCAGCAGAGCATGCGTATTCTCATTCAAGGGAACGGTCACAAAACTGCTCTGCGCAAACAACGTTACGACGGCCTGCACCGCCGCGCTTTCGCGGTCCACCGGATCCGCAGCGCCGGGCAAACCACCCGCTCGCAACAGCCCAACCATGTTACTCAGGAAGCCGCCCGCAGATCCTCCGACCAGCGCGATCTTGCTTCCCTCCGCGTCCCACCGCTTTGCGTTGTGGCGAAGGAAGCGGACCGCCCGTTCGGTATCTTCCACATTCGCCGGGTACGGGAACTGCGGCGCGAGCCGGTAGTTGATCGAGAACACCGCATACCCTGCAGGCGCCAGGAAATCCGCGCAGTATGCTTCACTGCCGTTCCGGCTGGTCCCACCGACATATCCGCCGCCATGGAGGATGACGGCAATCGGGTGTGGACCAGGACCGCGTGGAGCGTAGTAGTCCATCGTCAAGGACTGGCCCGCAGCGGTGCCGTATACGATGGACTCCTGCGTAGGCTTATGCGGGTCCTGGGCGTGTCCACTGCCGGTCGGCAGCAGCGCGCAGACAAGAGCAAAAGCAACAGCAGATCGCTTCATGAGCCTCCTTTTTTCGTAGCGCAAAGATCGCCGGCCAGACGCGGCGCCGAACGTCAGACAGAACGTACGGTCAGGCAAAACAGACCTATCAGTTTCTAACACAACGCGTGTTCTACGCTCACTTAGTTGCAAGTGACACCCCGGAGAGAAACGGCGATGGAGCACATAGCGGTCCTGCACCTTGTTCTGGCCGTCCTTGCCATTGCAGGCCTCGTTGCTCTCATCTCTGCCGTGAAGCTTCATCCGTTCGTCTCGCTGCTGCTCGTCTCGGTGGTGCTCGGGGTGGCCGGAGGCCTCCCGCTCCCATCGCTGGTTCACTCCTTTGAGACCGGCATGGGCAATACCCTTGGCCACACGGCAGTCGTCATCGCCCTCGGCAGCATGCTGGGAAAAATGCTGGCAGAGTCCGGCGGTGCGGAGCGCGTCGCCTACACGCTGCTCGACTCGGTCGGCGTCAAGCGCCTGCCCTACGCCATGTTGCTCATCGGCCTGCTCATTGGACTGCCGGTCTTTTTTGAGGTTGGCTTCGTCCTGCTCATGCCGATTGCCTTTCACGTAGCCAGGCGAACCGGAACCTCGATCGTTCTGGTTGCGCTCCCTATGCTGGCCGGCCTCTCCACCGTACACGCGCTCATCCCGCCGCACCCTGCAGCCACAGCCGCGGTCATCGCCTACGGAGCCAACCTCGGCAAGACCATCGCGCTCGCCCTGCTTGTCGGTATTCCAGTGGCCATCCTTGCCGGTCCGGTCTACGCTACCTGGGTCGCACCGCGCATGGAGGCGAGTGGCCCGAACCCGATCGCCAACGAATTTCTAAACACACCAGAAAGAGCCAAAACACCCTCGTTTCGCCTGACCCTGTTCACCGTTCTTCTACCCGTTGCTCTCATGCTTATGGGAGGATGGGTCGATCAGATCGCCCCAGCCGGCACTACAGCCAACAATGTCCTGCATCTGTTAGGCAACGGCGACATCGCCCTGCTCTGCGGAGTCCTGCTCAGCTTTGTCACCTTCGGTCTCATGCAATCACTAAGCCGGGCCGAAATCCTTCGCATCGCCGGAGAAAGCTTGATGCCTACCGCCGGGGCCACCCTCCTCATCGGTGCCGGAGGAGGCTTCGGCCGCATCCTTCAGGATGTCGGTATCGCGTCCGGGATCATGCAACTCGCCGGCAGGGCTCATCTTCCGCTTGTGCTCACGGCCTGGCTCTTTGCCGCGCTGCTTCGCCTGGCCACGGGCTCCAGCACTGTAGCAATGATTACGGCCGCAGGTATCGTCGCGCCGCTCGCACTGCACACCCCCGGGGCACGGCCGGAGCTGCTCGCCATCGCCACCGGCGCCGGCTCGATCGTGCTCTCCCACGTCAACGACGGAGGCTTCTGGCTGGTCAAAGAGTACCTCAACCTCAGCGTCCCGGAGACCTTCGCAACCTGGTCTGTCTGCGAAACCATTCTTTCTGTCGGAGGTTTACTGCTTGTGCTCGCGCTGGCAGCCCTGTAGCCGCGCCGGCAGGAGCACCTGTCCTGTGCATCTCCCCGCCGCCACTCTGCCCTTCCAGTTTCTGCTGTCAGGATCAAGGCGTGCTTTCTTTCTCAAATCATTATTTTCACTCAACTTCTGCTTTGTCGAGTAAGGTGTCTGTGCCCGTCCGGCATCGCACCTGCGCGCTGCGGCGCTTGATGCTCATCGAAAGCGGCATGTAGGCTAGAACAAGAGAAGGAGCTTTTGTATGCCTCAATCTGGCGAACGCGCCGGTGTGCGTAAGACATCCAGGATCCCTTCCGTACACCCGGCAAGCTCCGTATCCGGCAACGGCAATCGCGCTCTCACGGCGAAAAACAGCCACTCCCGAACCCTCAAAGCCACGCGCAAGGACGCGCCGAGCACCCCCAAGCTCACGCAGATCGTCTATGGAAAGCTGCTCCGCGCCATCCTCCAGGGCCGGCTCGACCTCGGAGAGCCGCTGTCGGAGAATGATCTCGCCCGCGCCCTCAATCTCAGTAAAGCTCCCATTCGCGAAAGCCTTGGGGAACTCCGCGTTCGAGGCCTGGTTGAAGTCATTCCGCGCTCCGGCTCCTACGTCTTCTCGCCCACCGGGGAACAGATCGCCGAGCTCTGTGACTACCGCGCCCTGCTTGAAACCAACGCGCTTCGCATCTCCATGAAGCGGGAGCCGAAGGTCCTGGTCGCGGCCTTGCGCCGAATCGTCGCCCGCATGAAAGAGGCGCACCGCGAAGAAGACATCTTCGCCGGCAATGAGCTCGACAAGGAGTACCACATGTCGATCATTCAGCTCAGCCACAACCGCTATCTGACCGAGTCCTACGAGCACATCGGCCTCACCGTGGAAGCTCTCCGCTATCGCGTGATGAGCACCTCGCTCTACCGCAGCAAGGTACAGGAAGAACACGCGCATCTGGCGGAGCTGGTGGCCGCCAACCAGCTTGCCCGCGCAACGCGCGTGCTCGACAGCCACATCCAGCGGGTCAAGCGTGTGCAGAGCAAAGCAGAATGGGGCTCCGGCCGGCTGAAGCGAAAGGACTATCACTTCCGCGATTACGCGGAGATTTTGTTATAGCGTCTTCTAAGACCAGAACGGCTCGCCTGGCAGCAGGTATCGCCGCAGATACTCGACGTTGAGTTCGAGAGCAAGTCCTACCCCGGCCGGAATCTGCATCTGGCCGCCCTTCACCACCGGTCCGTTGCTCGCTGCCATCGCTTCTACATAGCGACCTTTGTGCGCCAGTGCGCTTTCCACCATAAAGAGGTTCTGGATCGTCGGGGCAAATTGCGCGTTGGCATAGGTCATCACCAGCGAACCCACATTGTGCAGCGCCACCGGGGTTCGGGAGAGCGCCGCATAGTCGGCAATCTTCTTCACGCCCGTAATCCCGCCTGAAAACGCCAGGTCAGGATGAACAATGTCCACCGCGCCGTTATCCAGAAAAGGCCGAAATTGCCGCACCATCTCCAGCTTCTCGCCGGTCAGAATGCGCACCGTCGTGCTCCGTCGAAGGTCTATCCACCCTTGATGAAAGACAGGATTCATCGGGTCTTCAAACCAAAGCGGATTCATCTCTTCGACAGCATGCGCGATCTGGATGGAACTGGGCGCATCGAGCTCGCCATGCGCATGCACCGCGATATCAATCTCGTCGCCCACCGCCGCACGCGCATTCTCGAATCCCACCCGCGCGTTGCGAACCTGCTGCGTCGTCAGTGACGCCGCATACACCCCCTGCGGCACACCCAGCGGCTCGTTGAGATTGTTCTTGTACACCGTGAAACCTTCCGGTCTCGCCTTGATCCGCGCCGCCCAGTCACGGCAGCTCGCCTTGTCCAACATGTTCAGGTCTTCGCCATGCGAGTACATAGGAATCGTTTCGCGAAAGCGGCCGCCGAGCAGCACACTCACCGGCTGGTTCAGCAGTTTGCCTGCCAGGTCCCAAAGAGCGATGTCGATCCCGCTCGCGGTCGGAATATGGGCCACGTAGTTATACATTAGTGACGTCATCTTCTCCCAATGCACGCCAATGTCCAGCGGGTCTTTGCCGATCAGCAAAGGCTTCAGTGTTTCAATGCGAGCCCGAGCGATCGGCCCCGTCGCGCCAGCTTCGCCTATGCCGCTGATCCCCGCATCCGTATCCACCCGGATCAACGCATTGCCGGCCATATGATCAAGCGCCATGGCCTGGATGTTGGTGATCTTGACCTTGCGCGCCAACGGCTCCGCAAACACGCGCAGGTTGTCTAGAAAGCTGCCGGCAGTCACTGCGGCCGCACACCGCAACAGATCGCGACGCGTGAATAGTGAGTTGCTCATCGGAACGCCTCTTCCTATTGCCGCCTGCTCTCGACCCAACCAGGAACAAGCGTCGAGCCGACCATAGTATCCGAATCCTGGAAACCTGTCCCGCAGGTCTCAACGAGACGATCAGCGGCTTGACGTCCAGCGGCCTACCTCACCTGCCACAACTTGCTGTCACAGTGACTTTCCGCAACGGCGAAGTTTTAGGATCGGCACACGCACAACTAACCTTCCACTTATAAAGAACAAGCTACAGCAAGCATAGGGCGGAAATCGCAGGTTTCTGTTTTCTCTGGGACCGTACGCGATGTCTGCAGGTCACTTACGGCCGCCGTGACCCTAGCTCGAAAATGCGGCTCACCGTAACCACAAAGCTCGCACCACCCGTTCCTCGTACCCGGCGCAAACCTGTGCTACCCCCGCTCTTTACCGTCTTCCTGATCTAGCTCATATACCCGAGCGAATGCCGGATCGCCGTCCGCCGCAAATGACCCACCCATGCTAGCGATGAAAATTTATCCGAGGACGTTCCCGTCCGATTTCATTGACGCATCCCCGTAGCTTCCATTAGTCTGAAAGCTCGTGCAGTCTCGTCTTTGCACGTCCATCGCAGTCCATGGCTGGGATACAGGTCCGGATGTGTGACGATGGACATCCCACCGAGACTCCACGCGGGTTCGCTCCGGCTCTTGTTGGAGACCTCCCGTCCCGGGCTGACAGACCCCGCATTCGCCCATCTCTGTCCCAGGCAGCCGGTTCGCGTTGATCCAGTCGCTCCCCAAGGAGCCTCCGGGCTTCCACGAACTTCACCCGCCAGGCTCTCCGTCCTTGCAGCCGATGCTCCTGGCTGTCTTCCCTCACCGCCTCACCCCTCTTCGTGCCCCACGCTGCCACGCAACCGAAGACAGCAGATCCAGGGAGTAACCCCGAGCTATGAGCAACATCGGCAACACCCACGGCACCACCATCCCCAGCGGGAAAGACATTCAGCGTAAGTGGTTCGTCATTGACGCCACCGGAAAGACGCTCGGCCGCCTCTCCACCGTCGCCGCCTCCATGCTCGCCGGCAAGCTCAACCCCATGTACACCCCCTACATTGACATGGGTGACCACGTCATCATTATTAACTGTGAAAAGATCGTGCTCACCGGCATGAAGGGCGACCAGAAGCTCTATCGCCGCTACACCGGCTTCCCCGGCGGCCTGCGTGAAGAGAGCTTCATCAAGCTCCTCGCCCGCCGTCCCGAGGCCATCGTCGAGCAGTCCGTCAAGGGCATGCTGCCCAAGTCCAAGCTTGGCCGCCAGATGGCCACCAAGCTCAAGGTCTACAAGGGTGACAAGCACCCACATCTCGCCCAGCAGCCGCAGCCGCTCGAGTTCCACGCGTCCAATGCGCCTAAAACCGCCGGCACGCCGAAGTCCGGCCAGCCCACGCACCACCACCTCGAAGGCCAGACCAAGCACGCCGGCCTGGGCAACAACGCCACCGCCTAAGCCCCAACGCCGTCATTCTGGCGAAGCCAGAATCCCCGTATTTCGCTTTTGCCACCCAGATACCCAAGGAGCATCATGGCAGACCTGATCCAGTACTACGGCACCGGCCGACGCAAAAGCTCCATCGCCCGCGTCTTCCTGCGTCCCGGCACCGGCACCTTCACCGTCAACAAGAAGGACGCCGACGTCTACTTCGTCACCGCCCAGCAGCGCGCCGCCGCCCGCCGTTCGCTCGCCGTGCCCGATATCGGTGAGACCTTCGACGTCCTCTGCACCGTCCGCGGTGGCGGCGTCATGGGTCAGGCCGACGCCGTCAAGCTCGGCATCGCCCGCGCCCTCATGGAGTTCAACCCCGAACTGCGCAAGGCCCTCAAAGCCGACGGCCTCGTCACCCGCGACTCCCGCGGCAAGGAACGCAAGAAGTACGGCCAGAAGGGCGCACGCGCACGCTTCCAGTTCAGCAAGCGCTAAACACCTGCCACCAACTCGGGTGCCCCAGGTCTCGCCTCTGAGACCTGGGTTCTCCCCGAAGCACCACAGCTTCACCCTCCGAATCACCCTCATCGGAGGCACGGACCCAAATCTCCCAAAGCCTCACGGCAGGGATCAATCCAGACCGGCGGAACCCACGCCCATCAGAGCCTTCCGGCGCGGTCTATAAACAGGAGCCATTCATGGCCAGCATCACGATGAAAGAACTTCTCGAAGCCGGCGTCCACTTCGGACACCAGACCAAGCGCTGGAACCCCAAGATGAAGGAATACATCTTCGGCGAGCGCAACGGCATTTACATCATCGACCTCCAGAAGACCCTCAAGATGTTCAAAGAGGCGTCCAAGTTCGTCACCGACCTGACCTCGACCGGCAAGCTCATCCTCTTCGTCGGCACCAAGCGCCAGGCCCAGGATGCGGTCGCTGAAGAAGCCACCCGCGCCGGCATGCCCTACATCAACTCCCGCTGGCTCGGCGGCCTGCTCACCAACTGGGTCACCGTCCAGAAGTCCGTCAAGCGCCTTACCGAGCTCGACGACATGTCCACCGATGGCCGCTACGAGCTCCTCACCAAGAAGGAAGTCATCAAGCTTGAGCGCGAGCGCAAGCACCTCACCACCAACCTCGCCGGCATCAAGACCATGAAGCGCCTACCCGACGCCCTCTTCGTCGTCGACTCCAACAACGAGGCCATCGCCGTCGCAGAGGCCCGCAAGCTGGGCATCCCCGTAGTCGCCGTCGTCGACACCAACTGCGACCCCACCGTTGTCGACTACGTCATCCCCGGAAACGACGACGCCCTGCGCGCCATCCGCCTGTTCACCACCAAGATGGCCGACTCCGCCGCCGAAGGCGTCCAGATGGTCTCCGAGCGCGCCTTCTCGACCGAGTCCGCCGACGTCCGTCCCATGCCCACCGAGTCCCACTTCATCGGTCTCGAAGACGAGGAAGGCGACCTGCCCGTGCAGGAGACGACCGAGTCCACCCCTGAAGCCGCAGCCGATGCCGCCGACGCGGACGCCGACAACATCGACCTCGAAGCCGCGCTTGGCGGCGGCATCAAGAAGGCGGTCGTCAGCGCCAACGAGGATTCGGCCGACTCCGCTGTCGAAGCCGAACACACCGAGGCCCACGCCGAAGCCGCCACCGCCTAGAGCATGCGCGAATCGGCTGGCGAGAGTGCAGCCGGTTCGCGTATCCTGACCAGAGACGAGGATCGCCAGATGAACAACGTGCAGCTCTACTTCGCGATCGGTGTTCCGACCTTCACCATTCTGGTCGGAATCGTGATCGGCTTATTTCAGAGTAACCACGTGGTCAATCTTCTCAGCGCTCGCTTTACGTCCTTGGAATCGAATCTCACCAGCCGGTTGAATCTTCTCGAGAACGATCTGAAGACTGTTGTGCGGGTGAGGAACGACCTGGATGTCCGGCTTGCCCGCCTGGAAGAGCGCACGACCCGCTCGTAAGAATCCGCTCATCACCTCTGCCATCCAATGTGCAGCATTACTTTGTCTGCGCTCTGCCGCATAGAAGGGAACCACATGTCCACCGAAACC
>CAXUEE010000033.1:19757-22514 GCA_964249905.1 uncultured Acidobacteriaceae bacterium
ATGCCATAGCCATAAGCCGCGATCGAGAGGGTGGCCATACTTTCCATGAAGCAGGCGGCGAGGCGGCCGAGGCCGCCGTTGCCTAGAGCGGCGTCCGGCTCGATCTCGCGCAAGGTCTCAAGATCGACGCCAAGCTCGTCAAGGAACTCCGCGAAAAGTCCGGCGCCCCCATGGGCGACTGCAAAAAAGCCCTCGAAGAAGCCAAAGGCAACATGGAAGAAGCGTTCGTCGTCCTGCGCAAGCGCGGCATGGCGTCCGCTGCCAAGAAAGCCTCCCGCACCACCAATGAGGGCGCAGTCGGCACCTACATCCACGCCGGCGGCAAGATCGGCGTCCTGCTCGAGCTCAACTGCGAGTCCGACTTCGTCGCCCGCACTGAAGACTTCCAGGAGCTTCTCCGCGACATCGCCATGCACATCGCCGCCACCGACCCCCGCTTCGTCGGCCGCGACGAGGTCTCGCAGGCCGACCTAGACCGCGAGAAGGAAGTCTTCCTCGCCCAGCCCGCCATGAAGGGCAAACCCGAGTCCGTGATCGGCAAGATCCTCGAAGGCAAGATGTCGAAGTTCTACGAGGAAGTCTGCCTGCTTGACCAGCCCTTCATCAAAGAAGCCTCGCAGACGATCGGGCAACTCATCGCCTCCAAGGTCGCGAAGCTCGGCGAAAACATCAGCGTCCGCCGCTTCGCCCGCTTCAAGGTAGGCGCCCCCGAGTGGACCGTTGCCCAAACCAAGCTCTCCGCCGAGGAGCCTACCGCGTAGCATGGATGCCATAGGTTCTCGCGCTTTGAGTAAACTCACTGCAACGAAAGTGGTATTCAAACAAAATGCCTCGGCGAGAGCTGAGGCATTTTTGCAGGTATATTCAACCATCACAAACATGTAGTTGAGGATTCTTAATGCAAGATCTTACTATCACCTGCACTGAATGCGGCGCCATTGTCGCCGTCACTGAATCCTTAGCTGCCCCTATGCTCGAAGCTTCAAAACGGGATTTTGACCGCAAATTATCAGCAAAGAATGATGAGATTCGCAGGAAAACATCAGAAATTGAGAACAGCCAAAGGTTCTTCAAGCAGCTGAAGCCGCGCTGGATGAAACGATTCAGCAGCGAGTGAACGCTAAAAGCATCGAGCTTGCTGCAGATGCTGAAAAGAAGGCCAGACAAGCTGTTCAGCAAGAGATTGCTACAAAGGCCTCAGCTCTAAGAGAAACCGAAGAGCTCCTAACTTCCAGAACGAATGCTTTGAGACAGGCCAACGAGACTGCTTCGTCGCTCAGAAAGGAGAAGGCGCTCTTAGAGGACGAGAAGCTTCAGATTGCCGATACGATCCAGAACACTGTCGAGAAAGAACTGCAGGCGGCTAGGGAGAGATGGAAAGTTGGATACGAAGCTGAACTCGCCAAGAAGCTAGCAGACAGGGACGTCGAGTTACTCGTGAGTAAGGAGAAGGCCGAAGACGAACTTAAGAGGGAGATGGTCCGACGTGACGCAAAGGCTGAAAGGCTTTTGTCCGAACAACGAGAAGCCCTCAAAGCTGCCAATGAAGATTTAGAAGTTCGCACAACCGAGTTGGCAGCTTCTAAGGCGATCGAAGCCGAGTTATTGCAGATGCGGCGAAAGATAGAAAATGAGAAGTTAAGGATGGAAGTCACTATCCAAGAAAAAGTTGATCAAGAATTGAATGATTCGCGTGAGCAGCTGCGACTTGAGATGGAACAGGAAGTGAAACGCCAGGTCCGTGAGAAGGATGTTCGATTAGAAAGCATGAAAACTGAAATAGAAAACTTGAAACGGAAGTCCGAACAGGGCTCACAGCAACTGCAGGGCGAGGTTTGGGAACGTGAGTTGCTAGATACTCTAACTGCAAGTTTCCACACGACAAAATCCAAAGAGTGGGAAAAGGGCAGGCTGGTGCTGACTGTGTTCATGATGTCTATACCTCGCAGGGCCAACTCTGCGGAACAATACTTTGGGAATCTAAAAAAACTAAGAGTTGGGATGACAAATGGGTATCTAAACTAAAGCAAAACCAAAGGGACAAGAAGGCGGACACAGCTATCATCGTCAGTCACGCACTTCCGAAAGATTTGACTACCTTTGAACAGAGAGATGATGTTTGGGTTACAGGACCGGATTGTGTTGTTCCAGTAGCTGGCGCTCTTAGACATGTTCTAATTCAGGTTTTTGCAACAAAGAGAGCAAACACAGGCTACCAAGATAAAGCTTCCCTAATTTATGAGTACGTCATAAGTTCTAATTTTCACCAACGTGTGAGAGCTCTTGCAGAAGCGTATAAATCGATGCAAGCGGACTTACAAGCTGAGCAGATTGCTATCAAAAAGCAATGGGCGAAACGAGAAACTCAACTTGAAAAGATAATAGATGCGACTGCAGGAATGTTCGGGGATCTACAGGGAATCGCGGGAGAGAGTGTCGTCGAAATAGAGGGCTTAGGCTTTGCAGCCTTAGAAGCTGGTTCCTAAGTGCTGCGTCATCCCCGGACTGCTACAAGCATTTGCCCAAGGTCCTCGCCGCCCACGGCTCCATCATCCGCACCCTCACCCCGCTCGGCGTAGCCATGGCCGGAGCCAACGAGTGTGATCTCTACAAGGATTGATCCCTGCGACAGAAAGGGCCTGGCATCCCAGCCAGGCTCTTTCGGCCATCCATCCGAGAAGCTCCCGTACACCCGCACTCACGAACCCGCGAGCACCATTCCAGATCCCCACAAACCACCCCACCCCAGTCCTGCTC
>CAXUEE010000034.1:0-368 GCA_964249905.1 uncultured Acidobacteriaceae bacterium
GCCCAGGGTGGACGGGCTGGTCATGAACGATTGGAGCGCGTAGACAGCGGCCACGGTTGTTACTTCGTTGACGTTGAAGACGCTGCTCGGACCGAGGCCGCCGCATGGGCCGAGAGACGCCATCAGGCTGAGCGCGGCGTTGTTGCTCCCGGCCGGAAGCCCGGGATTTCCCCCGGTGACGACCAGATAGACCGGGGCGCTTGCCGAGGGGCAGGTGTAATCGCCGGTTATGTTGAAGTTGCCGCCGGAGTCGGTCGTTACTGGCGAGCGAAAGAGCGGGGTGGCGACGGAGGCATAGCCTGCTGCTCCAGGAACGTACATCTGGAGCTGCGAGAAACCGATCGGCTGCGATCCTCCGAATACCGTAC
>CAXUEE010000034.1:378-855 GCA_964249905.1 uncultured Acidobacteriaceae bacterium
AACTTGCTGCCTGCGATGGGAGTGGCTCCGGATACGCTGCCCGCGGTGCTCCCACACCCGGCGATGGTCAGCAGCACAATCGCGAGTGAAGCCAGAGCGACGAGGCTTCGCATCCTGAGCTTGAGCACCAAGCCGGACGACCCGTCAGTCCCCTGGGGATCGCGCTGCCCGCTCTGCTGGCTCACCTGTTGTCTCCCGAAGGCTAGAATGAGTTAACGCTTGTCGCGTACTGCTTTACGCTAACGAACCTGTCCGTTCTTCCCCATCCCACAAAAGGATAAGCGTGCGCCGATTCGACGTTCTCGTAGTTGGAGCAGGAGCCGCCGGACTGATGTGCGCGATGGAAGCCGGCCGGCGCGGCCGCACCGTGCTGGTGGCAGACCATGCCGACCGCGCCGGAAAAAACATCCTGATCTACGGCGGAGGACGCTGTAACTTCACCAACCTCCACTGCACGGCAGAAAACTTTCTTTCCGA
>CAXUEE010000034.1:865-8865 GCA_964249905.1 uncultured Acidobacteriaceae bacterium
CTCTGCGCTGGCGCGCTTCACTCCCGCGGACATGGTCGCGCTGGTGGAGCGTCACGGCGTTCCGTTTCACGAGAAGACGCTGGGGCAGCTCTTTTGCGATCGCACTGCCCGCGACATCACGGACCTGCTCGAACGCGAGTGCGCCGAGGCGAATGTGAAGGTGGAGCTGGGAACCAATGTAAAGCTGATCCGCCAGGCGGATGGACGCTTCGTGGCCGAGACCAATCGCGGCCTGCTTCTTTGCGAGTCCCTGGTCGTTGCGACAGGTGGGCTTTCGATCCCGAAGATTGGCGCGACCGGCTTTGGCTACGAGGTGGCCCGGCAGTTCGGCCTAAGCCTTGTCGATTGCCGGCCCGGATTGGTGCCGCTTACCTTTGCGGCTGACGATCGAGAGCGCTGGTGTGATCTTTCCGGCAGCTCCGCGGAGGTAACGGCCAGCGTGAAGACTTCCGCGTCGAAGGCGGACTCGCAGGCTCGTCGGGTTCCCAGATTCCGGGAGAAGCTGCTGATCACGCATCGTGGACTTAGCGGCCCAGCGGCGTTGCAGATCTCTTCCTTCTGGAGCCCCGGAGTGAGTCTGCACTTTGATCTTGCGCCCGAGCGTCAGGTGCTTGCGCCGCTGTTAACGTCCAATGCATCACGCGATACCGCGGCTGTGTTGACGGTTCTGCGTGCGGGGATGCCTTTGCGCTGGGCAGAGCGCTGGCTTCGGCAGAATCTTCCGGAGCCGGTTCCCCGGCAGCTTTCGAATGCTGCGCTCACCTCGCTCGAATCCCGCCTGCATGCGTGGCAGGTGACTCCGGCCGATACGGAAGGCTACGAGAAGGCGGAGGTCACCAGCGGCGGCGTTGCTACCGAGGAGCTGGATCCGAGGACGCTCGAAAGCCGCAAAGTTGCGGGACTCTTCTTCATTGGCGAGGTGGTCGATGTAACGGGTTGGTTGGGGGGCTATAACTTTCAGTGGGCCTGGGCGTCGGGGTTCTGCGCAGGACAGGTCTGCTGAAGGTGGTTCACCCGAACGCTACTGGATGACTAGGGTCAAAGTGATGGTTCGGGTAAGTCCGGCGCTAGAAGCGGTGACCACCAGAGGATAGGAACCGCTGGGAGAGACAACGGCCGTCGAGGTGCCGGCGGAGCCTGTGCCTGGCTCCAGGCGTCCTGTTGCGCAGCCGCCAGCTCCGACCACGCCCAATGCGACGAGCAGGATGAGCAGTCGCTGCGGCCACCGCCTGCGCCTGCAAAAAAGGCTCACGGGAAACAGGACGGCAAGCCACGCCAGCGGTTTGTCCCACGGCATCGCCGGTGCATCCAGCCGTACGGTCGACAGACCTGTGGCTACCGTCACGGTGAGTGGCGTCGATCCGCCGAGAGTAACGCTGTTGGGATTGACCGTGCACGTGCTGTGCGCCGGAACGCCGGTGCAGCTAAACGTAACTGTTCCAGTTACATTGCTTGCCGAGCTGAGAAGAAGGGCGTACGTGGCTGCGTGCCCACTGGCAACGGTGAGCGAGGACGCGCCATTCACGGCCACGGTGAAATCGGAGCCGCTGCCGGTCAGCTGGATCGTCTGCGGCGAGGAGCCGGCAGAGTCGATGAAGGTGAGGGTTCCCGGGCGAGTGCCGACAGCAGTGGGCGCGAACACAATGCCAAGCGTGCAGACTCCAGCGGGCGCGACAGATTGTCCGCAGGTGTTTGAGCCTGCGGAGATGGTGTAGTCTCCCGTGACGGACGTACTTGCAATCGCAAGGGCGGCTCCGCCATTGTTCGTGAGCGTCACCGTTTGCGGCGCGGTCCCGAGACCTACCCCGAGGGTACCGAAGGCGAGTCCATTGACCGGGGATACGGAAACTCCCGGCGGTGCAATCCCGTACCCACTCAGTTGGACTGTCTGGCTGCGGAACTGGTCGGAGATGGTCAAGACGCCAGTTTGCTGGCCCAGGCTCTTGGGCACGAAGCTAACGGAGAAGGTGCAGGTGGAGTGCGCATTGAGCGAGTTTCCGCAGCCGTTGACAACGGTGAAGTCGCCGCTGGTTACCTGTGCCGTGATGAGGGTCAGGGCAACGTCACCGGCGTTGATGAGCATGACTGTCTGACCAATGCTTGCGGTGTTCAACTGCTGCGAGGTGAAGGTGAGCGAAGGGAGCGAGAGACTGTCTGTCGCGGGGTTGGTGGCCGTTCCGCTGAGACTAGCGGTTTGGGTTCCTGCATCGTCTACGACGGTCAGCGTTCCGGAACGCGTGCCGGTGGCGCTTGGCGCAAACACGATGGAGACCGTACAGCCGGTCTGCGATCCCAGCGAGGCGCCGCAGGTATTTGCGGACATTTTGAAGTCACCCGAGATGACGGGTGTCTGCATGCCTGCGGTGGCGCTTCCGGTGTTCGAGATGGTGATGTTCTGCACGGCGCTGGTCGCGCCCACGCTGGTGACGGGGAAGGTCGCCGCTGTTGGGGTAAGGACGACCGCGGCTGCCGGCGTGCCTGTGCCGGAGAGCGTCGCCGTTGCCTGCCCGCCAGCCACGTTCCCGTAGATAGTGAGCACCCCAGTGCGCGAGCCGGTGGAGCCAGGAGCGAAGCGGACCTGCACCGTGCAGGTCGAACCTTGCGGGATCAAGTTGCCTACGCAGGTGTCGATCTCGTTGAAGTCTCCGGAGGTCACGATGCTGGAAACGTTGAGATTCGCGTTCCCGCTGTTGGTAACAGTGATTGTTACGTACGGACTGACTGTGCCGACGGCTTGCGCGGTAAAGGCGGCCGCCGTTGGGCTCAGCGCGATGGCAGGCAGGACGGAGTTGGTCGCGGTGAGCAAGGGTACCTGCCAAATGCCGCGTCCGTAGGTCGCTGCACGCAGTTCTCCGGAGCGTCCATCGCCGGTAGGCATCTGCGCGGCCGCTTGCAGACTGATCACCGGAGCGTTCGGCAGCGAAGTGCCGAAGACACTCCAGCAGTTGCTGCTGGTACAGGTGGAGATGCTCGTCGTGACGTAGACGCCGGTATCTAAAGCGACGTAGACAGTGTTCGCGTCATTGGGATCGACAGCGATGCTGTTTGCCGGGGCGTTGGGTAGATTGGAGGTGATGTTGGTCCAATGGAGGCCTGCATCGACGGAGCGGTACACGTGGGGCGAGCTGGCCCCGATCTGGCTGAATCCCAGCAGGGTTGCATAGACGGTGCTGCCTGTGGCGTCGTGCACGTCCGCTACGACGGAAGACACATCGAAGCCTTGCGGGTTGAAGACTCCTGAGTCAGCGGAGTCGTTGATGACGGTGCCTTGAGCGGCATCCCGCCAAGCGGTGGTACTACTGGCGAGATTGGCCGCGGTCGTTACAAAAAGATGTCCTCCAAGACCCTGTCCGCCATCGAGCACACCGGCGAGACCGGCGTAGAGGACGTCTGAGCCCGCGCTCTGGTTGGCGGAGGAAAGGCTGGCGGGTCCTCCAGCGGCAAGCGAGCGGACGAGCGGCGCTGTGCTTCCGCAGGCGTTGGCTGCCGGTGTGGCGAAGGGGGCGCTGATGGCATTGGCGGCAGACCAGGCAGATCCGCCCGTGGCGGCACCTCGCCAGACGCGGCATGTTCCGGCGATCAGGCTGGAGGTGAGGCCCGGATCGAGCAGCCAGGGTGCGTCGGTCGCGGCCGGATCGCCGCTGACCTGGGCGGCGGCGATCACCGTCGAGGCAAAGTCATTTGGACCGCATGCCGCGCCGGAGATACATCGCGCGATCCTGCCCTCGGCCCCGGTTGAGAGATACCACAGCTGCGGATTGTTCTGGTCGATGGCGACCGAGCCTCCTTCGCCGGTGGCGAGCTGCGTCCACGGGCCGGCGGCTGATCCGGTGCCGGCCGTTCCCAGAGCGCCGAGGCCCGTCAGCAGCGTTCCCACAGCAGTAGGCGACTGGGCAAACGACACCACCTCGGCGAGCGATCCGAGCCCCGCATTCAGGTTCTGGAAGTGATTGGCATCGTCCAGCGAACAGGCGCCTGCTTGCTCGTTGACGCCGTCGGTGGATCGGTAAAGACCGCCATCGTTGCCGACGTAGAGAAGCGGTGCGCTCGCGCCGGCTAGCGTGGCGATAGTGTGCTGGGCTGGAGCGACGCCGGCGGGGCTGACGCAGCCGTTTTGCGCGTTGGTGGTGTTGCGCAGGCTGCACCCGGCTGCGAGGCTGCAGCGGTAAAGGTCGATTGTGCCGGCAAAGAGCAGCGTGTCGCTGCCGGAAGGAACGGCGTTCAACGCAAGGTTGTAGTCGGCTTGCGAGATCACCTTGCTTCCGCTTCCGACTTCGAGCGGCGACGCGTTCAGCGCCGTGCCGAAGAGGACTGTCGCGCTGGCGCAAGCGGTGCCGGAGAGGGCACACACATCCTGGTAGAGTCCCTGATCGCGGTTGGCAAGGTCCACGGTAAGTGCGAAGGTATCGCCAGTCGTGGGCTGCACGGCGAGCACGCCCCGAAAGATGGGGCAGACGGAATTTCCCGAATAGCCGAGGGGAGGACAGGCCGTTGTCGTCAACCCGGTTCCCGGCTGTTGAGCGAGGCGTGTCC
The DNA here is from genome assembly GCA_964249905.1 of uncultured Acidobacteriaceae bacterium. Taxonomy (GTDB): domain Bacteria; phylum Acidobacteriota; class Terriglobia; order Terriglobales; family Acidobacteriaceae; genus Edaphobacter. The sequence goes on from CAXUEE010000034.1 coordinate 5,399, forward strand.
ACGTCTGACCATCGGCCGATTCATAATAGCCGTGGGCGCGCACCGCGGCATAGAAGCGCTGCCGCACCGGATTCCAGACGACCGAGGTCACTGCCTTGCCACCACCGTTGGCGCCGAGGGGCAGCGGTGTCTGCACGATCTGGTTGCCATCCTCAATCGTGGCCATCTGCCATGTCAGGCCACCGTCGCTCGACCAGTAGAGGCCCATGACGCTGTTCAGCGTGTTCGCGGCATGCACCACATCGCCTTCGGCCGAGTCCGAAAAAGCCGCGACGACCAGAGAAGGGTTTGCAGAGGAGAAAGCAAGGCCCGCCACCGCCAGCCCCAGAAAAGAATGATTGCCGGAGACACCATCGATCGATTGCTGAGCCAGCGTCCAGGTGACGCCGCCGTCGGTCGAGCGCAGGATGCCTTCGCCGTAGTAGGAGTCCGTCGCATCATTGGGGTCGCCGGTCCCGGCCAGCAGGACTCCGTTGCTCATGGCCAGGGCGCCGATGCTGAGCGACGGCAGCACCGCACCGCCGGGACTGAAGACGGGCAGCGTGTCCGTAAGCGGTGTGAACGTCACGGCAGCGGCTGACCCAGCGGCATTGGTGGACTTCCACACACCGCCTCCAGTGGTGCCAACGTAAAGCGTATTGCCGGTCGCATCCGCGGGATCCAGCACCAGCGCCGTGACGCGGCCGGTGAGGTTTCCATAGAGCGCACTGGCCACCTGCCCCGGGCCGACCGGGGTCCAGGCGGTGCTCAGGGTGGTGGCATTTGGTTGAGCCAGGGCAGCCTGCACCATGGCCTGGTGCTGTTGCCGCGCACTGGCAAGGGCTTGGGCCGCCGGGATGGTGCCGGCGGAGCTTCTTCCGCGCAGGAAGTGCTGCGTTCTTGCCCGGTGAGAAGAGGCCCGGCCCAAGGCGGAAGGCTCTCTGAAGGACGTACTCTGCGCCCCTAAGCCGCTTGCGAGCAGCACCATCCAAAGACCCAGGGCCGCCCAGAAGCAGACACGAGAATGGAGGCGTGGGTTCAGGGAGGGGCGCAGGTCTGCGGATCGCATTGGGCTTTCTGTGCAGCCGAAAAGTTAGGCGAAAATCGCCTGTGAGCTTTATCGGCAGATCCGCGGATCTCTTCAGCACAGCCGCCTACAACTTTCAGCAATGCACGATCTTGGGCGATCTGATGGATCGGGTGGCATTTCTGGAGTCGATGACCAGGTGCGCGTCGGCGACGATTCGCGCAAAATCGTAGACGCTGTGATCGGTAAGGATCAGGACGCAGTCGAAGCGGCCTACCTGCTCAAGCGGCGTCGACTCCATCTGCAATGCGTACTTGCGTCCTGTGCCCACGCGCGGGAAGTAGGGATCGTTGTAGGCCACCTCGGCCCCGGCCGCGAGAAGCAGTTGCATCACCGTCAAGGCCGGCGACTCGCGCAGGTCATCGACGTCCCGTTTGTAGGCGACCCCCAGCACCAGCAGCCTGGCGCCCGCGAGCGTGTGTCCGGCACGTTCCAGCGCACGCCGGGTGGTCTCAACCACGTAGGCCGGCATCGCTTCGTTGACTTCACCGGCAAGCTCGATGAATTTCGTCTCGAAGCCGAACTGCTTTGCCTTCCACGTCAGGTAGAACGGATCGACCGGAATACAGTGTCCACCTACTCCAGGTCCCGGATAGAAGGGTTGGAAGCCGAAGGGCTTGGTCGCCGCGGCCGCGATCACCTCCCACAGATCGATGCCCATGTGCAGGCAGAGCTGCTTCATTTCATTGATGAGGGCGATGTTGACCGCGCGATAGATGTTCTCGAGCAGTTTGGTCATCTCGGCCGCCGCCGTTGAGGACATGGCTACCGTGCGGGCAAACACCACGTTGTACAGCAAACATGCAGCCTCCGTCGCCTGCGGGCCCACGCCGCCGACCACCTTTGGGACGCTGCGGCGCGGGACGGTCACGTTCCCTGGATCTTCCCGCTCCGGCGAAAAGGCCACCAGCACGCCTTCGACCCGCTCCGGTGCCTCGTTGCCACTTGCGCGCTGCACGCGGTGTCCATGCCGCTCGATGGTGGCCACTACGATCTCTTCGGTTGTCCCTGGGTAAGTGGTGCTCTCGAGCACCACCAGCTGCCCCGGCCGCAGGTGCGGCGCAATCGACTCCATGGTCGCCTCGACCGCGCGCACGTCCGGAATGTGATCGGGGTGGAGCGGGGTGGGCACGCAGATCAGCACCGCATCGACGCCGGCTATCTCGGCATAGTCAGTGGTCGCCCGAAAGCCTTGCTGCCTAGCCGCCGCGATGTGCTCCGGCGTGATGCGGTGGATGTAGCTTTCTCCTGCATGAAGCGCGCGTACCTTGGCCTCATCGATGTCGAAGCCGGTGACCGCAAAACCGTCTTCGCTCAACAGCAGCGTCAGGGGTAGCCCGACATATCCGAGGCCGACCACGCCTACGCGCAGCGTTCTTGTCTCGACGCGCGCTCGCCATTCCGTCATGCTGCTCACCGGCACGAACGCAGCGCCGATCAAACTTTTGCCTCAGACGCCTGCTCGGTGCGGACCCACGCCACCGTGCGCATAAGACCTTCTTCCAAGGTCACCCGCGGCCTATACCCGAAGGCCTCCGATGCCGCCGAGATATCCGCATGCGAATCGCGCACATCGCCTTGTCGCGATGGCGCATACCGGGCGGCTTCCCGGAAGCCGACTATCTTCGCAAGGAGGCCGTAGATTTCATTGAGCGTATGCCGCTCGCCGCGAGCCACATTGAACGTCCGGCCCGCGACCGCGCTGGATGGAGCTGCCAGGGCCTGCAGGTTCGCCGCGACCACATCCTCGACATAGGTGAAGTCACGCCCTTGTTCCCCATCGCCAAAGATGACCGGACGCTCTCCGCGCAGCATCTGCCGCACCCACCGGGCAATGACGCCCGCATAGGCCGACTCCGGATCCTGCCGCGGCCCGAAGACATTGAAGTAACGCAGACAGACCGTCTCCAGACGGTATACGTTCCAGAAGGAGTGCATGTAGAGTTCGCCCGCTACCTTCTGCACCGGGTACGGCGCGATCGGCATCGGCGTCATCGTCTCCAGCCGCGGAAAGCCGGGCTGATTGCCATACGCGGATGACGATGCCGCAAACAGCAAACGCTGAACGCCTGCCGCGCGTGCGGCTTCCAGCACATTGAACGTGCCGTTGAGGTTGGTCTCATGACTGGTGCGCGGGTCCTCCACTGAACGGGGAACGCTGGGCAAGGCTCCCTGATGAAGGACAAAGTCAACGCCTACGCAGGCCGTGTGGACCGCCGCCACATCTCGCAAATCCGCCTGGATCAGCTGAAATCGACTGCTTCGCGAAGGCAGGTTCTGCTCTCGTCCGGTCGAGAAGTTATCGAGACCGCGGACTGTTTCGCCTCGCGCCAGCAAAGCCTGCACGAGATGCGAGCCAATAAATCCTGCAGCCCCGGTGATGAGATAGATGGACAACGCG
>CAXUEE010000034.1:8875-14928 GCA_964249905.1 uncultured Acidobacteriaceae bacterium
CAACGCGTGCGCCAGTTCCTAGCTTACCAACTTGCGCATGCGGCCTTGTTGCGGGAGCCTTCTAGCTGAAGCCGAGCACCCGATGCGGTTCGTATGGCTCTTGGAGCTTCGTGACTTCCTCGGCGGTCAGCTGGATCTCCAAGGCCGCAAAGGCGTCATCCAGCTGATACGCCTTGCTCGCGCCGATGATCGGGGCCGAGACCGCCGGTTTGGTCAGCATCCACGCCAAGGCGACCTGTGCATTCTTGACACCACGCGCCTCCGCGACCTCCGTGATGCGGTCGACCACTTTGAAGTCCGACTCGGCATAGTAGAGCTTGTGCGCGAAGTCATCGGTTCGGGCCCTCGCCGTCTCTGCCTGCTGCTTGTCTACATTTTGCTTGCGGTTGCCGGCGAGGAAGCCGCGCGCCAGCGGACTCCACGGAATCAGGCCCACCTTCTGGTCCAGGCAGAGCGGAATCATCTCCCGCTCTTCTTCGCGGTAGACCAGGTTGTAGTGGTTCTGCATCGTGACGAAGCGCGCCAAGCCATGCTGCCGCTGAAAGTCAAGCATCTGCAGAAATTGCCAGGCGTACATGGACGATGCTCCCAGGTACAGGACCTTGCCGGCGCGCACCAGGTCGCTGAGCGCCTCGAGCGACTCCTCGATCGGCGTGTGCGGATCGGCGCGATGGATCTGGTAGAGGTCGACATAGTCGGTCCCCAGGCGCTTGAGACTCGCGTCGATCGAAGCGAAGATGTGCTTGCGCGAAAGGCCGCGATCGTTTTGCCCGTCGCTCATAGGGTTGAAAACTTTGGTCGCGATGACAACTTCCTCGCGCCGCATCCTGAACTCACGCATGGCCCGCCCGGTGATCTCCTCGCTTGCGCCGAGCGAATACACGTCGGCTGTATCGAAGAAGTTGATTCCCGCCTCGTATGCTTTGCGGATGAGCGGCTCCGACTCGTCCCATTCCAAGACCCACTCGCGCCACTGCTTCGACCCGTAAGTCATCATTCCCAAGCACAGCCGCGATACTTTGGCGCCGGTGCTGCCTAAGTTGACATAGTTCATCGCTTCTCTCGCCCCTTTGCTCGCTTTTCTTTATTTGAGTCGGTTTGGCTACACTGCGTTACTTAAAGGATGCTACGGCTTGCTCGGACCGGCGCTCGCAACTTCAATGAACGGGTCAAAGCCAGGACAGAAAGCAGATCCTTCGCCTTTGGCGACGGACGGTACACCTAGAGAACGAGAAGGACGTCGACAAAGCGCGGGCCGTGGACCCCTTTAATGCGGGTCATCTCGATGTCTGCCGTGGCGGACGGCCCGGAGAAAAAGGTGGTTGCGCGGCTTGCTGTCGCTTGCAGAATCCGCATCGCCTCCGGCACGGTTTCGACCACACGTGCAGCGTCTACTACGCAAAGATGGTAGTCCGGGAGCAGCGTGAGAGCCCGGCGGCCCTGTCCGGGTGCGTCCTGCAGGATGATGGTGCCAGTCTCGGCGATGGCAAGCGTGGCCGACGTGAGCACGCCGTCACACGCGTCGATCGGGCCTACCGACATACGGTCGTCCTCAACAAAAAAAACGGAGGTGTCGCGCGGCAGCCAGGACTGCGGAAATCCTGTGGCGAGAGCCATGACCGGCTTCTCTCGTTCGCCTAAAATGCGCGCAACCAGCCCGGCGACCTCGGCCGAGGCACAGCGGTAGACTCCGGCGTCGTAGTCGAGCAGACGGTCTTCGAGCAGATCGAGCACCGCGCCGCGGTCTCTCTGCGGCGTAGTACAGTAAGCGCGCTCAATGCTACGCCACTCGGCCTCGATCGCCTCGGCTGCCGGCCTGACCGCCGAGGTGGGCCCGATCGCGGCACGAATGCGGCGCAAAACCTCAGAGCGAGCTGCTGCGCTATCCGCCAATTTGGGACTCCCGTGCCTCGAACCACTCGCGAAAGGTCTGCTTCGGCATGGAATGAAGATCGCGGACCTGTGTCCAACCGCCAAGGAAGCCGGGCAGCCAGGTCACCCAGCCCTGCTTGTTGACCAGCGGAGTTTCCGCCCATCGGCCGAGGCGCTGCGCCGCCCGGAAACGGCCTTCGCTGCGAAAGATCATCGCCATCATCTTCATCGCCACGGCCTCGGGATTGAGGGCGCCCAGACCTTGCGTGTCCTGTTCCACCACCTTGTGCCGAAGGTGAATGAGCACCTCGGGAATGTTGATCTTTACCGGACAAACCTCATAACAGGCGCCACACAGGGAGGAGGCATAAGGCAGGCTCTGGCCGCTGTGCAGTTCCTGGAGCTGCGGTGTGAGGATAGCGCCAATCGGCCCGGCATAGACCGAGCCATACGCATGTCCTCCGGTCTGGCGATAAACCGGGCAGGCGTTCTGACAGGCTCCGCAGCGTATGCAGGAAAGCGTCTGCCGCGCTTCGGTATCGGCGAGGATCTCCGTCCGAGCGTTGTCCATCAGCACGACGTGGAAGGCGCGGGGACCGTCGGTGGGGTGTACGCCCGTCCAGATCGAATTGTAGGGATTCATGCGTTCGCCGGTTGCCGAGCGGGGCAGCAGCTGCAGGAAAACTTCCAGATCCTGAAAGCGCGGGATCACCTTGTCGATGCCGGCGACGGTAATCATCGTCTAGGGCAGGGTCAGGCACATGCGGCCGTTGCCCTCCGACTCGACGACGCAGACGCCGCCAGTTTCGGCGATCAGGAAGTTGGCTCCGCTGATGCCGGTGCGCACGCGCAAAAACTTCTCCCGAAGGAACCTGCGGGCGGCTTCGGCCAGGTCGGCAGGTCGCTCACCAAGGCCGGGAAGGTTCATCTCGCGGCGGAAAATCTCGCGAATCTGGGCGCGATTCTTGTGCAGCGCAGGAACGACGATGTGGGAGGGAAGATCGTGACCAAGTTGGATGATGAGCTCGGCGAGATCCGTTTCAAAGGCATGGATCCCGGCAGCCTCGAGCGCATGATTCAGCCCGATCTCCTCGGTCGTCATCGATTTGACTTTGATAGCCTCCTCGGAGCCGGTTGCTTTCACAAGATCGATGACGATCGCGCGGGCCTCCGCCGCATCGCGCGCCCAATGCACGACGCCGCCGGCGCGGATGCAGTTCGCCTCAAACTGCTCAAGGTAGAAGTCCAGGTGCTGGAGCGTGTGCTCCTTGATCTGCCGGCCCGATTCACGCAGCTGCTGCCAATCCGGCATTTCGCCGACCACCATACGGCGCTTGTTCTGGATGACGTCCGTCGCATGCCGCACATTTTTTCGCAGCTGTGTATCGGTAATCAGACTCTTTGCCGCAACCTGAAACGTAGGAGCACGGGTCGGATCGAAGGTGATAACCTGCGTGGTGCCGCGCTCGTCGCGGAGCTCGCTGACGTTCATAAGATTGGCTCCTTGGTCGATGCGGACGAGCCGGCTCCTACCGTGGCATCGCCGTCCGCGACACCGGCCAGGATCTCCGCCAGGTGCACTGTTTTTACCCCGGTGCGCTGCCGGTGCAAGGACCCCTCAATGTGCATGAGGCAAGAGTTGTCGCACGCCGTACAGAGCTCGGCCTTGGTATGGAGCACGGCCTGAACTTTTTCAGCCAGCATCGCGCTTGAAACCTCCGCATTCTTGACCGCGAAGGTGCCTCCAAAGCCGCAGCACTGCTCCAGTCCGCTCAGTTCGACGAGTTCGAGACCCCGAACGCCGCGCAGCAGTTTTGCCGGGCCGTCGCCCAGATGAAGGCTGCGCAGTCCATGACAGCTGGCATGGTAGGTGACGCGATGCGGGTAGAAGGCGCCAACGTCCTCCAGCCCGAGTTTCTTTGTTAGAAATTCAGAAAACTCCCAGATGCGTGGCAGGAGGCTATCGACATCCGCGATCAGCCTAGCTTCGCCCATCTGCCGGGCCATCGCCGGATAGTGGTCGCGCATCATGGCCACGCAGGAAGAGGACGGAACGACGACTGCTTCCGCATCGCGAAACTGCGCCATAAAGCGCGGCAAGAGCGGCAGAGCTTCCGCCTGATAGCCGGTGTTCCAATGCATCTGTCCGCAGCAGGTCTGGCCTGCGGGGAAGATGACCGTATGCCCCAGCCGCTCGAGGACCCGCACGACCGCTTTCCCTGTCTCCGGAAACAGCGTGTCGTTGTAGCACGTGATGAAAAGCGAAACCTTCACCGGCGGCTCCCGTGATCCGAGAGGCCGACGCAGAGCCGGGAAATCATTTCTCTGTTGGCACAGACCATCGTTCCGTCGATAGTACGCCAAACTGGAGACGTACGGCACGTGCTCCGACACACAGGGACTCGCTATTTCGATACGCGCAAAAGCAGCACGCCATGTCTGGGGATCATCTGCGTCGTCGGCCGGCCCATCCCGGTCAGATCGCGTCCATTCCACAGGTCGCGCACCCGGCCGGCGTCGGCTATTCCTACTTTGCGGAGATCCAACTCGTAGCTCAGGTCGCGGTCGGAGCGATTGAAGACGCCCACGGCTTGGGACCCATCCGCCAGCGGCCTGGTCCACACCTCGATCGGACCTTCGGCGAGGACGCGATCCCCCTGCCGGCCCGCTTTGTCCTGGTCGATAGCGATGACCTCGCGATTGGTTAGAAGCGCGATCGTTTCGGGCGTCATCTTCGACAGATCATTCCCGGCCAGCAAAGGTGCGGCCAGGATCACCCACAGCGACATGTGCGTCCGGTATTCGTCTAGGGTCATGCCGCCGTTGCCGACCTCCAGCATGTCGGGGTCGTTCCAGTGGCCGGGGCCGGCATACTGTGCCAAGCCGGCTTGTCCGAAACCAATCTCGGCCATGCGCGCGTACTTGTCGGTGATGTCGCCGGTGGTTCTCCATAGGTTCCCGCCCACGGTCGTCCCCCAGCGCCAGACGGCGTCCATCCCGTACTGGCAGAGGCTGAAGACGATAGGCCGTCCGGTCGCCCGAAGCGCCTTATCCATCTTGGTGTAGGCGGCGACCATGAGTTGGTGCGCTTCCGCGGGCGAGGACGCCGTTTTCATCTGATCGCGGAAGCCGCACAGATCGTACTTGAGGTAATCGATGCCCCAGGCGGCGTAGGTTTTGGCGTCCTGCTCCTCATGGCCCAGGCTGCCTTCAAATCGCGCGCAGGTCTTCGACCCGGGCGAGGAATAGATGCCAATCTTCAGCCCTTTGCTGTGCACATAATCCGCCAACGATTTCATGTCCGGGAACTTGGCGTTGGTCTGGATCTTGCCCTCCGCATCGCGCCCGGCTTCCCAGGTGTCGTCGATGTTCACGTAGACGTACCCGGCATCGCGCATCCCGCTCGAAACGAGGGCATCGGCGGCGGAGCGCACAGCGGCATCGTCCACACGCGCCGCGAAGTGATTCCAGCTGTTCCAGCCCATGGGCGGCGTCGCGGCGAGCTCAGGGGTCTGTGCGTGGATGGAATCGCACAACGCGATGGCAAAAACGCTGCCTGCGAGCAAGGTGAGCAGTGAGATCTTCAAGCGGGTTACCTCCCGGGGAGAACGGGATGATTATTCACGGCTGGAGCCTTGCTTGGGAAGCTATTTGTGATTGGGAGGAGTGGGACTGCCGGCGCCGGCGGCTTGACGGTCCCGGAGGAACTGGTCGAAGTCCAACCCGAACTGCGGCACGGATCGCGTTCCATGAATCGTGAAGGGGAGCTCGATGCCGGCGCCGTTTCTGCTGAGGTACTTGTCGACCGCGTGCAGAAGAATTTGCTTCCACCAGCTCTGGACCATGCCGGACGCCTGTGCCTCTGTCCGCACCTTGCCGTGGAAATCGAACTGTTCTCCGTCCAGCGAATACAAGCCCTGCATGTCAACTGCCGCACCGGGAACCGTGTAGCTGAGATCGCTGAAGTCCATGCGGCCACCGCTCAGGGTCAATTGCCCGCTCATCCCGGAGCTGACAACAGCCCTCCCAACGGCCTCGCCCGGATGCGACGAGACCAGCGCAGCCTGCGCCGGCAGCCCCTGCGCACGCAAGCTGAGTTGATCCACCTTCTCCTGAAAGGCAGGGTTTGAGAGGTGAATCTCTCGCAAGGAAAAACGGGAGCTCAGGGTCATCCGCTGCAG
>CAXUEE010000034.1:14938-16742 GCA_964249905.1 uncultured Acidobacteriaceae bacterium
TTCTATGCTCAGGTCGATAAGGTGACCTTTGTCCTTTTCCCGGACGATCGACCCGCGACAGGTGAAGGCGGAGCCGCGCAGCCGGCCCTTCACCGGATCGAGCATGACATCGCCCGTTGTTCCGTCGACAAACGCGTGGAAGCTGGTATGCAGAGGCATGGGTTGGCGCGCGGTCTCGAGCGAAAAGTCCGGCGTTTCCGTTGAGCCGGTAACCTCCAGCCGGTGGAGCTGGCCATCGAAGTTTCCAGTTGATCGCAGTGTGCCGCTCAGCCCACGGATCGTGCTTAGGTCGGCATGCTCGAAGAGGTACCGGCCGTCAAGCGGCGTAGCGCCTGGACTCGCGGATACCCAGGGACCGAAGCTTCCGTTGACATGGACGTCTCCACGAGGAAGGGCGTTCACCAGAGTCGCGTCGAAGTGCACTGGCGAGTCTTGCGCCACTCCTTCCAGGTCGATGCTCCGCAAATCAAACACTCGCGCCGCCTTCGCCGGATCCTTGTTCTCTAGAATCAGGTGGGAGTCGCGGATGGACAACCGGTCGACCACAACCTCTGTGCGGGACTCGCGACGGCGCCGCGCGTCTTCGTCCGGTTCGCCAGCGAAGCCGTGCGGCGGGATACGGATCTCCAGGCCCGACACATACACCGTGCCAAGGCGCAGAGGCTGGGCAAAGAGACTGCGCAGCCCGGTATGGAAGCTGAACTGCGCTACGGTCACTATTGGACGCGCGGCCTGCGCTGGCGCCGGTGCTCCGATGCGCAGGCCTTCCCCGGAGACTTCGAGCCCATGAAGGAGGGAGACATCCAACCGGTCGAGTTCCACATGACTATGGAAGCGCAGGCTGAGCGCCGCGATGAGCCGCTGCCGCAGCATCGGCCTGACCTGTCGCACGAGGGTCTCTCCCACGATTCCCAACAGGAGCAGGAGCAGCACCGCGGCGATCGCCCCACGTCTCCAGGACCGCTTGGGTGCGCGGCCGGGTAGGCTGCCAACGGACGTCGCGCTGTGCGTGGAAGGCAAGCGAGACACCTCCTACACAAAGACTATCCGAATGGCACAGTCCATGCTAAGGTCGGGACATGGCTCTCCAACCATTGCTGCAACTGACCTTCGCGACGCGATGTCGTCTGAGCCGGCAGGCTTAGGCCTCCTGAGCAGCATGCGTTAGAAAAGCACTGTTCAGGCTCCATGCTGGTATCTAGGTAAGAAATAGATCTCCAGCTTTTGCGCGCACAGGCTTGACCGGCTCTCCTACAGAAAGAATTTCTAAGCATGTGCAGCTCTGCTGCTTGCTTGTCCTGGTGTCATGCCGGCACAGGGATCGGCAGCCGTGCCGCAGTTGTCGCGCGCAACGTTATTTAGTTGGCTTGCGAGATCCTCGCTTGGACTTGTACCAAGGCACGATGCCCGCTTTCATAACCCGGTTCTTACTCGGAGCCTCAGGAGGCTAGACCTTTGATGAAGCGTTCCTACATGTTTCCATCACCTTTGCCGTTGGCTTTCGCAGCCCTAGTTTCAGTTGCGACTGCAGTCGCCCAGGGCGTTCTTGCCGAGATCCACGGCATCGTCACAGATACCACTGGCTCGGTTATTCCGGGTGTGACCATCCTCATCGTGGATGACACTAAAGGATGGCGGCGAACCATCACCAGCAACAGTCAGGGCGAGTACACGCTGCCGGAACTCGAGGCAGACTCGGTCACGCTGACCGTAACTGCGCCCGGCTTTCGCGAGAGCGTTCGCCAGGGCATCCGGTTGCAGACCGGCCAGCAGGCGCGTGTAGACTTCTCGCTCAGTACCGGAG
>CAXUEE010000034.1:16752-21763 GCA_964249905.1 uncultured Acidobacteriaceae bacterium
CGGAGAAGCTTCGGACGTGATTACCGTCACTGCAGACGCTTCGCTCTTGCAATCTTCTGACGCAACCATCGGCGCAGTGGTCGATCAGCGCAAAATTGTGGAACTACCGCTCAATGGTCGGCAGTTCTTTCAACTAGCCCAACTCGTACCCAACGTTTTTCCGCCCATTACAGGGTCGTCACTTGCATTTCGTGGTGGCTTCAATGTGGCCGGTCAGGCTGAGGTGAACAATAACTATCTGCTGGATGGCATCGATAACTCCGACGAAGCCACCATGCAGCCGACTGTGTCGCCTTCCATCGATGGCTTGCAGGAATTCAAGCTGCTGACGGGTGTTTACAGTGCAGAGTATGGCCGCTTTTCCGGCGGGCAGATTCTGATTACGACTAAGTCAGGCAGTAACTCCCTGCACGGTTCGGCGTATGAGTTCTATCGCACCAGTGCGCTCGATGCAGACAACTACTTCAGCCCGGGCGTGTTGCCGCCGTATCAGCGGAACCAGTACGGCGTTTCGATCGGCGGTCCTATCCGGCGAGACCACACGTTCTTCTTCGGTACATATGAAGGGCTGCGTCTCAGCCAGCAGATCAGCGCGTTGGCTACCGTGCCGACGGTTGCCGAGCGCAGCGGGAACCTGAGCGACCTGATGCGCAAGTATCCTCTAACAGTGAATCCGAGCACCGGAGCCGTCACTGGCGGTATTCAGAACCCGCAGACCGGCGCGCCTTACGCCAATTACCAGATCTCAGCGATCAACCCTGTTGCAGCGCAACTGCTGAACTTCTTTCCCCTGCCGACCAGCCCCGGCACCGCCAATAACTATCTTTTTAACGAGACCCGGACGCAGCAGCAGGATCAGTTTTCGACTCGAGTCGACCAGACGCTCTGGCGGCAGAATACTTTTTTCGTCAGCTATCAATATCAGCTCTCGAACGCATTCGAGCCTTCAGACTCGCTCTGCGGATCATCGGTCTTGCCGGGCTTTGGATGCACAACGCCAGAGCTGGATCAGGCTATTTCCGTCCATGACACAGAGGTGATCTCTTCGAGTTTGGTCAACGAGTTTCGTATCGGCTACAACCGTATTCGTACCAACCGCGTGTTGCAGGATGCGGCGCTGGGCGATGTCGACGACCAACTCGGCATCCCGACCAACACCACCAATGGAGTTGGCCTGCAGGCAGGCTTGAACCTTGGAGTGCCTCGGGTAACAATCACCGGGTATTCCCCCCTTGGAGGACCAACAAACTTGCCGCAAGGGAGGCGCGACAACACCTACAACGTGGTTGATAGCCTGAGCTGGGTGCGAGGCAAGCATGCGCTGAAATTCGGTGGCGACTTTAAGCGATTCATCTATAACCTGCAGTATTACCAGGATGGCCGCGGAGTTTTTACGTTCAACGGACAATACACCAACAGCCCCCTTGCCGATTTCCTGCTGGGTGATCTCTACACTACAGCGCGCGACCCAGGCTATCCGGGAGTAGACAGCTTCACGGCATCTTCGGACTTCTACGCGCTCGACCAATATCAAGTAAGCCCGAAGGTTACGTTGACGTACGGGTTACGCTATGAACTCGATTTTCCGGAAGGTGAGCGTAAGAATCGCATTGCCAGCTTCGATCCGGCAACCGGGTATATACCTGTCGCTGACGGAGAGCTGCTCAACCTAAGCCCGACCACGGGCACACTGGTCAGCGTCGGCAGCCAAAGCTCGCTCATCGGACAGGTATGGCATCTGCGGAAAGCGAACCTTGCTCCGCGCGTCAGTCTCTCCGTTCAGCCATTTGGTCCTAAAACTACCATCCGTGCAGGTTATGGCATCCTGTACAACCAGGTCACGGCAGGCAATGGCATCTCGCAGCTTTGGCGCGGACTTCCTTTTCGGACCCTTCAGACCTTTACCAACGCAAACAGCAGCACATATCCCAAGCCCGCACCGGCCGCGAGTTGGTCGAACCCGTTTCCCGGTAGCATCACCAACGCCGGCGGTTATACGCCGAATGGCATCAATGCAAACTACAAAACAGCCAATGTGCAGCAGTGGAGTCTGACGGTGGACCGCGAGTTGCAGAAGGACCTTGCGCTCGAGCTGACTTACCTTGGCTCGCATGGCTCGGACCTGCAGGAGAGCTACAATATCAATCAGCCGACACCGGCAGCCGGGTCGGTCCAGGCGCGGCGTCCTTACCCGCAGTGGGGACCCATCACCTGGGTAAACTCGAACGGCGGGTCGAGCTTCAACAGCTTTTCGGCGCAGTTGACCAGACGTTACTCGCAGGGATTGACTCTGCTTTCTTCCTACACCTACTCGCACTCACTAGACGATGCGCCGTACACAGGCTTTATTCAGAACCCGCTTAACGTTGCTTCGCAGTGGGGCTCTTCGGACTTCGACATTAAGCATCGTTCGGTGACAAGCTTCACCTATGAGCTTCCGTTCGGCAGCGCTAAGCCGTTCGGGGCATCGTGGAGCAAAGTGCCGCGAGAGGCCATCTCGGGCTGGCAGGTGAATGGCATTTTTTCTTTTCAGACTGGATTGCCTTTTACCGTAACCACCACCAAAGATATCGCGAATGTGGGCCTGAGCAGCACGTACGCGCAGCTGGTCCCGGGTCAGACTCCTAAACTGGCCAGTCCTACGCCGAACTTATGGTTCAACACAGCGGCTTTTACGGATGTGCTTTATCCCGCGGGCACGACACCGGTCTATGCCTATGGAAACTCCGGCCGCAACTTGCTGCGGCAGGACGGCGTCAATAACCTGGACGCAGGTGTCTATCGCAGAGTAACCCTTCACCGGGAAATGCAGCTGCAGTTTCGCTTTGAAGCGTACAACCTCCTGAATCACCCGTCGTTTGGAGCGCCGACCGCTAACATCGAGTCCACCAGCTATGGTACGGTAAACACCACTACTTCCACTTCCCGTGAAACCCAGTTCGCTGTGAAATTCCTGTTCTAGATGTACAGATTTCGGACTTAATTGCGTCGAGCAGATAGTTCCCAAGAGAGGTCTTATGAAAAGAAGTGTCTTTTCTTTCGTTGCTCTTATTTTGGCTTTTCAAGCCGTAGCCCAGACGAAGCATGTTACGTCGCCGCTCGAGCAGTTTGGCTTCGAGTCTGGAACCGACCGGAAGCTGGCCGACTGGAAGGACCTTACCACTTACTATCAGAAGGTCGCTGGTGAGTCGGACAAAATCAAATATCAGGAGATCGGTAAGACGATGGAAGGACGTCCTTTCGTCATGCTCACGGTTTCCTCACCGGAAAATCTGGCGCACTTAGCCGAATATAAAGATATCGTAACGAAGCTCTCCGATCCGCGCACAACCTCTGCCGACCAGGCGAAAACGCTGATTGCTCGCGGCAAAGCGGTCATGATCATCACTTTCAATATTCACTCGACGGAGATCGCCAGCTCGCAGACCGCGCCGGCCTTTGTGTATCGCATGCTTACCTCGAACGATCCGGATGTGCAGACCACTCTCCAAAACGTGATCCTGCTTATGATTCCGTCGCAGAATCCAGATGGCGAGCAGCTTGTTGTGGATTGGTACAAGAAGACACTGGGGACACCGTCAGAGGGCTCCAACCCACCTGTACTCTATGCAAAATATGTGGGTCACGACGACAACCGCGACTGGGTAGGCCTGACGCAGCTCGAAACACAGCATACGGCGAAGGTTATCAATGAATGGCATCCACAGATCCTCTATGACCTTCACCAGCAAGGTGCGGATGCGCCGCGGCTCTACCTGCCGCCGTGGGTGGATCCAATAGATCCAAACGTCGATCCGCTCCTCATCTTTTCGATGAACGCTCTGGGCATGCGGACTGCCCACGATGTCGCATCGACTGGAAAGACAGGTGTTTTGGTCCACGGCGTCTACGACTTCTGGTCGCCGTTGCGCGACTATATTTCTTTGCACAACGGACTGCGTATCCTGACGGAATCGGCAAGCGCGAATCTTGCCACGCCAATCGAGGTGCCCTTTGAGAAGCTGGGCACCGGTATCGGCTATGACGCCAAGGTGGCTGCTTGGAATTATCCGAATCCCTGGATGGGCGGCACCTGGCACATGGGCGACATCGTCGCGTACCAGATGGACGCGCTCAAATCGATGACCAAGACCGTGGCGACGGACCGCGTACAGTTCCTGTCGGACTTCTACCAGGTGAGCGAGCATGCGGTGCACCCGGCGGCCGGGCCGTACGCCTATGTGGTCTCGCCCGAGCAGATCGATCCCGCGATGACGCTGCGGCTGGTCGAGACACTGCACAATGCGGGCGTCGAGGTCGAGCAGGCTTCCGCGCCGTTCGAGGCGGGAGGAAACAGCTTTCCATCCGGAAGCTACATCATTGCGCTCGACCAGCCTTACCGCAATTTTGCGAAGACAGTGCTTGAGCGCCAAAAATATCCGGATATTCGCGAGTATCCGGGCGGTCCACCGCAGCGCCCGTACGACGTTACAGGGACGACGCTGCCGTTGTTTTACGGCGTAAAGGTCGCGGCTGTCGATGCGAAGTTTACCGCGGAGGCGAAGAAGGTTGATACGTTTGCGCCCGTGGTGGGCCGGGTCGAGCCTGGGCCGGCCAAGGGCTACCTGCTCAGCGATACGACAAACAATAGCCTGTACGCCACCTTCGCCCTCCTGAGCCAAGGGGTTAAAGCGTACCGGCTTACCGGGCCTGGCCATGACCCCGGGACCATCTATCTGCCCGCGCAGGCCGGTCTGGACGCCAAGCTCCAGGCGGCGGCGAAGACGTTTTCCGTCACCTTTACTCCCGCGGCGCAGGCCGTGACTGGAAGCGCGCTGGCGATGAAGGCTCCGCGGGTCGCGCTCTACAAGAGTTGGATTGCGGCGCTCGACGAGGGTTGGACCCGCTTCATCTTCGACAAAAACGGCATCCCGTATACGACGGTGAGCGACGCCGACATACGCAAGGGCAATCTCCATGCGCGATTCGACGCGATCATCCTGCCGGAAAACCCGCCGCAAGCAATTTTGAC
>CAXUEE010000034.1:21773-22131 GCA_964249905.1 uncultured Acidobacteriaceae bacterium
GGTGGCCGCGGCGGGCCGGAGCGCCTGACCATGCCGCCGGTGCCGCCAGAGTATCAGGGCGGACTTGGGCGGGACGGAGCCGTGGCGCTGCAGGCGTTTGCAGAAGCGGGAGGCACGATCATCACCAACAACAAAGCGTCCGACGTGTATGCGACGAAGGATAACCCGGCGTTCACGGACGCCCTGAACGGCGTTCTGTCCAAGGAGTTCTACTGCCCGGGCTCGATCCTCGAGATCACGGTGGACCCAACCAACCCGATCGCCTTCGGTTCAACGCCGACGGTTCCGGTGTTTTTTGAAACCGGTCCAGTGTTCAAGGTTTCAGGCGCGACCAAGTCGGTGGCACGCTATACCAGCG
>CAXUEE010000035.1:0-4504 GCA_964249905.1 uncultured Acidobacteriaceae bacterium
CGCTTTGTCTGCGTCCACGGGCACTTCTACCAGCCGCCCCGCGAGAATCCCTGGCTTGAAGTGGTCGAGGTGCAGGAGTCGGCCGCGCCCTACCATGACTGGAACGACCGCATTACGGCCGAGTGCTACGCCCCTAACGGCGCCTCGCGCATCCAGAACAAGCGTAACGAGATCGTCCGCATCGTCAACAACTACGCCCGGATGAGCTTCAACTTCGGTCCGACGCTGCTGAGTTGGCTGCACGACAAAGCACCCCGGGCCTACCACATGATCCTCGACGCGGACCGGGCCAGCGCCCTGCGCTACTCCGGCCATGGGTCGGCGTTGGCGCAGGTGTACAACCACATCATCATGCCGCTGGCCAGCACCCGGGACGCCGTCACCCAGATTCGCTGGGGCGTGGCTGATTTCGAGTTTCGCTTCGGGCGCAAGCCGGAGGGCATGTGGCTGGCCGAAACTGCCGTCAACCGCCACGTGCTCGATCTGATGGCGCGGGAGGGCATCAAATTCACGATCCTGGCGCCAAATCAGTGCGCCCGCGTTCGCCGGCTCCCACCCTCCTCGGATGCCGAGCTGGACGGCCTGGCGACCACCGCGGAAAAACCGTCTGCGCAGCCCGACGGGAGGCTGGAGCCTCGCTGGTCGTCGACTCCGGACGCGTCGGTCGATCCGAGCCAGCCGTATCTGGTCAAACTGGACGAGGGCCGTTCCATTGCGATCTTTTTCTATGACGGCCCACCCTCGCGCGCCATCGCCTTTGAGGGGCTGCTCGACTCCGGAGAGAAGTTCGCCGGGCGCCTGCTGGGGGGCTTCCGCTCCACGCCGACCGCACCCGGAGATCTGCCCGCGCAACTCTCCCACGTCGCCACCGACGGCGAATCCTACGGCCACCACCACAAACACGGCGAGATGGCGCTCTCTTTCGCCATGCACACCATCGAGGAGCAGGGCCTGGCCGAGTTGACCAACTACGGCGAGTTCCTCGAGCGCTTCCCACCGACCTGGGAGGCCGAGGTCGCGGAAAACACCTCCTGGTCGTGCGCGCATGGGGTCGAGCGCTGGCGGTCCGACTGCGGCTGCAATGGAGGCAAGCCGGGCTGGAACCAGCGCTGGCGCAAGCCGCTGCGAGACGCGCTCGACCTGCTCCGCGACCGCACCGCGCCCTTGGCCGAAAAGCTGACCGCAGGCCTGCTCAAGGATCTGTGGACCGCGCGCGACGCGTACATCGACGTCGTTCTGGACCGTTCTCCTACCGCAATGAGCCGCTTTCTCGACCAACAGCAGGTGCGCCCGCTCACCCCCGAAGAGCGCATCACGGTGCTCGAACTGATGGAAATGGAGCGGCATGCGCAGCTGATGTACACGTCCTGCGGCTGGTTCTTCGATGAGATCTCCGGCATTGAAACCGTGCAGATCATCGCCTACGCGGGACGCGTGATCCAGCTGGCATCAAAGCTTTTCGGCGCTGACGGTGCGTCGCTTGAGGCGGAGTTCCTCGAGATCCTCGCCGAAGCCAAACCGAATGTCCCGGATCTGAAGGACGGCTCCGAGGTGTACAAGCAGTACGTCACCGGCTTGAAGATCGGTCTCGAGCAGGTCGGTGCGCATTACGCCATCTCCTCCGTCTTTCGCAACTACCCGGAGCAGGGCGAGTTGTTCTGCTTCGACGTGCACCGGGACGGGCACGAAGTGTTTACCTCGGGCCGGGGCCGGGTGGCGCTCGGACGCGCGCGCCTGCGCTCCCGCATCACCGAGGAGCAGGAAGAAATCTGCTACGCGGTCCTGCATTTGGGCGACCAGAACCTTTCGGCCGCGGTCCGGCGCTATACGGAGGCGGACGAGCCGGCCTTTGTGGCTTTCTCGGCGGAGGTGCGCGCGGCCATCCGCAAAGCCAATCTGCCGGAGGTCATCCGGCTGATCGACCGCTTCTTTTCGCATCCGGGCAAGCAGCCGGAGCCCGCCGTCTCGGCCCACATTGCGCTCGACCCTGCTCCTGAAGCGGGAGCGCCGGCGCCAGCAAGCACCGTCAGCCCGGAGCCGACCTCGTACTCGCTGACCAGCCTCTTTGCTGACGAGCAGCATCGGATCCTGCGTACGATCCTGAACCAGACCGTAGGCGAGATGGAGGATTCTCTGCGTAAGATCTACGAGGACCACGCGTCGTTGCTGCACTTCCTGACTGAGTCGGGGATCAATCCGCCGCCCGCCTTGGCGTTGGCGGCAAGCTTTGCCATCAATTCGAGTCTGCGGCGGGCGATCGAGGCCGAGCCCTTCGACGCGGACGCGGTCGCCGACCTCTTGCATCGCGGAGCCAACGATCGCGTAACGCTGGACGCGCCGAACCTTGCGTTCGCGGCGGGGCAGAGAATGAAACGGGCCATGGTCAAGCTGGAGGCGGAGATGGCCGTGTCCAACGCACAGGGCGCGCTGGCTGCCCTGCAGGAGGCGCTCGCCATCGCCGAAATTATTCGCTTCATGCCCTTTGAAGTGGTTCTGTGGCAAGCCCAAAACATCTGGAACGACCTTCTGCGCCGCGTGGACAACGACTACTTCTCGCGGCCATGGAAAGACGACTTCAAGCGGCTGGGCCAAGCGATAAACATCGCGGTCGACGAGCTCGTCGTCGAGGAAGGCGTGATGACGTTCTAACCGGCTGCCTCATGCTGGGCAAAGCAAAATTGCGTCTCCTTCGTCGGCGTAGACTCTAAAAACTATGCGCGTTACACGATTTTCGGAACATTCTTTTCAGCTGACTCGCCTGAAATTGATCAACTGCTACCTGGTGCGGGAAACCGACGGGTGGACCCTGATCGATTCGATGATCGGGAGATCGGAAGGCGGCATTCTCAAAGCTGTCCAGGAGCTGGGCGGGGAGTTGCGGCGAGTCGTTCTGACCCATGCCCATGTGGATCACGTGGGATCGGTCGACGGCCTCCTTCAGCAGCAGCCATCGCTGGAGCTGGCCGCCAGCGAACGCAGCTTACCCTTGCTGCGGACGCCTCCGGACAAAAGCTTGAAGCCCGGAGAGCCGCAAGGCAAGGTCAAGGGCGGGGTTCCGGGCATCCGTGCCGTCCCTGGGCACAGCCTGGCGGACGGAGAGCTCTACGGCTCGCTACGCGTGATTGCGACGCCGGGGCACATCCCGGGACACGTGGCCTTTCTCGATGAACGCGATGGAACGCTCTACGCCGGCGACGCCCTCATAGGGGTAGGCAGGCTGACGATTTCAGGTTATGCGCCGTGGTACTTCCCGCTGCCGAACCTGGCAACCTGGAATAAAGCCGCCGCCCGGGAAAGTGCGGAGCGGCTGCTGAAGTACCCCATAGAACGATTCGCCTGCGGACATGGAGCCGTGCGTGGCGGAGGTCTGGCCGTCTTGCGGAACGAACTCGCACGGGCTCGCTAGTCACTCGGCTAGAGGCAAGGGTCAGCTGCGCCAGTGGAGCGTGACCGGACCGCTGAGCGGATGAATATCGCTGTGGCTCAGCCGGGCCTGCTTCAGGGCGAAGTACCACTTCGCGGGCTTATCCGCATCATCGATCAGCATCAGAGCAGGGTGCGAACGGAGCCCCTGCGCCTGCTCGATCATCGTCTCCTGGTCCTGACGCACAAAGCGCGCGCCAAAAAATCTCGCAATGGAGGGGACGCCCGGAACCCAGTAGAAGACGTTCCAGCAGGCGGCCACGTCGATGCGGCAGGTCGAAGGCGTTACGGGTGTAATCGTTGTCAGCGAGGAAAACCACTTGTCGCCGCAGCGGATTGTCTCAAAGCGCCGGTTGGGCAAGACGAAATCAATGGTGGTCGTGATGGGCTCACCGTAGACGCCCAGAAGCTTATATGGAGCGGAGTTGCCGGAGGGGGCGTGAGCGCTCATCCGGAAGCCCTGCGGAATCGGCTCAAAGTGCTTGTGCTTCTCATGAATCGACGCCTTACTGCGCCACCACCAGGCCTGGTGGACGAAGGGCCCGTGGGCAGGATCCATCAGGCCGATGATGCCGTGGTCGACGTTGCACGGCAGGTCGGCCACCAGGTGGGCGGAGCGGAATTTTTCTGAGAACTTAGGCACTTCCGGAACCGGCGGCAGGCTGGACGTGACTCGCCCCGCGCCGGCCTCCGGAAGGTAGATCCAGGCGTAGCCGTCGCGCTCCTGGCAGGGATAGCTGGTCGCGTAGATCTTCTCTGGCTGCAGAATGTCCAGGCCGGTGAGCGAAGGGATCTCTCGGCATTGACCGGTGGAGGGCTCAAACCGCCAGCCGTGGTACTTACACTGCACGGTCTCGCCATCAAACCAGCCTGCCGAGAGCGGGATCCCGCGGTGTGGGCACAGGTCACGCATGGCGAACAGCGTTCCGTCCAGCTTGCGGCCGAGCAGGATAGGGATCCCGAGCAGCAGCGTCGTCGACATCTTCGCGCGGCGGAGCGTGTCGGCGCGCGCGGCCGGATACCAGTCGCCGAAGAGAAGCTCGGTGGCTGGGCCGGGGTTGGCAAGGGTGCTCACCTGTCC
>CAXUEE010000035.1:4514-22092 GCA_964249905.1 uncultured Acidobacteriaceae bacterium
GGCGGGTGCGACTGGGCGTCGGGTAGTCTGAAGGGCGTGGAAGCCACCTCAAAACTGTCCGGCACGTCCGTTGCCTTCAATCGTGTGGCTCTGTTCTTGCTCTGGGTACTTTTCTATGGCACGTGGACCCTGTTCCGGCCGCCGCTGCTGGACGATGCCGACTCCGTGCACGCGGAGGTGGCACGCGAGATGCTGCTGCGCCATGACTGGATCACGCTGTATGCCAACGGGATCCGGTACCTCGAAAAAGCGCCTCTCTATTACTGGATGATGGCCGGGTCAATGAAGGTCTTCGGCGTCTCAACCGCAGCTACGCGCATTCCGCTGGCAGGCAGCGTACTGGCGCTCACGCTGCTGCTGGAAACCTTTGCGCGGCGGGCTTTCCGCGCCGCCCGAGCCGGGCTCTACGCCGGCTTAATTACCCTCTCGAGCTTCGGCATCTTCATCTTTTCCCGCATCAACCTGCCGGATGTACTGGTGTGCACGCTGCTGACCTGGGCCATCTTCTGCTACTGGTTGACCGAGCAAAGCGACGGCCCGCCAACGCTCAAGGCATGCTGGGGATTCGCCGCGGCGTGCGCCTTGAACGTCCTCAGCAAAGGGCTTATCGGCATCGTCTTCCCGTTATGCATTGTTGCAGTGCACCTGCTGCTGACCCGTGGCAGGCGAGGAGTGTGGGCGCGGGTACGCCAGCTGCATCCAGTCTCTTCCCTCGGCGTCTTCATCGCGATCGCCGTACCGTGGCACGTACTGATTGCTCTCGCAAATCCCGGACATGGCAATCCCGGGCATCTGGCCCGCATCAACGGACACTGGGTGGTACCGTATCCGACCGACGGGAACGTGCACGGATGGGCGTGGTTCTACTTCGTCAACGAGCAGGTCTACCGCTATCTCAACATCCGGGTTCCGCGGGACTATGACACCTCGCCACTGCTGCTTTTCTACGGCCTGATTGCGGTCTGGATGATGCCCTGGTCGGCGATGCTGCCCTGGGTCTTTAGACAGACAGAGAGGCCTCAACAAAGAACACCCCTCCTGCTGAGCATCTGGGCAGCTCTGCCGCTGCTTTTTTTTTCACTTTCCACGCGGCAGGAGTACTACGTGCTGCCGTCTCTGCCGCCGTTGATGCTCCTGGTCGCAGGGCTGCTTGAGGACGCAAACGGAGGGGGCCGGGCAGCACTCGCGCTGCGCCGGGCCGGAGGGGGGCTATTGGCTGCCGGTGTGGCGGCAACCGGCGTGTGCCTGTGGCTCATTGCGCATACCCAAACACCGGTTGCGGGAACGGACCTGGCGGCGCTGCTGGCGCGGAACCCCGCCGACTACGCCTTATCCTTCGGGCACTTCCTTGACCTGAACGGCCCGGCCCTTGGCCTCTTTCGCGGGCCGCTCGCAGTAACGGCCGCGATGCTGCTGGCCGGCGGCGTGGGACATTGGGCCCTGCGAAGAAGCGGGCGCCCGCACGCGGCAACGCTCGTTCTGGCCGGGGCAAGTTTTGGGTTCCTTGCCGCAACGCATTGGGCCCTGGCGACGTTTGCCCCCGTGCTCAGCTCGGCTGCCCTCGCGGAGGCAATCGCCCCGCAGCTGCGGTCGGAGGACCTTCTAGCCATTCACGGAGAATACGAGGCGGGCAGCACCCTCGGCTTCTATCTGCGCCGCAACGACGTACATATAGTCGAGGGACGAAGCTCAAATCTCTGGTACGGCAGCTTCTTCCCCGACGCGCCCAGACTCTTTGAAACAAGGGAGTCGATCGCGGCGAAGTGGCCGGGAGCGCAGAGAATCTTTCTCTGGCAGGATCCGTCGGATGAGGAGCGGCCCGTGCTGCATCTTCCCGGACCGGTGTTTGTCGTCGCTCGCGGCGGAGGCAAGGAAATTCTGTCCAACCGGTTGCGCTAGCCCGGCACCGGACTGTGCTCCTTGACTCTCTTCCCGGACGGATCAGGGTAGACTGATGCGGATTGAGGGAGTCTGCATGCCGTGTGATCCGAAGGAGCTTCGTCATGTTCCCCTGTTCTCGTTGCTGGACCAGGAGGAGCTGGAGGTGCTGGCCGCGCAGGTGGAGTTGCGGACGTTTGCCGCACGGCACCGCATCTACAAACTTGGGGACGCGGACGGGCGGGCCTACCTGCTGCTCAAGGGCGCGGTCTCGGTCTCGACCATCGACGAGGATCATCAGGAGGTTTTAGTAGACGAACCGAAACATGGAGAGTTGTTTGGGCTCGCCTCCATGCTCGAGGGAACCGCGCACCTGACCACGGCGACGGCGACCGAAGTGTCCCTTTGCTTGGAGGTGGATCGCAATGACATTTCGGTGCTGATCCAGCAGAAGCCGCTGGCGGGACTGGATATGCTGACGGTGCTAGCGCGGCAGATCCATGCGTCGCAGGGGCTCATCCGGGCGCGCGCCACGCGCAATCCGAATGTTCTGATTGAGGAAGAAGAGACGTTCGGCGAGCGGGTGGCGGATACGGTCGCCAGCTTTGGAGGCTCGTGGACTTTCATCATCCTGTTCGGAGTTGTGCTGACCTTGTACACGCTGGTCAACGTGCTGCTGCGCGGCCGCGCATGGGATCCATATCCGTTCATCCTGCTCAATCTGTTTCTGTCCATGCTGGCAGCGATCCAGGCACCGGTCATCATGATGAGCCAGAACCGGCAGGATAAAAAGGACCGGCTGCGGTCGGAGCTGGATTACGAGGTCAATGTCCGCGCGGAAAGTGAGATCCAGGCGCTCACCAAACGAATGAATGAGCTCCTGGAACGGCTGGAGGATCGCAATGCGTTGTCAGAGTAGGTGGTCAGACGGCCGGCGCCGCCGGCCCCGCCGGCCCGCCCGCCCGGCCCACCCCCCCCCCCCCCCCCCCCCCCCCGGCCAGCCTGGACGCGAACGCCAGCCACCGCAAATTGTCGTTACCGGGCTCGCTCCTCTGCCGGTGCCGGACCGGCGACGTGAAGGGATATGGTTTGTATCTCGTTGCCCCGCATGGTGGCGACGAGGATGCAGGGCTGTTTCAGTCCATCGGAAGCCGCAATCTGCCAGGGCATGAAGTGCAGGTCGTTTCTTAGGGTATGTGTCTTGTTCTGCATGGACACTCCGATTCATGGAAATGCAATGCTTTCCTGAAAGATGCCCTATCTGGAACCTTGCCGCAATGGCACGTTTGAGTCACCGTTGCAATCTCAGGGCTACCCCACGGGTATCTGCGTCTTCTGCCCGAAAGCGCAGGTGCTTCGCAGCGGACAAGCCAGACAGTGAGGCTCGGTAAAAATGCAAAGCGTCTGCGCGTGCAGCTTTACCAGGGAATGATGTTCATCGAGCATGGCCGCGGTCCAGGTGTCGGGAACCAGGCGCATGAGTCTCAGCTCGGTGGTGGCGGCGTCGGCGCGCGGCGTGAGGGCGAGCCGCTGCACGACGCGGAGGTGATTCGCATCCACGCAGAGCGCACGGCGGCGGAGCGTGGAAAAATTGACCACAGCGGCCGAGATCTGGGCGCCAACCCCTTCGAAACTTTGCAGCCACTCGCGGATCTCCTCTGTTCTGTACTTCTCGAGGAAGTCAAGGGTGAGCTTCCCGTAGCGCTCGGAGATGCCGAGAAGAATCGCCTTCAGGCGAGGAGCTTTGACCTCCGCGAAGGTTACGTGCTGGATCGAGCTCTCGATCTCGGCGGCAGGCGCGTCGCGAAGTGCGTCCCACGATGCCACACCGGCCCGATAGCGTATCTCGAGCATATGCATCGCAGCGTCGGACTCCTCGGTCCGGGTGCGCGATGCGAGCAAAGAATAGATGAGCTGAGAGAGAGGATCGCGCGGTACGCGAGCCGGCGGCTGACCGTAATGGACCAGCAGAGCGCGATGGAGCTCGGCCAGCCGCGGGTCGGGTCCGTGCAAAAACAATGCTGCGGGTTTCATCTGTAGATTTTAGCCGTCCGTGAGAACACCTTGCTCACGGTACCCTGGGCGGAAAAATGGGCGCATGAACCGCTCCTGGTTCATGCGCCGAAGGAAAGTCGAGACCGGGGGACGCGGCCCACGTCCCGCACGCTGCGCTCAGCATGCCCATTGCAGTCTGCCGCAGGCCGTAGCGAGCAGCAGCAGCAGAAATCACGCCGAAGCATCAATCTGTGCGTGCTGAGGGGACTCAGGTTTCGCGTTGGAGCAGGTAAGCTGATGTAAGTCTGACTCCGAACTGAGCTCAAAACAACTCACCTTATCGGGGCAGAACGGGGCAAATCAGGTCGTCTGCTCTACTTTTGATCACTCCGCTCCCCGTAAGCCACTCGGCACGGTCCTCACCGGCGAAGCTGAGGGGCACCGACCTGCTACGACAAATGGAAGCGGCCTTGCATCCAAACAGCCATGAGTCAGATGCTAGGGTCGTTGATACAAATTGGACAATCAGGCATGGAGCTTACTTCGATCGGCTTCGGTGCCTGGGCGATCGGCGGTGGCGATTGGCAGTATGGCTGGGGCCCACAGGAGGACGCCGATTCCATCGCGGCGATCCGGGCAGCCGTCGAGGCCGGAATCAACTGGATCGACACCGCGGCAGTCTACGGCTTGGGACATTCGGAGTCGATCGTCGGGCAAGCTCTGCAGGGCCTGAGCAGCCAACCATTCCTCTTCACCAAGTCCGGAATGACCTGGGGTGAGGATCGCAAGATCGTCCAGACGCTCACCAAAATTCGCGCAGAGGTCGAGGGAAGCCTGCGCCGCCTCCAGGTAGACGCGATCGATCTCTACCAGATCCACTGGCCAGTCCCCGATGCAGAGATTGAAGAGGGCTGGACGGCCATGGCTGAGCTGCAGCGGGAAGGGAAGGTCCGGTATATCGGAGCCTCCAATTTCAGTGTGGCGCAAATGGAGCGCGCGCTGAAGATCGCGCCAATCACCTCCCTGCAGCCTCCATACTCGATGATCAATCGAAGCGCAGAGGCGGAGATCCTGCCGTTTTGCCGGGAACATGGCATCGGTGTCATTAACTATGCGCCAATGCACAGCGGATTGCTCACCGGCGCGATGACCAAAGAGCGCGTCATGAAGATGCCGGACAACGACTTCCGCAAACGGGCCAAGCAGTACCAGGAGCCGCTGCTCTCGAGAAATCTCGACCTGGCTAAGTTGTTGGGCGACATCGGCGCACGTCATCAGGTAAGCGCCGGTGTGGTGGCCATCGCCTGGACGCTTCACAATCCTGCCGTAACGGCGGCGATCGTGGGCGGACGCAATGCCGGGCAAGTCCAGGGCGTATTGCCGGCGGCAGAGTTCCGGCTCAGCGATGACGAGTATGCAGAGATTGGAGAGTTTCTGCGCGCACGGCCGGAACCTGCCCCCGATCCTGAGGCTCGTTCCTGAAGGAAACCGAGCCGGCCCAGGCACGATCACGAGATCAAGCGATTTCAAGGAGAGATATGGACCACTCAAAGAACAACGAACCAGAGGCATCCCCCGAGCAGGCTGATACCGTCTCTCGCCGGATGTTTGTCGGTTCGGCGGCATTGGCAGCCGGTGCCGGCTTGCTGGCAAGCGGAGCGGCCGCCGCGCAGACTCGGCAGGAGCTGACGGGTGGTCGCAAAGGCGACAATGCCAGTGATCCCGGGCCGGAGAACAGCGCGCTTGTGGCGCAAAATCCAGACCCGAATGCGCCGCCGTTTACCGACAAAGGAAATCCCGGTACCCTGTGGTACTCCTTTGCGCTCACGCCGCGGCGTTTGCAGGCCGGCGGCTGGACGCACCAGGTGACGCAGCGCGAGCTGCCGCTGTCGAAGGATCTCGCCGGGGTGAACATGCGTCTGACCGCAGGCTCGTTTCGCGAGCTGCACTGGCACCTGGCTGATGAGTGGGCCATCATGCTTTCGGGAAAGGCGCGCGTCAGCCTGATGCAGACCGACGGGAAGATGTTTATCGATGACGTGCAGGAAGGCGACTTGTGGTATTTTCCGGCCGGTCTCCCTCACTCGATCCAGGGACTGGAAGGAGACGGCTGCGAGTTTCTCTTGGTCTTCAATCAAGGCGATTTTTCGGAAGATGCCACGTTCCTCATCTCCGAGTTCCTGGCTCACACACCTCCTGAGGTGGTGAAGAAGAATATGAGTTGGGACCGCACACAATGGGACAAGCTGCCCCCCACCGAACTTTATATCTTTCCCGCCGAACTGCCTGGCTCTCTTGAGGCCGACAAGCAGTTCATCGGCAAGTTCCTCGAAACCGAGAAGAGCTATACCTTCAAGGGAATGTCCACCAAGAAGCCGGATGCCCAAAGTGCCGGCGGTTCCGCACGCATCGTCGACTCTACCAATTTTCCGGTCGCGCAGCACATCGCGGCAGCTATGGTCACACTCAGGCCCGGGGCCATCCGGGAGATGCACTGGCACCCCAATGGAAGCGAGTGGCAGTACTGGATGAAGGGGAAAGGCAGAATGACTGTGATAACGACGGAGGCCAAGGCGCGAACTGTGGATTTCCAGGCAAACGACGTCGGATACGTCCCGGCAATGGCCGGACACTACATCGAAAATACCGGCACGGACGACCTGATCTTTCTGGAAATGTTCAAAACGGAGAAGTATGAGGACGTTTCGCTCAATCAGTGGATCGCACGCATGCCGAACAAAATGGCAGAGGCGCATTTCAGGCTTCCGAGCTCCGTGATCCGTACTGCGCCGGATGGCAAAAAGACAGTGCTGCCCGGATAAATCGCTTACTGCTGGAAGTTCATTTCGCTCGCTGGACCTCGCTCTTTCGACGGCGACGCGCTATATTGGCGGCCCAGATCAGCCCGGTTCCCAAGGATACAAGCGTCGAAGGTTCCGGCGTCACCTGGGCCGCAGGGGAGGGATCATCGTAGCTTGTGTCCGCGTATGCATCGACCTCGATGTTGATCGGGTCGTTTAGACCGGCTGTGCTCGTGTCATTCAGAACGAGAACAAGGTTCTGGCCTGAGGTAAGTACGACATCAAAGTAACGGCCGTCAGTCAGGCCGAAGTAGTTGCCGCTCGATCCTTCGTCGCCCAGCCAGTTCGATCCGCGTGAGTTTACGTTGTAGGATCCCGCGTACGCCGTGACGAAGTCCGATACACCGCCCAGCGTATCCAGCACCGAGACTTCCACGTATGGCGCGCCGACGAAAAGAGCGGAAGAAAACGTATAGGTCGTGTAGGCGAACGAGAGAGTGGTGTTGTTGACGCCGTCGTAGGACTCGGCGCCCGTCCAGGTCTGTTGTGTTCCGCTACGGAAAGGGCGCCCGAGCTCCGTGGTGTTTGCAGAGGTAAGCACACCGTTGAAGTTTGTGATGGTTTCGGCGCCGGCTACGGCAGGAAGAGCAAGCAGGAAAGCGGCGGATAGAAGAAAATGTGGCTTCAAAGTGGATCTCCTGGGATGGATTCGGCGATGGACCTCGGCGGCTTTTCGGAGGCCGTGGATCGAAGAGGGAAACCACGCGGTTCGTCTCAGTGCAAGAGGAGTGACTGAGCAGAGGCTACGGCCGTTGGAGCGAGAAGAATGCCGTAGCCCGAGTCCCGATCGACACCCGGCGCCATGGTGTCCACTGCGGTGCCGGTCAGGATTGCGCGGATCTGGGTATTGGTCAGCGACGGATTCGCGGATTTCACGAGAGCGGCAATGCCCGCGGCATGGGGAGCAGCGGCGGACGTGCCGAAGAACGGCGTAAATCCTGGCGTGGCGGTGCTGACGCCATCCGCGCCGGTAGCGTCGGGCTTCTGTAGAGTCGTTCCGCCGTTGGTGGAAAAAAGATAGTTGCCAGGCGTAATAGCGGAACCGTCGGGGTTGTAGAAGATCTTGCGCGGACCATCCGAGCTGAACGTCTCAACCGGGTCGGCGGCGCCGCCGGTAAACATCTTCGCACCCGTATGGGCAGCGTTCCAGTACGTGGCAGCCATGCTAAACGTACTCGCTCCGGCGTTATGACCGAACGTTGCTCCGCTGGTGCCGACGGCAAGAGTAGCGCGTTCGGTGTCGATGTGGATGGCGCGGGGCGAACCGGAGGTGAGCGTGACCACAACGAGGTCTCCGGCGGCGGTGTTCGTGTAGTTCTCACCGGGATAGCAGTACTCCAGCGGGTCCTGGGTGCCGTTCTGGACGCCGATGCTCGCACATTTAATCGTGGTTCCTGTGGAGTCAAAGATGTAAAGATCGTAGTCGTTGCTGGAGGCTGCGTTGGGGTCTGCCCAGTGCAGCCAAACTCCGGAGCTGGCCTCGCTGGTGAGCTGATCGTAGATCAATGGCGTGCCGGAGGTACTAAAATTGTTCAGCGCGACATACCCTTTTGCCGTGCTGATACTGAAACCGGAGTAGTTGAAATCCCCTTCCCACGTACCCGAGGTGCCGGAGTCGAGATTGCCGGAGTTGGCTGCGGAGGAGAAGTAGAGCGCGCCGTTCGCGGTAACGGCATTGACCGCCTGCGCCACGAGACCATCCTGGAAGACGGACTCGTCGAAGTAACTGACGTCATCGACGATGATGTCGCAGCCGTAGGTGAAGCGCAGCGCCTCGATATTGGCGGCGAAGGAGCTCTCGCTATTGTCTGCTGTAGCGAAGAAAAGCTGCGCGCCTGG
This sequence comes from uncultured Acidobacteriaceae bacterium, assembly GCA_964249905.1. Classification (GTDB taxonomy): domain Bacteria; phylum Acidobacteriota; class Terriglobia; order Terriglobales; family Acidobacteriaceae; genus Edaphobacter. The sequence goes on from CAXUEE010000035.1 coordinate 13,088, forward strand.
GGCCATGTCGTGGACGATCTCCATCATGGCGGCGCCCTCGTCTTCTCCGGTGCTGGGACCGGCCTCGCCGGGCAGGACCACGGTGTTCGCAGGAAGGTCGCCGGAGGCAATCAACGCGGCAACGCGCGCCGCCGAAGCGCTGTCGGAAAGCACGCCGACCTTGATGCCGGCACCGGTAATGCCGGCCGAAACCACCTTGTTGGCGCCCTCCGCGACGTACCCCTGAGAGGTCACCGAGCCGATATTGGTGCGGTGCGGCGAAGCTTCCCGCAGGCTGGTTACGTCCGACAGAGCGGCGAGGCGCGCGAGGTCGCCAGGTTTGACGCGCGCGCGGAGATGGGTGTGCTGGTAGGTGGCCGCGGGCCGCTGGCTGGCAACAGCGTCGAAAAGAGCAGCATCACTTCCGAGCAGGGCCGCAGAAGCAAAACCAAGAACCTGGACCGGGATCAAGCCTTGCGCATCGGTTTTAGGCGCAAGATAGAGCCTGGCCATGCTGCCGAGAGGCCGTCCGGCGGCGGCACGGGAAGCCAGCACAAGACCGATCGACATCTTCTGTTCGGCTGGGCTGAACGTAGCCTTGAAGGCGTAGATTTCCTGCATCTCCTTGAACGCGGAGGGAGCAAGCTGGATGGGTCCTTGCGCGGGCAGCGGTACGGCCGGACTGAGCAAAACGACGGAGCCAAGAAAGAGGAGACCCCACACCGAGCGGCACCACGCGAAACGGACAGGAACACGACACATAGAAACTCCTTCCAGGCAGGCCAAGAGATGACGGCGATCCCGAGGCGGACTAGCGGCAAAGAGCACAAGCCGCCGGACGCGGGACCAGGTTGGGACAGTCACTTAAGAACTTCTTCCTTGGTATTCCGCGAGTCTAGACAGACTTGGAGAGGATTGCAAAGAGAAAGTTACTTCGCTGTTACTTATTCCAGTCCACTCCGAAACGGAAGCCACTTTCCGAAGCCAGTCCCCAGGACATCCGCGGCGTGTTATGCGCCACTCCAAGGGATCCGTCCGCTGCCAGCAGGATCATGCCTCCGTGGCCGCTCAGGCGTTGATAGAGGTAGGTGATAGCGGCAGTGGCTGCCGCCTGCGGAGTGGCGCCGGCTTCGACACGATCGACGGCCCACTTGCCCAGCACCAGCTTCATGATGGGCTCGCCCCAGCCGGTAACCGAAACGGCTGCGGACTGGTTGTCGGCGTAGCAGCCGCAGCCGATCAAGGACGAGTCGCCGACGCGCCCCGGAGCCTTGTTCAGGGTGCCTCCGGTGCTGGTTCCCGCGGCCAGGTTGCCGTCGCGGTCGAGCGCCACCGCGCCGACGGTGTCATGCGAGCTGAGCGCTCCCGAGAAAGTCGTGTCTCCCAGACCCTTGAGCTCGGCCTCCTGCGCTTGGTAGAGACGTCGCTGCTCGCGCGGCAAAACCAGGTCCATGTTGTCACAAGGCCGCATGCCATGCTGGAGCGCGAAACGCTCGGCGCCCGTGCCGACGAAGTAGACGTGCGGGCTATGCTCAAGCACAAGACGTGCGGCCTGGATCGGATGGCGCAGATGCTCCACACAGGCCACACCCCCGGCGCGCAGGTCAGCGCCGCTCATCAGCAGAGCGTCCAGCTGCACGCGGCCGTCGCGCGTAAGGAAGGAGCCGCGGCCGGCGTCGAAGGCTTCTTCGTCTTCCATGGCTGTGATAGCGGCTTCCACTGCATCGAGCGCCGAGCCGCCGCGCATGAGGATCGCGTAGCCTGCTTCAAGCGCATTTCGGATACCTTGCTGGTGGGCGGCCATTTCGTCGTCCGGCATGGCCCAGGCGCCGCCGTGGATCAGAAGGGTAGGACCGGGTCTGCGCATGGCTGCTGTCATTCTATGGAGCCCGAACCGAAAAGGTGTCAAAGTCAAGGAAGCGGCATCTAAAAGGTACCGAAGGGACGAAGCACATATGGGGCTCTTGAACGTCGTCGCTGAGCACGGATACGCGATGGTGTTTCTGGTGCTGTTCATCGCCTCGGCCGGGCTGCCGGTGCCGACCTCGATAGTGCTTTTGCTTGCCGGCTCGGAGGCGCACCACACGCTGCGGCTGCCCTTGCTTCTGTTGCTGGCCTGGGGCTCCGCGGTGTCGGGCGACAGCCTGCTCTATTTGGGCGGCCGCTATACGGGATGGTGGCTGCTCGCAGGCATGTGCCGGCTTTCCATGAACCCGGAGGGCTGTATCTTCTCCTCGTCGGCCTACTTCTACCGGCGCGGATCGAAGACGCTGCTGTTCTCAAAATGGATTCCCGGCCTGAGCAGCATGGCGGCGCCTCTGGCAGGAAGTCTCAACATGCGCTTCTTCCGCTTTCTTCGGCTCGACGTGGCCGGCGTGGCCATCTATGTCACGACCTGGATCCTGGTGGGCTATCTTTGCAGCGGGTTCCTGAATCAGATTCTGGGCTGGGTGCACAGCCTTGGTCATGCTTTCCTTACGCTCGCGCTGCTGATGGTAGGCGGCTACGCGGTCTCGGTCATCGTCTTTGCCATTCGTGCACGCAAGTACAACCGCATCCAGAAAATTTCTGCCAACGAGTTGCTCGAGCGGGTGGGAGCGAGCACACCGGACAGCCTAGTGGTCATCGCCGATGTACGCAGCCATAACTACTACGACCCTGGCATGCAGCGGATCAAGAACTCGATCCGGGTCGAGCCGACGCGCCTCAAAGAAGAACTTGAAGCTTTGCGCGAGTTCATGGCGCCGGAGTGCGAGATTTATCTTTACTGCTCCTGCATCCGCGACACGACCAGCAAACGGGTGGCGCATATGCTGGAGCAGCAGAACTGCAAGACCAAGGTCATTGAAGGCGGCTTGAAGGCGTGGGTGCGGGCGGGTGGCGAGCTGGAAAATGTCCCGGCATCGGATATTCAGCGTCTGCCCAGCTTTGAGTAGGCGGCTGGCTCAAAACGTTTGACCGTAGCAACACAGTGTTGCAAGGGAGCAGAGCAATCCGGCGCTCACGGCAACATCGCCGCGAGCAAGTTCATCCTACCTGCCGAGTGTTATGCCCAGCCGGCCCGAGTCGGTCGAGAGGACGAGAGGCGTAGCGCAACAAGGGAACAAAGATGAAGATCCAGAATGTTCAAGAGTTGATGGTTACCGGCATGACGTACACGCTGGACTTTGAAGAGCAGATCGGTAAGGCCTCACCGAAGATGGCCGAGGCCGCAAGTAATCCGGAACTGAAAGAGCTCTTCAGCAAGACACAGACCAAAAGCAAAGAGTACGGCCAGCGCATTGAGCAGGTCTTTGAGAAGGTCGGACGTCCGGTGCAGAGGAACGAGAACAACATCGCCAAAGCGATGATCCATGAAGTGGAAGAGATGATCCAAAACATTGATGCAGGCCCGGTACGGGATGCGGCCTTGATCGTTGCGGCGAACCAGCAGCAGGCGTATCGGGTGTCCTCCTACGGCTCGTTGTCGGCGTATGCAAAGCTGATAGGAAAAGAGGACGCGGTCAAGGTCCTGGACGAAAATGTCGAGGATAGCAAGCAGGGGGACGAGAAGTTCACGGCCATTGCTGAGAACAGCGTAAATCAGCAGGCCAAGGCGGCGTAGACAATTCGGCAGCGACATTCACATCGCCCTTCCAGTCGAGTGAGGAGAGACTCCTCCGGTAAATGGAAGGGCGCTTCTGTTTTGCAACGCGAGTAAAATTGCTCTGTGAGCTTTGTGGAACAGTACGATGTCGTCGTGGTCGGGGCGGGGCATGCCGGGTGCGAAGCAGCGCTGGCTGCGGCGCGCATGGGATTGCGCACTGCCCTGTTCACGCTCAACCTCGACCTCGTCGCCCAGATGTCCTGCAACCCGGCCGTCGGCGGCATCGCCAAAGGGCACCTGGTGCGGGAGATCGATGCGCTGGGCGGCGTCATGGGCCTGGTGGCGGACTCTGTCGGCATCCAGTTTCGCCTTTTGAATACCAGCCGCGGCCCAGCGGTCTGGAGCCCTCGCGCGCAGTGCGACAAGGCTCTCTATCGGGTGCGCATGAAGGAGAGGCTCGAGGCGCAAGCGGGGCTCTTCCTCAAGCAGGCTGAGGTCGTGGGCCTGGTCCTCGAGGATCGGACCATCACCGGATTGCGGCTCCGCGATGGTCGAACGGTACTCAGCAAAGCAACCATCGTCACCACAGGCACGTTTCTCAATGGACTCATCCACTGCGGCGAGCAGCAGTACGCCGCCGGGCGCAGCGGGGAGCCGGCGAGCGTGCTGCTCGGTGAAGCCTTGAAACGCCTCGGCCTGCGCGGAACCCGCCTAAAGACCGGTACGCCGCCGCGGCTTGACGGACGGACCATCGATTGGACGCAGTTCGACCCGCAGCCCGGCGACGCCGAGCCGACGCCGTTCAGCCTGCGCACACGCGAGCTTCCACTGCGTCAGATCGTCTGCCACATCGCGCGCACCACGCCGGAGACGATGCGGCTGATCCGCGAAAACGCGCACCGCTCGCCCATGTACACCGGGCAGATCGAAGCAGTCGGCCCGCGCTACTGCCCGTCGATCGAGGACAAGATCGTGCGCTTCCCGGACAAGGCCGGGCACCAGTTCTTCCTCGAGCCCGAAGGCCTGAGCACCCACGAGGTATACGTCAACGGCATGTCCACCTCGCTGCCGATGGACGTACAGGCGGCTATGGTCCGGAGCATCCCGGGGCTTGAGAACGCGGAGATGCTGCGGCCCGGCTATGCCATCGAGTACGACGCCATCGACCCGACGGAGCTCGACCGGACCCTGAAGGTAAAGAATTTCGAGGGGCTGTTCCTGGCCGGGCAGATCAACGGCACCTCCGGCTACGAGGAGGCGGCGGCGCAGGGACTGATGGCCGGCATCAATGCGGCGCTCGCCGTGCGCGGCGAGGCAGGCTTCACGCTCGACCGCACCGAGGCCTACATCGGCATCCTGATCGACGACCTGATCTCGAAGGGCACCGACGAGCCCTATCGCATGTTCACCTCGCGGGCAGAGTTCCGACTGCATCTGCGTATCGACAACGCCGACCGCCGCCTGATGCCGCACGGACGCCGGCTCGGCCTGGTCGACGACCAGACCTGGGCCGAGTACGAAGCGCGACTGGAGCGCGCGGCCGAGTGGAAGCAGGCTCTCGAAACGACGCGGCTCAACCCGCGGATGTTTACGCCGGAGCTCCGGGCGAAGCTCAACGGCGATCCCGGCAGCCTGAGCGGGCAGACGCTGGCCGAACTGCTGAAGCGGCCGGAGGTGGAGATCGCCGATCTGTGGCCTCTGCTGCCGGTTGAAGGCGAGCACTTTGCCGCCCGGCGCACGGAAGACCTGAACCCGGCGCAACGGGCCGCACTGCGCAACGAGCGCCGTGCCATCGAAACCGAGATCAAGTACGCCGGGTACCTGGCGCAGCAGATGCGCTCGATCGCCAAGATGAAGCGCGCCGAAGAGATGCGCATTCCGGGCTGGTTCGATTACCGCGCTGTCAGCGGTCTCTCGCGAGAGATGCAGGGCACCTTTGAGCGGATCCGGCCGATGACCCTTGGGCAGGCGAGCCGCCTGCCCGGCGTCACCCCGGCGGCCATCTCTTTGCTGCATGTGTATGTCGAAATTCAGGGCAAAAAGCGGGCTGAAGCCGCACGTCTTTCAGCGTAAACTTTTCTGGCAAGCGTAGCGGGGGCAGCTCCGATGAGACTGCGTTGGGTAGGTCTGGCGATCTTGGGATGGGCAGGCGTGAGTCACTCTCAGGAGCCGATCACGACCCTGAGACTAGGCACACGCGTCGTAAGTGTCTCCGCCGTGGTGCTCGACGGTCATGGGCTCCCTGTGCGCGACCTACCCAAAGATGCGTTTGCGCTCAAGCAGGACGGCAAACCCCAGGAGATTCGCTACTTTTCAGAAGACAGCGACCTGCCGCTCACCTTGTCGCTGCTAGTGGACACCAGCGGCAGTGAGAAGGCTTACCTTGAGGAGGAGGTCTTGGACAGCGAGGTCTTCTTCAAGGCGATGATGCGACGGCCTACGGACCGCGCAGCGCTGTATCAATTTGATATGGAGGCTCGCAAGATTCAGGGGCTAACTGCCTCCATCCAGACTCTGATCAACTCGCTCAACTTCCTCACCCTGCCCCGGGGTGCGACCATGGACGCCACACGGGGTGGCACCCGGCTGTATGATGCGGTGGTGGCCGCGGCGCAAGCGTCGGAAGGCCGCGACCGGGGACGGCGCGCCCTGGTGCTGCTGACCGACGGTGAGGATGTGGGCAGCCGCGCAACGCTGGAGCAGGCCATCGCAGCGGCCCAGCGCGCCGATGTGGTCGTCTATGCGGTGCTCATCGGCGGCCCGGATCCTGCTCGCTTTCACGGACCCGCGGCGGCTCTCGCGCGGGGAAGTGGCGTGCTGCGGGACATGTCGTCCGCAACCGGCGGCCGGCTGTTCACGCTGGCGAAGGAGATCAGCCTGAAGGACGCCTACGAACTGATCGAAGAAGACCTGCGCCTCCAGTACCAGATCGGCTACAGTCCTCCGGAGGCTAAAGGCGGAAGCTACCACAAGATCGAGCTCAAGGTGCAAGGCACGGCCGGCAAGGTCACCGTACAGGCGCGGCGTGGCTTTTACACCCCCGAATAGGGAGCAAAGAAGCGAGCCTGGGGAGCTTTCGCTGCGTCTAAAGTGTACGGAGAATGTGATGATACGAAGTCAACTGGTAGTGGCGGGGCTGGTGCTTCTGTGCGTCCTCTTCCTGGGGTATCGAAAGATGGCAATTGCAGGCGAGGTACGCAAAGCTCCTATTCCAGCGCCCACGTTGGATGAGCCGGTACAACACAGCGGCCGCGAGACCGCAGTCTTTGCCGGAGGATGCTTCTGGGGCACACAGTCGGTTTTTCAGCGGGTGAAAGGCGTCACTCACACAGAGGCAGGGTACGCCGGCGGCAAGGCTGAAACGGCCACCTACGACCAGGTGACCTCCGAGACAACGGGCCACGCGGAAGCCGTGCAGGTCGAATTCGACCCGGCGAAGATCAGCTATGGCACGCTGCTGCGCATCTTCTTCTCGGTTGCCCACGACCCGACGCAGCTGAACCGTCAAGGACCGGACGTGGGGACGAGCTATCGCTCCGCTATCTTCTACACCTCGGACGAGCAGCGCAAAATTGCGGAGTCGTACGTGCACCAGCTGGATGCGGCGCACGTGTTCAACGGCAAAATCGTCACCGACCTGACTCCGCTCAAGGGTTTTTACAAGGCAGAAGATTATCACCAGGACTACGCCACCAAGAACCCGAACAACCCCTACATCCAGATCTGCGATGTTCCTAAAACCAAGGCTTTGCAGGCGCAATTTCCGGAACTCTTCGTGCCCTACGGCGGGCACTAAGCGGCACTAGCTGTGCCTCCTGTTCTCCCGGTGGAAGACATCTCTGGTGTCTTGTTGCGCGCGCGTCTTGTTCTCACCCCGGCTTCGCGGTACACTTAGATAATCCGGCTCTCCGCTGGACCCATCCGCACCGAAGAACGCGCCGGGAACCGCTCCTGCACTTTATCTTTGCAAGCGCTACCGCGTATGAGGGAAGTCGAATGTACGCAGTCATCCGCACTGGCGGAAAGCAATATCGTGTCGCCCCTGGCGACGTCCTGAAGGTAGAAAAGCTCGAGCACCAGGATGGTGCTGTCGAGTTTTCCGACGTACTCGCAGTCTCAGGCGAAGCAGGCACCTTTGAACAGTCCTTGGAAGGTGCCAAAGTAACAGGAACCGTGCTGGGACAAGGCCGCGGCGACAAAATCCTCGTCTTCAAGTTCAAGCGCAAAAAGCAGTACAAGCGTATGCAGGGACACCGCCAAGCCTTCACTGAGATCAAGATCGGTGAGATCTCCGTCAACGGCAAAAGCTTCACCGCCTAACGCAGCTTATATACGGTGCAACAGCCTGCGGGCGGCGCACAAGAGGAATCGGAAATGGCACATAAAAAAGGCTTAGGCTCTTCCAAAAACGGACGCGACTCAAACGCACAGCGGCTCGGCGTCAAGCGCTTCGGCGGTGAAACCGTCACCGGCGGCTCCATTCTCGTTCGTCAGCGCGGAACCCCGCTCAAGCCAGGCCTCAACGTCGGCCGTGGCAAAGATGACACTCTGTTTGCTAAGATCTCCGGCGTCGTCAAGTTCCAGGATCGCGGCCAGCAGGGACGTTTCGTCTCCATCATCGCCAGCCAGGTTGAGGCCGTCTCCGCCTGAGCTCCCGCTGACAAAACAAAGCCCTGCCCCGTGGCAGGGCTTTATACTTTGCGTGAGAGAGAACGATGCAGCCCATCATCACCGAAAACCGCGAGAAGATTGCCGAGCTCTGCCAGACCCACCACGTACGCCGTCTTTCGGTCTTCGGCTCCGCAGTACGCGACGACTTCGACCCCGAACGCAGCGATGTCGACCTGCTGGTGGAGTTTGCTTCCGATGGCCATTTCCGTTATGCGCCGAACTTCTTTTCTCTGCAGCGTTGTCTTAGTTCCCTTTTGGTCAGGGAGTCGACTTGATCATCGAAGGCACGGTACGAAATTCAATCATCCTTCGCACCGTCAAGGCACAAAAGGAAGTGCTTTATGCAGCGTGACTTCTCCGCATATTTGAGTGACATCTATCAAGCAGGGGACGACATACTATTCTTCACGTTGGGCTTTAATCGAGAAATGTTTCACAAGGTTCCCGTTGTTCAAGCAGCCGTAGAACGCAAGTTTGAAATTCTGGGTGAAGCCCTGGCGCAATGCCGTCATCACTACCCTGATCAAGTAAAGCAGTTAGGAGATGTACAAGGAGTCATAGATTTTCAAAACTACTTAGCTCACCGCTATAGCTCAGTCTCCGAAGACATTGTGTGGGATATTCTTCAGCACGACTTACCTCCGTTGCTGAAAGCAGCGAAGGCGATTGCCGGAGTGCAACTGACTTGATCAATGACCGCCTCGTCTCCGCCATCCCCCTCGAAGACGACTCGGCTTTCGAGCTCAAACTCCGCCCCCACCGCCTCTCC
>CAXUEE010000036.1:0-5856 GCA_964249905.1 uncultured Acidobacteriaceae bacterium
TCGTCAAAAAATACTCGAACCACATCGCCTTCCCCATCTTCCTCACCTACGACAAGAGCGAGTGGAACGCCGAAGAGAAAAAGTCCGACAAAGTCCGCGTCACCGAGCAGGTCAACGCCGCCAGCGCCCTCTGGCGCCGACCCAAACCCGAGCTCACCGACGAGGACTACAAGGAGCTCTACAAGTCCCTCTCCGGCGACAGCGAAGACCCCCTCTTCTGGTTCCACACCAAGGCCGAAGGCAGCCTCGAATACACCACCCTCTTCTTCATCCCCGCCAAGGCCCCGCTCGACCTCTACCAGGCCGAGTACAAGGTCGGCGTCAAGCTCTACGTCAAGCGCGTCTTCATCATGGACGACGCCAAGGAACTCCTCCCGCCCTATCTCCGCTTCGTCAGCGGCATCATCGACAGCGAAGACCTCCCGCTCAACGTCAGCCGCGAGATCCTCCAGCAAAACCGCATCCTCACCAGCATCCGCACCGCCAGCGTCAAGAAGATCCTCTCCGAGCTCAAGAACGTCGCCGAGAAGCAGCCCGAGCTCTACCTCACCTTCATCACCCAGTACAACCGCCCCCTCAAAGAGGGTCTCTACGGCGACTACGGCAACCGCGAAAACCTACTTGACCTGGTCCGCTTCAAGTCCACCGCCGTCGAAGGCCTCACCAGCCTCGCCGACGCCAAGTCGCGCCTCAAAGAGGGCCAGAAGAGCCTCTACTACATCACCGGCGGCTCCGAGTTCCTGCTCCGCACCTCGCCCCTACTCGAGATCTACAAGAAGAAGGGCTTCGAAGTCCTCCTCATGGACGAGGACATCGACGAGATCGTCTTCTCCGGCATCGACGAGTACAGCGACACCAAGCTGAAGTCCGTCGGCAAGGCCTCCACCAGCGAAGACCTAGCCGGCGACGACGCCTCCGAGCCCGAAAAGGCCGAAGCCCTCAAGCCCCTGCTCGACAAGCTGAAAGCCACCCTCGGCGACCGCGTTAAGGACGTGCGGGCCTCGGTGCGCCTGGCCGAAAGCCCTTCCTGCATCGTCTTCGATGAGGAAGAGCCTTCGCTCCAGATGCAGCAGATGCTGCGGGCCATGGGGCAGAAGGATATTCCCGCGCCCAAGCCCACCTTCGAGATCAACCCCGATCACCAGATTATCCAAAAGCTGTTGACGCGGTCGGACGACAGCCTCACCGAGGACGCGGCCTGGCTGCTGTTCGACCAGGCGCTGCTGATGGAGGGAATCCCGTTGCAGAACCCGGCAAACTTCGTGAACCGCCTGAACCACATCCTGAACTTATCGGTGTAAGAATGGTCCGATCAGGTCACCTCGTACTGTCGCTCTGCATAAGCAAGAAGCAGATTCTACGAAATGACCGCCGAGAAGATAAGGGCAGGCGAACAGGCACACCTCTGATCACGGTTGTCTGAGGCGATTCGGCGAGTTGCTTGTCAGAGCGCCTCGCCGCTTCGGTTTAGCCGGCCGAGCCGCTCACGCAAGGCGCGGTACCTGCCGGAGATGATTCCGGTGCCCTCCACGTACACCGTGGAGCCGAGAGCCAGACCGGTCGAGCCGACACACATCAGGACGATGGTTGGCGCTTCAGGAGAGTCGAGACATCCGCGCACCAGGCGGCGGGGCCGGAGGAGTTCGTCAACAAAACGCAGCATTGCTTCCGAAAGTGTCAGCGCAGAGAAATGGCACATGTGAGGCAGTCTCCAAGCGAGAATCCGCTTCTATCACGGGAGTCGTCCTCATCTGGCCTCTAGCTTGGACCGTTGCGAGGGGTTGCAGGGGATGGGGCATGTTAGCCGGGAGTGAGTTCAGAAGGCGTCCCTTCGGCGTTTGGGCGGGGAAGAACCGCAAGCGCCGGCGGAAGAGAAAACTGTCGCAACTTGGATAGCTGCAAGAAGGTAAGCCACAGGAAACGTGGGTTGTTGATGAGGTATCGCCGCCATAACCGGCGCGGCTCCTGAATCAGCCGATAAAGCCACTGCAGGCCCCGTTTTTTCATCCAGTCCGGGGTTTCTTTGACATTGCCGGTGAGCAGGTCAAAGGCGGCGCCCACCCCTACCATCAGTTTTACCGGCAGCCGGTGAAGATAGGCGTACATAAATCGCTCCTGCTTGGGAGTGCTTAGACCGCACCAAAGAATGTCCACCTCCTTGGCTTGCAGCTGCGCGAGCAGATCCGCTTCCTCCTCCGCATTCAGCTGGCGAAACGGCGGCGTATATGTCCCGACTATGTCAAGCCCGGGAAATCTTCCAGTCAGTTCACTCCGCAGTTGTTCTGCTACGCCGGGCTTTCCTCCGTAGAGAAAGTGCCGGTAACCCCGTCGCGGGGAAAGCTCGCACATCCCTAGCATGTAGTCCGGGCCGTAGACCCGCGTCATCTCCTTGTACCCGTGGTATTTTCCCAGCCAGACCGTCGGCATCCCATCTGGCGTGGTGAGGAAAGAGCTGTTCAGGATCTGCCGAAAAGGTTCGTCATCCTGGGCCTCGATGATGCCGTGCACCCCGGTAATACAGACGTAGGAACGGTCCTCCTGCTGCGCAAGAAAGGCTTCAGTCACAGCCAGCGCGGACGGCAAGTTGAGTACGCTGACTCCAACTCCAAGAATATTGACCCGCTGTTGACTCCCTGCCTGTGTAACTCCCATGAAGCTCCTTTTTGCCCGACGTATGCAGATGAGACGGCGCCAGCCGGCGCGTACCCGTTGCTTTGAAGATACGTCGATGGGAAACACACAAGCAATCGGGTGCGGGTTGGATAGCTCCAATCTTCTTCGGGATGCGAAGAGAGTGCGACGTCATCTGACCCCCCGAGTTACTTGAGTAACTTCTGGTACTGTCTTCCCGACTTACTGGTCAACACATTTCGCAGTAGTAGTCGTTGCAGCGCTGATGACCCGGTTCTCCGTGTGTGGTGACAGGTTTAGAGCGAGGCCGCACGTGGGACCGTGGAAGCAGAAAGCCGACGGCTGCCGACAGAAACAAGGTAATTTTCGGAGACTGTTTAGATGTCTGAATCGTGGTGTCTATAATCAGTTCACTGAGATTTCTCATGCTTTCCCCTTCAGATAGTTGCGGATTTTTGAGGAGTGCAAGTGATCTTCTTGCGGACGCGCGCATTCTGTGCTTCCAAAACCAAGGACCGCTCCAAACCATCTGGGGCGAAAGAGTACATGCTTGACACTGCGGTTGTCGAGCATGCGGCCTTGAGTGAATCGATGCTAGCGGGGCGAAACTGCCTTGCCTATTGCACTTTGGTAGCAGGGGCATCCGCACGCGCCAAAGGCATTTATTTTGCGTGGAAAATGTCTCAAAGTTCTGCTTCGCCGAGCATCGCCGCCTTTTCTTGCCCACACCTGTCTCCTGTGGCGAGAGAAGGAATGTGGTTATGACGAACGCGATCGAAGCGGAGCTGAAGGAACGGACTTCCGGTCCACGCATTTTCGCCTTTGATGCCGTGCGCGGTCTCGCCGCGGTGATCGTTGCCTGCCATCACTTCCGGCTTTGCTTCTTCAACGGCGAGCCCCGCTGGTACCTGCGGCCCTTTTTCGCCGGGACAGCCTCAGTGGTCGTCTTCTTCGTTCTGAGCGGATATGTGCTCTCGCTTCCGTATTGGAGGGGTCGGCAGCTTGACTATGGAAGATACCTGGTCAGGCGCTTCTTTCGTATTTATGTTCCTTACGCAGTCGCTATCCTGCTTGCGCTCCTGATCGCGCAGCACGAGCTTTATTCCCGGCTTCCACTGACGCCCTGGTTCTACCGGACCTGGCAGAGCCAGATCACGTTCAATCTGGCGTTGCGGCATCTGCTCACCGTTCCAGGAACGGCGGAGGTGAATACGGCTATCTGGTCGTTGCGATATGAGATGGAGATGTCCATCGTTCTGCCGCTGGTCTGCCGCTTGATCCTTCTGGTCCGCGGCTGGTGGCCTCTTGCGATGACGCTTGCGCTGAGCGCAGGCGGGCGATATATCGAGTCTCACGCGGCCACGAACTCGCGGCAATCCGAACTCGGGTGGACTCTGGTCTGGATGTCCTTTTTTCTTTATGGCACGCTGCTTTCCTGGCAGCAGAAGCCGATTGGGATCTTCTATGCCGGCCTGCCGCGCTGGTTTCGCGCAGCGTTTGCGGCGATGGCGCTGATTGTTTTCGCCTCTCCCCGGCTTATGCTGCTGCCTGCTGCAGCCTGTATCCTGATCCTGACCGCGCAGCATAGCTTCCTTCGGAGGCTGCTGACGACGCCGGTTCCGGAGTACCTTGGGCGCATCTCCTACAGCATGTACCTGACGCATGCAACGGTGCTCTACAGTGTCGTCATCCTGTGCTACGGCAAGGTGCCGCTTTCTGTGTTGGCTCTCCTGTTTTTCCTGATCACCCTGGTGATCTCGCATCTGTTCTGTGTCTGCGTGGAGGAGCCGGCGAATGTCATTGGACGGTATCTCACCCGTTCCGGAGGTGACCCTCTTCCGAAGAAAGCGGAACGAAGCCTGCTCACTAACGACTCGCCGATCCGCTAGAAGCATTTTTGGCTGATGGTGTAGAGAACCTGCAGTGACAGAGACAGAAGCAGATCCCTTACGGGATGACAACATAGAAACAAGCAACTACACAGCTATAGCTCATTCACTCTAAATGGGTTGTGGGTAAGATACGGTGTGAGGGTGAGCTGCCACCCGCTTCCCTTCAGGAGACTCTGTCTACGGGATCGAGCGCGATGGTGTGGCTGGGGCGGCGAATCAGGAAGAGAATGCACGCCTCGAGTCCGAGAGCTAACGCTCCATCGCACAAGATGGACGAAGCGGACGCACCCTTCCAGGAGAAGGCCCGGATCAGCCAAAGATTGACGACGATATTGAGCAGAGCCACGGCCCACTGCACGGAGGAGCGGATGAACTGCTTGTCGGCCCCGGTCAGCACGTCGAGCAGGAAGGCGTGTGCGCTGCGCAACAAGGGCAGCAGACAAAGCCAGCGGAGCGCCTGGGCGCTGTCATGGTAGAGCGGCCCCATCAGCAGCGGGATCAGCGGCGAAAGAACAAATAGCCCGGCGCTCGCCAGCACACCGTAGGCCATGCTCCTGGGCAGAATGGTCTTGGCAAAGCGGTAGGTGGCGGCGATGCCTCCGACCCCTTTCTCGAAGAAGACCGGGTAGGTGGCAAAGGCGAGCGCGCGGATGGGGACCGTGGCCGCTTCCACAAAGCGATAGGCGACTGAGTAGATGGCGGCGGCGTCGAGCGTGGACATACGCGCCAGCATGGTTTTGTCGATGTCGTTATAGATGGTTTCCGCCGAAAGGGAGGTCGCGAAGTTAAAGCCGTCCACCAGCTGCGGCTTGAGCCTGCCGAGCTTCCACACAGGCCGGCCGAGCGTATGGGTGACCAGAAGAACGGCAAATGCGCTTGAGATCAGACTGGCGAGGAGGTAGAGCACGCCCCAGTCCGCGGCAAGCTTCGGGATGGGCGCAAGCGCCAGCACCAGCGCGCCGACCAGGCGGGCGCCCGGGCCGACGAACTGCACCAGCACCATGCGCCGGGCGTCGTGCACCGACTGCAGCGATTGCACACTGAGGTCGATCAGCCGCGAGAAGATCAGGTCGGAGATGCCGACGGTCAGGATCAACACGCCCTCCACCTCCCGCGGCAAAAGCCAGTGGGAGAGCGCAAACATGAGCAGCAGAAACAGGGTGCCGAAGCCGAAGTGGAAGGCGAGGGCGAGCGCCCAGCTGTTAGGAAAGCGGGCGCGGTTGCGGGTCACCTCGCGGATGAGCAGATGGCCGGAGCCCATGCCGCTGAACGCGCTCATGGCGCTGGCCAAAGCGGCAACGCTGACGAATGCGCCATACTCGCTCGGCTTGAG
>CAXUEE010000036.1:5866-13149 GCA_964249905.1 uncultured Acidobacteriaceae bacterium
CATCGGTCATCATCTTCAGCCGGGTCAGCGAGCGCACCCGCGCGATCAGCACGAAGTAGCCCATCTGGATGAGCAGCTTCGCAAACTGCCCAAACAGAGCCCAAGACGCATTGCGCCTGATCAAGGGCTGGCCCGTGGTCACCGGCTCACTCAAGGCGTTCCCTGGCTTTCCTGCCGGCAGGGGAGATCGCCTGCGGAACCAGAGCGCGAAGGATGGTCACACGCGAAGGGCAAAGCAGCTTATCCTTCCTTTGCGCTCGGTTGGCGCGCAAGCGAGGTCTCGCGACTGCGCAGCCGCTCGCGCACTAGCCGAAGTTTCTGCCGAAGTTCTTTGGGAAAGAGAACGAAGCCGAAGGCAAGCGACAGATCGAGAAACCTGGGCCGGCCGAACTGAAAAGCCTCCTGCACGGACTGAAGGAAGCCGCGAAGATCACGTGCTCCCGCAGCCTCTGCCGCGACCGCGCTGAGCAGAAAGCTCGCATATCCTTTGCGCGTCATGAGGGCGCGATTGGCATGAGCCCATTCCAGGCTGGATCGCCAGTCCCCCATCAGGGAAACGCGTTGAAGCGTGCCGATCTGATGCCAGATGGTGAGCGCCTGCGGAAGAACGACGATGCGGACGTCCGGCCTGGCGCTCACGGTCAGATACCATTCGGTGTCGTCGTGCTTGCGGACATGCGGGTTGAAGGGGCAGGCGAGCATCAGTTCTCGGCGGGTAAAGATGGCGGAGGTTTGCAGCTGACCGTCTCCGCTGAACAGCCCGGAGCGGCAGAACAGGTATTCGCTCATCGGCTCGCCTTCCGCGGGAAGGCGCCGCGGCCATTCCAGATCGCCTCCGTCGCTGCGCACGATAATGCGGGTGGAGATGACTGGAAGGAGAGCATGGCTTTGGAGCGCGGCGCTCCGCTGCAGCTCCAATTTCTGAGGAAGCCACTCGTCATCGTCGTCCAGGAAGGCGATCCATTCGCCATGCGCGGCAGCTACCCCGGCGTTGCGCGCGCGCGATCCTCCGGAAGCTCCGGGCAGCACGATCCAGCGCACCCGCGCATCGGGGATGGCTTCTAACGCGGCGATCGAGTCCGGATCGTGGCCGTCCACGACGACAACGATTTCCAGATCCTTCCAGGTCTGCCGCAACACGGACTCGATCGCACGGCGCAAGAGAGTCGCACGTCCGTAGGTCGGGATGATGACGCTGACCGGGATAGAAGACTCCTGCGAACCGCTCCGTAGAAAGCACCAGCACCAGGCACGGAATCGGGAGGGAGGAGCTACCGATCGGCCAACGACAGAGAAGGGGTCCCTTCCAGCATAACCGTTCGCTGAACCCAGCAGAAGGGAGCTCTCGGGATTGTTGCAAGACTGGACGATTTGTCGGTCAGTGACTGGCGTCCGGAGGATAGTTCGCGGGATCGCCGGAATCAAAGAGGAGCGTGCCGGCGGGTTCAAACTGTTGCGGTTGCGGTATGAGCAAAATTTCGGGATCCGAGACGAGATCGATTTTGACCGTGACGCTTGCCTGAGCGGCCAGGGTGACATAGAGGTTCACGCGTCCGTCCCGCTGCCGGTACGCCTGCAGCCGGGCCAGTTTTGGCGGCTCGCTTTGCCCGGGTCTGCGCCAGCTGGAGTGGAAGGGAGAACCCTGAACCAGGGTCGCAGTAATTTCGCTCGGGATCGCACCCAGCCGGCCTCCGGCCAGAGTGAGGCGGAGTGAGGCGGAGTCCTGGGCTCCTGCCGATGCGGGCAAGACCGCCAGGAGAAACGGAGTTGCCGCCGTGGTGCCGCGGTTGGTGGCAGACCACTCTAACTCCCGCCCGCGCACAGCCTCGCCGGGGCCGAAGCCGTCCTGGACCGACAGCCCAGGCGCAAGCTTTGGATAGGGGCCGCACGGCCGGTCTCCCTCGACCGCCAAACCGATTGGCCTCGGTCCCGGCCAGAACTCGCCCTCCGGCCACCGTGTGGAGCCGTAGCCGGGCAAGAACGCGCCACCCCGGGACGCGAAACGCGCATAGCCCTGGTTGGGCTGGCGGCTGAGACAAACGGGATCGACGATGCGCGTGTTTCGGGATCCTTCATCCAGGAAGAAATCGCCAGAGGCGTCATAGGCCGGATCTTTTAGATAGACGAACGATGGCCGCGTAATCGTGGTGAACTCTCCGTAGCGGACCCGGATGCCGTACTCGTAGATGGAGTCGATTTCGGCGTCCACAATGGAGTCGTGTCCCCAGGCGTCCATCATGTCGGTGACGTTCCAGCCGTGCGGATGGTAAAAGACGGTTCCATCGCTCCCGCGATCGGTGATGGCCGCGACGGTGCCCACACTGCAGTCGGTCAGGTCGTAGAAGGTGGAGTCGGTGGCGGCGATCTCGAAGCCGTACTGCGCCTGCGGCATGTCCGGAACGGCGAGATGCAGCAGACTCTTGCAGCCCGAGCCGGAAGTAGCGGAGGTGATGCGGAGAAGCTTGCGCATGCCGGGGTGCGCGTCGTCTTCGACCAGCTGCGCCTCCAGCCCCGACGGACTTACCGCGCAAGGGACGTCTCCGGCCGTCGACCCCTTGAGCAGAACCGGAGCGCGTGCCTGGTTGCGGTAGAGGCCGGCCGACTCGATCACGTACTCGGCAATACGCCCGTCGACTACGCGCGGCCGCACGGTGGCCCCCGGTCCTCCGCCGTTGTAGAGGAAGATGTCACTGGCCATGACCTGGAAGGCGAGCCCCTGCAGGCCCTTCGGAACTGTGCCTCCGATCTCGGTGCTGTAGCCGCCGATGCGGATCCAGGCGCGCGACCCTGTGGCGCCGAGGCAACTAAGGTCGGAAAGATGGGCGATGCGCAAGGCGTACAGATCCATGCACATGGGCGCGTTGCCGTTTGCGTCGATCGAGAAGGACTCGAGGTGCAGGTCACTCCAGTAGCCGGACTGCCGGTCCGGACTGAGAAAGGGATAGGTCAGCACCGCCGTGGTGAGCGGCGCAATCAGCTTGATGGTGGTGCCGCCCTGAAACTCTCCTTTGCCGGTGCCCTTGATGTTGACCGCCGGTCCGCCATTGCCGCTCATCTGCAGGCCTGTTTTGGTTTCGTAGATGCCGGAAGCCAGTTCGACTGTGGCTGCCTGCTGTGCCTGCTCGCTCCAATCACGCGCGTGGGCGAAGGCACAGTCGAGCCTGGTGGTATAGGCGACGCCGCGAACCGTACAGGATGACCCTTCATCCAGCACCGCGAACGCTTTGTGCGTGGGTGCATCCGACTCGCCGGAGCGAATCGCGCCACGGGCTGGCGACGCGACGGATGAGCCGCTGACAAAGATTGTCAGCGCGCCAAGGAATTTCCGGCGTAAAGTTGCTTGCCCGCTCCACCTCACTGCTCGCCTCTCTCGCTGATCGGGTCTTCTCCTGCTTGCGTCAGACGACATTCGCGGAGGAAGAGGCGCTGGAAGCGAGACGGGTCGCGGCCGGCTCAAGCGTTCCCTCGGAGAGCGCACCGCTTGTCTCAGGGTAAGGGCCGGAAGCGGATTCAGGATGGGTGAAGTTGCTCACCACCCTGGTGTCCGGCTGAGGAAGGAGATGCTCGCGATAGCGCAGGAACGGCCACTCGATCAGGCGGGTCATGAGGGCTCCGAGGAGGATCGCGGAGGCATACTGCATCAGAAATAGCGCAGGCCACTGAACTCGCGCGGGGAGATGTGCGGCCAAGCTTGCACAGGGCTGACGCACGGAGTTATGCCAAAGATAGATTCCGTAGGAGTAAGTTCCGATCCAGGCGATGCCCTTGTAGATGGGGAGTTCGCCGCGTGGGCCGGTGTAGCGAATCAGGAAGAGCAGCACACCCGAGTAGCCGAGATAGAGAATCGTGGAACCGAAATAACCCCAGCCCGGCGCCGGAGCCACCATCGTCCGGGGATAGACGAAGTACAAGTAGACGACCAGCAGACCAGCGATCAGAAGCAGCGGCCACTTACAGTCGCTCAGCGCCTCAAAGCGCGCAGGAAAGAAGCAGGCAAGCGTTGCCAGCAGAACTCCGCACAGCAGCGAATCCAGGCGGTTATGGGTGAAGAAGAGAGCCGCGTTCGGGTGGCCGAGGGAGATCGTGATGGCGCGCGATAGAAAGGACGCGGCGGCTGCAGAAGCGAACACGATCAGAAGTGTCCGCGGACGCAGCCGGCGAGAGGCCATCCATCCCATTGCCAAGGCAAGCAGGAGGTAGAAGTGAATTTCGAGCGACACGGTCCACGAGTGCGAGATGGAGGAGCCGGTGTAGTTCTGCAGTTGCAAAAGGTTCTGCAGCAGAAAGGTGTGCAGCGGGAAATGGCGGCTGACGATCTGGAAGAGCAGATAGCCGTAATATGCGGGAAAGATTTTGAACGCACGCCGGGCCAGGAATCTGCCGACGCGGACACTGCCACGCTTGCGATATTCGTGCAGCAGCAGGCCGCCTACCAGAAAGCCGCTCAGCACGAAGAACATATCGACGCCGGTGGCGCCGAAGGCCTTGAGGGGATCCTCGATGGCGCGCCATAGAAAGAAGCTGGTCGCCACCGTCTTGAAGTGATAGCCCATGACCAGCAGCACCGCCATGCCGCGGGCAAAATCCAGCTCGATGGTTCGATGCTTCATCCCTACTTCCGAGGGTTTCTTGATCTCGGGAACCGGCGTCTCGATGGTGCACCTCGTTCAGATTCTATGACTCTGCGGCTCCATCTGGGTCAGAGTTGAGAGGGCCGGCGCGGCGCTTTGGGCCGCCGTGGTGAATGCCGTACGCTGCGCGATGTTGGCATAGATGGCCACATATAGCAGCCAAAAGATGGTGTTTGCGCTAAGCAGCAGACTCTCCGTGCAGTTGATAACCGTGAGCAAGACGAGGAACGAGGCAGGCCAAAGCTCACCCATGGTCGATCCGGATCTGCGGGTGTGCGAGATGATCATCCCGATCATTTTGAGGTAGGTGAAGAGGAACAAGGCACCCCCTACCACGCCCAACCCGAGAAGCACATCGAGCAGGCCGTTGTGCGCGTGATAGACCACCCAGCCGCTGGCCGCGATGATGGACAGCGACTCGCCTTTCATGCCCAGCCAGAACGCGTTGTACCCGTAGCCGAGGATAGGCCGCCGCGCAATGGATTGGAGGATGAGGGCCCAGAGCTCGGTTCGTCCGGTCAGGGTCGTATCTTTCCCGAAGACCCCGGCAAGCTCGGTCGAATAGTGACCGAGCACGAACGCGGCCGCGCCGGCTATCACCGCGAAGCCCGCCAGCGCCAGCACCACCTGCCGGATGGGCACACGCGTAAGCTTCCACAGAGGAAGAACTGCAAAGGTGATCAGCGCCGCAAGCAGAGAGGTGGCCGAGCGCGAGAGCAGCAGAAGCAAACCGGTGAGGAAAATAGTTGCGTACCGGAACCAGGGGTACTGCTCGAACCTCGAATGCACGGCGCTCACCAACGCCAGCGCCATAAACACGCCTTGCGCGTTCTTATGGGTAAACAAACCTTTCCATGCGCCTGTGTTTACACTGTCCCGCACAATACCGGGCGCCACCGGAGCTAAAAGAAGGGTGGCAACACAGATCAGGAAGGCCGTAATCGTCACCAGCTTGGTGAGTTCCTGCACGCTGTAAATCGCACCGAAACAAGCACCGATAGTGGAGACAACCAGCAGCACTACCGCTCGGCGGAGCGTGATGGAAGGATCCTGGCTCCAGGCGACGGAGGCAAGCGCAAGCAGCGGAAGCCAAAGCACCATGCCCGCATTCCTCAGCATGGCCGGTAAAGCACGCAGATAGAACAGAAGCGCCAGTGCAGCCAGCGCGTAGATGCCAAAGCTGACGACACTGGTGACCGGTGAAAGATCGGGCGACGCATCCAGCGACATCTCGGTTTGCGTCGGATGGAAGACGCCGTAGATCACCTGGGAGCAAAGCAGAAGCATCAGGATTGCGGCCAAGCGTAAGAAAAGCGCTTTCATCTCCTTCTCCCTTGACCGCCTTGGACCGTCGGGGCGTGAACTTCCCGGCGTTGCTGGACTTTAGTGGACTGCTGTTGCGTAGAGCGCGGCTCCGCCCAGCGAGGCGAGGATGCCCGAAGTGTCTCGCCAGAATACCTTTGCGCCGCTTGCAGGCACGACCAGCACGTCCCCGCCGCGGAGGGCGAGATCGCCCTGTTCTCCCTTGAGGTAATGCTTCAGCGGCACGTCGATGCGCGCATAGGACTCTCCTTGTTTTCTCAGGATGAACGCATCCTGCAGCTTCGCGGTTTGCTTGAGTCCCTGCGATTCGGAGAGCGCTTCCAGCACCGTCAGCTGGCCGTTGCGCATGACAATGCCGCCGGGACGCGTGACGTCTCCAAGAACATAGACGATGCCGGCGCGCGGCACGTAGATCGAGTCTCCCGGATACACGGGCGTGTTCTCATCGGCGCTGGTCCGGATACCCTCCAGCGGCATCCGCACGGATTGCTCCGTGTGCGCCGACCGATGCATGATCTGCACATGCGTGTCTGCCTGCGACGTCATGCCGCCGGCCTGCGCGAGTACATCGCTCAACGACTTTGGCCCAAAGTCAGGGTAGACCCCGGGATGCTGCACCTCGCCGCTGATGGTGATGCCCTGAGTTGCAAACTCAAGGATCCGAATCGTCACCTGCGGGTCAAGCACCAGGTTCCCTTTCCGGTAGCGGTCTGCGATGAGCGCGGCCAGCGCCGCTGCGGATTTCCCTGAGGCCTGCATCTTGCCGATGAGCGGCAGATCGAGCTCTCCGTTGCCGGTTACCCGCACCGACTTCGAGAGCTCAGGCACGTCAAAGACACTCAGCTCCAGCAGGTCTCCGGCGCCGACGACCGCATCCGGACTCTGCATCGCGGCCGCTGGCGACGGGAGTGCCGGCGCACTGGCTGAGGGCTGTGTTGCACTGGCTGAGGGCTGTGTTGCACTGGCTGAGGGCTCTGAGCTCTGCCCAGACGCAAGCGCCGTGGAGAGGAGCAGACCAAAAACAAAGAGGAACCAGAAGGTGTGCTTCGAGACTGGTGCGCACCGCGGGCCGCCGTACTTAGTCCTCCACATAACTGTAGGCCTCGTCTCCGGCACGGCCGGTAAAGTCCGGTCCTTTCGGGTCCATGCTATTGAGAATAAATCCGATCTCACCATGAGGGCTTCCCCGCAGCAAACGTAAACTCTGGTTGAGAGCGGCTTTGGTCGTCTTTCCAAAACGCAGAACGACCAGCGTCAGATCCGCAATGCGCGAGATCGCCAGCGCATCCACCACCGGCAAGAGAGGAGGTGTGTTGATCACGATGTAGT
>CAXUEE010000036.1:13195-16877 GCA_964249905.1 uncultured Acidobacteriaceae bacterium
CATCTCAGCCGAGGAGGCCAACTCCGCCGAGTCTACCCGGCGCGGTCCGCGAGGCAAAACAAAGGCATCGGGCAGCACGGGGGAGGATCTCGCGCCGCTGTGCTGAGGGCTGGAGCTGAGGAGCAAGCCGACCTTCTCCTGGCCCTTGCCGCGATCGAGATATTCGGAAAGCTTGCCCCGGCTCATGATGGTGCTTACCCCTTCCTGCGCATCGCTCATTCCCAGGTACTCCGAGATCTTGCCGCGGCGTGTGTCGGCATCCACCAGCAACACCCGCCGCCCAGCCTGGGCCAGAACCGTCGCAAGATTGAGTGCGGTGAACGCTTTGCCGTCTTCCGGCGAGGGACGGGTCACCTGGAGGTGGGCCGACGACGAGCTGCGCAGGATCGAGGTGCGGATGGATCGAAAGCTCTCCCCGATACGCGAATCCGGATCGAGCGCCGTGGCTTGATAGAAGCGAGTCGGCCCGGAGGTTGGCTTGGGCCGATCTGGAGCGTG
The DNA here is from genome assembly GCA_964249905.1 of uncultured Acidobacteriaceae bacterium. GTDB lineage: Bacteria > Acidobacteriota > Terriglobia > Terriglobales > Acidobacteriaceae > Edaphobacter. Next base: position 13,694 of record CAXUEE010000036.1, read on the forward strand.
CACCGAACCCTTCAGCTGTCCTCGCGGGACAACGCCAAGCAGGGAGACTCCGGTAGCGCGCTCCACCTCCACCGGATCCCGCAGGGTTTGGTCTAAAGCGTCGAGCAGAAAGGCCAGCAGGAGGCCCAGTAGCAGTCCGCCGGCTGCGCCCCCTGCAACATAGAGCGGAATGGCCGGCTTGGCCGCCTTGTCCGGCACCTGCGCCGGGTCCACGAGATTGACCTCGCTGGCGCGAAGACCACTGAAGACCTGCGCCTCGGTCAACTTGGTCGTCAGCTGCTGATAAAGCGTGTCCTTGGCATCGGCATCCCGCTTGGCCAGCTCGTAGTCGATGGAGCGATCGTTCAGCTCGGAAGCCTGGCGCTTCTGTTCATCGAGCGAACTCTGGGCGGCGTCGCGAACCCTTTTGGCAATCTGGTATTCCGCCTGGGCGCGGTAGCGCATCTTGGTATTTTCGGCCTCGGTCGTACGCTGAATCGCTTCCAGCCGGTTTCGCGCTTCCATCACGCGCGGGTAGCTTGCGCCGAATTTAGCCGTCAGCGCCGAAAGATTGGCCTGGGCCTCACTCTCCTGCTGGCGGAGGTTCTGCAGCAGGGTCAGCGTTGGATTGAGGCCGCCGGAGTTGGTTCCAGTGTCGACCAGGCCTGCCACCAGATCTGGATTGCCGCTCGCGGCCGCCCGCGCCACCGCCTCCTTGACGACCAGGGTCGCTTCGGCATTCACCAGCTCCGTATTCAGCTGCTCCAGTCGCGCCGTGATGACGTTGTGGGTTTCGTCCGGTCCGTAGATGCCGGATTCGCGCTGCAGCGCGGCAACCCCCTCGCGCGAGTGTTCCATCTCCGTCTTCATCCCGCGCAGCTTCGTCTCGAGCCAGTCGGTCGCCTGCGAAGTCGCCTTGAAACGAAGGCTGAAGTTATAGTCAGCAAACTCCTGGACGACCGTGTTCACGACCTGCGCGGCCAGCTCCGGGCTGGAGTCATCAAAAGCCACTGTGATCAGTCTTGTCCCGCCGACTGCGTCCACATGCAGACGCTTCTTGAAGATGCGAAGAACATTCGCCGTACGCCGCGGAGAAGAAGCGAGCGGCTCGTTCGCCTCCTGAGCCGTGAGTGGGTGGCGCGTAGAGTGGAAGGCGAAGTCCGGATCTTTTCTTTCAAGGTCGAGCTCATGGATGACGGCTAACGCAATGGCGTCCGACTTCAAGACATCCACCTGGGTCTGCAAGGTCAGGTTGAAGTCCAGCGCATCGCTTGACACAGCGTCCGAAGGAGCGGAGGTGGACAAGGATCCGGTCGAAGCCTGCTTCAGTAATTGAATCGTGGCCTGTGCCTGGTAAACACGTTTGGTTACGGCAACCGCAAGTACGCCCAGCAACAGTCCGCCAAGCAAGCAACCTAGAATCATGGGCCGACGCCTGAGAAGAATCAGCGCCAGGTCGCGAATGCCGACAGGCTCCGGGGGAGGCGGACCGGGACTCGCAGTCAGCCGATTCTCTTGCACTGCAGGTAAACTCGCCATCCTCGTTCCTCGTGGCTACCTGGTTCTTGTGGCTACCTAACTAGCAACTCACCGACTCCGAGATAGACCGGTTCACAAGAGCGAAAGCTACTGCCCGCCCAACGCTGCTTCACTTGCTCTGACTAACATGCTATCTCACCCGATTAGCCGGAGCAAGAAAAGATCCTGCCTCGTTCCGTTTCGGTCTTTCTTCTTGCGCGCCCGTTTCCCCTCATTCTTCTCCTACCAATGTGGGATCCCAACAGACACGAACGTTCACAAAATGAGTTGTTCGGTGTACTGCCATACACGTCCCGTCGTGCTTGTCTACACGTTTGCAAAAATTACCTACATTTTCAGTTTTGACAGAGATACGTCCGTGCAATTGAAGCTTCCGGCTGGCTAAGAGAGTTTGGACCTGAGGTCCTTGCCATGTTCGCAATCTCCTTTTGCACATCTTTAAAAAAATACTCCAGCACCACATTGCAGCTATCCACGCTTACCTTGGGCGCCGCAGCTTTCGCCCTCGCTTTAGGCGGCTGCAGCTCGTCTTCTCTTACGCCAGCCGCCTCCACCGCAGGAGCGCACTTCAGCGGCAAGGTTCATGGAGGCCAGCAGCCTATCGCCGGCGCCTCGCTGCAGCTTTATGCCGTCGGCGCAGGCGGAAATGGATCGGCCGCCACGGCTCTGCTGGCCCAGCCTGCCACGTCGGATGCGTATGGATCCTTTGACCTTTCGTCCTATGTCTGCCCGTCCGCCTCGAGCGAGGTTTATCTTGTCGCTACAGGCGGCAATCCGGGGTTCGGAACCGGTGTCACCAATCCGGCGCTCAGCCTGATGTCCGCGCTTGGCCCTTGCGGCTTACTGACCGACTCCACTTTTGTTCAAATCAACGAGGTCACAACCATCGGCTCCATCTGGCCGCTAGCAAACTACATGAAGTCCGCCGCCCAGATCGGAACGGCGAACGGTACGCAGTTCACGTCGGACCGCTCCATTGTGTACGAGCTGGTCAGCATCGCGAATGGCACTGCACCCGGTCCCAGCCTTCCGGCCGGCAGTCTTGCGCCGGTCTCGAAGCTCAACACCCTGGCCAACCTGATCGCCGGCTGCGTCAACTCCGGAGGGGGAGTCGCCGGGGACGGCAGCGTGTGTGGATCGCTGTTCACGGCCACCACTCCGGCAGGAGGCTCACCCCCTACGGACACCATCTCCGCAGCACTTCAGCTCGCCAAGAATCCTACAGGCGCCCCGTCCAACCTCATCAACCTTGTTCCCGGCCAAAGCCCCTTCCAGCCGATGATGGCCGTTACTCCGCCGGACTGGACGCTGACCATCCTGAATCCTCCGGCCGCTCCGCAGATCAGTCCCGCAGCCGGCAGCTACTCGTCCCCGCCGACAATCGGAATCTCCGACGCAGCCCCTGGCGCGTCGCTCTACTACACGCTGGACGGGTCTCTTCCGTCCGCGGCGTCAACCCTCTACACCGGTCCTTTTCTCTTACCCGCTGCAGGGACCGTGAACGCAATCGCGATTGCGAATACGCTCTCCAGCCCGGTGGCCTCTGCCGTGTTCACCATCGCTCCCCTGCATCTCGTGTTTTTTGCCCAGCCCACCTCCACTCCGGCCAGTGCCTCTATCACGCCGGCCGTGCAGGTTGCCGCAGAGAACAGCTTCGGAGCGATTG
>CAXUEE010000036.1:16887-21385 GCA_964249905.1 uncultured Acidobacteriaceae bacterium
CCTGGCGCTCGCCGCGGGTGCGGGAAGCCTGTCGGGAACGACGATCGCGTCCTTCAGCAACGGGGTAGCCTCGTTCCCTTCCCTGTCCATTGCCACTCCCGGCAGCGGCTACGTGCTCTCGGCCGCCTCCACCGGCTTTAGTCCCGTGTCCAGTGCCTCCTTCAGCGTTGGTGCGCCCGCGATTACCCTGAACGCCTCCGCGTCCCCGCTTACGGTCGGACACACGGTGACCTCCACCTTCACTCTGGGCCAAGCCGCGCCGGCCGCCGGCGTCACGGTCAACCTTGCTTCCTCCGCGCCAGGGACCATCAGCGTTTCTCCGGCGACTGTAACGGTGAGCGCCGGCGCTTCCAGCGGCTCCTACACCTACACTTCGGTCACTCCGGGTGCCGCTTCGCTGCTTGCCAGCGCCTCAGGTTATGCCTCCGCCAGCCTCGGTGTGAGCTCCTCAACCAACCCCGTGCCGGCGACCTACTTCGGCATGTCTATCAACAAGCCGCAGTACGAAACGTTGAACATGCCCTACACCTTCGGGACGACTCGGTCGTGGGACGTGTACCCGGCACTCGATTGGGGCAGCCTCAACCCAGCTCCCGGAACGTACAACTTCACCCCGCTGGACAACTGGCTTGCCTACAATGCGGCCAACAGCAACGCAGACGTGGTTTATACCTTGGGACGCACTCCGCAATGGGCGTCGTCTCAACCGAACGCTTCCGGCGCCGGCGGACCGGGCACGTGCGCTCCACCGGCCAACGTACAAGACTGGGACAACTATCTCACCGCGATTGTTACCCATACGCTGGGCAGAGTGCATATGTGGGAGCTCTGGAATGAGCCGCAGGACCCGGCCTATTATTGCGGCGACATCCCGACGATGATCACGCTTGCCCAGCATGCGCAGCAGATTATCAAGAGTATCGACCCGTCGGCCATCATCCTGTCGCCCTCTCCAGTGGGCGGCCTGGGCCCGCAGTGGATGAATGCATTCCTACAAGCCGGGGGCGGCAATTATGTCGATATCCTGGCCTTCCATGGTTACTGGAGCGGACTTGCGGAAGATCTGATTCCGGTGATCGCAAACCTCCGTGCCGTTATGAGCGCCAACAACGTCGCCTCGAAGCCTCTGTGGGATACCGAGGCGGATTGGTACGCCTACAACCCGCCCACCGATCTCAACGTAGAAGCTGCCTTCCTGATGAAGTATTACCTGCTGCACTGGTCGCTCGGAGTCGACCGCTTTATCTGGTACGAATACGACGGCGGGGTCTACGGCGCGCTATGGGACCCAGGCAGCGGGATCCTGCCCGCCGGGGTGGCGTATGGTCAGGCGAAGAACTGGCTTCTCGGGGCGGATCTGGCCTCTGCGTGTGCGTCTGACTCGACGGGCACCTATACCTGCGACCTGACACGCTCGGGAGGCTATCGCGGCCGTGTTGTCTGGAACTCAATCAATCCTGTTCCATACACGCCCGCTTCCATCTTTCAGCAGTTTCGCGACATCAGTGGAGTCCTGACACCGTTGAACGGATCGGCGATCACCGTCGGCAATCAACCTATACTGCTTGAGACTGGACCTTCTCCTTACCCGAACTAGTGAGGTAGTTCTTCTCTTTTTCCAGGTAAATGCATCTGGGGAGAAGCTGGAATACTCCAGCTTCTCCCCAGATGTTCCTAGAACGGTGACGAACGCGCAGAGTACAACTCGGGTGGGATGCAACTGCACCATGGCTTCCACTTACTTTTGAGAGGCATGACCTGGCCTCGTTCGAAGCTCTCGTTCCCGGTAAAAGTGCTCTCGCTGGCAAGCGTAATCTGCGGCGCCATCCTGTCTCTCTTTCTTACAGGTTGCGGAGCAAGCGCAGGTCCGTTTGCATCCACGGCCGCGGCAACTGTGGTCACGCCTGCGGCCGGTGCAACGAACCCCGTCGTCACTCCCCTGGTTGTTCAAGGTCCTAGCGCGCTTCTGATCGGGACAAGGGCCACCTACTCCGTGAGTACCCCGCTTCCGGCCGGAACCAGCATCACCTGGTCCGTAACTTCGAGCGGTAGCTCGACCTCTATCGGCATGATCTCGTCGTCTGGGGTCTATCAGGCACCATCGGTAGTACCTAGTCAATTTGTACTAATAGTAACCGCATCTGTAAGCTCACCGCTTTATAGTAACGGTATGCTACAAGTTACACTCGCTCAACCAACGCCGAGCATTACCTCGGCTACAGCAACGACCTCGGTAGTGGGTACAAGTTACCTGTTAGATGTACAAAGTACCGGCTTGAATCTTTATCCATTGCTGTTAGTGAATGGAAATCCTGTTCCAACCACCCAGGTGTCTCTCGGTGATCTCCAGGCGACCCTCCCCACGCCTGCACAGTCACAAATTACTGTGCAGATAGAAAATACGGGTCCGGACAGTACCTTCTCCGCCGTTGCGACTATCGGGTTTACCAGCGCTGTGCCTTCTGTTACCGCAACGACACGGCTCCTCGATCAGTCGACCTTTGGCCCTACCGAAACGCTGATTACCCAAGTGCAGCAAAGCGGCTTTTCTGCTTTTCTTGATCAACAGTTTGCGACCGCGCCGACGCTTGTGCCGGCCTTCACCGGCCAGACTCCAAACTACTGTGCTGATCTGAACTCCTGCATCCGTTATTTCTGGTGGGGAACGGCTCTTTATGGCCCCGACCAGCTGCGCCAGCGCGTCGCCCTCGCCCTGAGCGAGATGTGGGTTGTTTCTTCGCAAGAGGTGAGCCCTTACGGCATGCCTCAATACCTCAATGTCTTGAGCGCCGACGCTTTCTCCAACTGGTACACGCTGATGAAGGACGTGACGCTTACGCCCGCCATGGGGAGCTATCTAAACATGGTAAACAGCTTGAAGCCTGCCAACGGCGCGATTGCCAATCAAAACTTTGCCCGCGAGATGATGCAGCTTTTCTCGATCGGCACGTCGAGCTTATACAACGACGGCACTCCCATTCTGGACAGCTCCGGAAACACGATTCCGAACTACACGCAAGCCCAGGTAGATGGTTTCGCCCGGGCCTACACGGGCTGGACATATCCGAGCCCGGGGGCAAGCGCAAGCAACGGCGTCAATTGGGTGCCCACCTTTAATGCTTCTATGGTGCCCATCGAAGATTTCCATGACACAGCCGCGAAACCCCTGCTCAGCGGCGTGACTCTGCCGGCCGGACAAACAGCGGAGCAGGATCTTGAAGGGGCTCTGCAGAACCTGTTTCAACATCCAAGCTTGCCGCCCTTTGTTTGCAAGCAGCTCATTCAACATCTTGTGACCAGCAATCCCTCAACCGACTACGTGGCCCGCGTCGCAACAGTGTTTGTCGACAATGGTCAGGGCGTGCGCGGCGACATGCAGGCCGTGACCCGTGCCATCCTGCTTGACCCCGAGGCTCGCGCCGGAGACGATGGCTACGTAAATCCGAACTTAGGGCATCTGCGCGAACCTATCCTCTGGATAGCCGGTGCGTTGCGAGGGTTGTCCGCCACTCCGGCCACGTCCGATCTCACCACGTACACGTTCGCCGACGTCTCCGCCATCAGCCTCGGCCAGGAACCGCAATCGTCTCCAAGCGTCTTTAATTTTTTCACCCCGAGCTATCAACTTCCCGGAACCAGCAGCTTCGCTCCGGAGTTTCAACTGGAACAGACTGCCTCCGCCCTGTCCCGGCTAAACGTCGGTGATGCGATCGTCTTTTCCGATTGGATTGGGAACTTCAATATCGACTTCACAGGCTATTGGGCGTCGTTGCTTACCCCTGACCCCAATGCGCTGATGGACGAGCTTTCACGGGTCTTTCTCCATAACCAGATGTCGAGCCAGATGCGCAGCAGCATCCTGAACGCGATCTCCAGTGTGTCTGATCCTGTTGAACAGGTGCGCATGGCGATGTACCTGGTCATCACCTCCACGCAATACAAAATTATTCGTTGAAAGGCTCCCCGTTGACCCTCCCCACCCGTCGCTCCTTCATTAAATATGCTTCCCTGGCGGCTGCCGGCAATTTGATGGGACTTCGTCCGGTCGGCTCCCTGGCGGCTCTTGCCCAGACTAGCCCGGACTACAAAGCACTGGTCTGCATTTTTCTCTACGGCGGCAACGATGCCAACAACATGCTCATCCCTGCCGCTTCCGCTGACTATGCCAATTACGCGGCTCTGCGGGGCCCGCTGGCCATTCCGCAGGGTGGCCTGCTTGCCTTGAATGGGCAGGCGTCTCTCGCCCTGAACCCGAACATGCCCAACCTCCAGGCGGCCTTCAACAACGGATCGGCGGCTCTGCTGGCCAACGTCGGTACCCTCGTCCAACCCTTGACCGTGGCACAGTTTCAGGCGGGAACAGCCACGCTGCCGCAAAATCTTTTTTCGCATAACGACCAGCAGGTCTTGTGGCAGAACGGAGACGGTGTTTCCACCAATACAACGGGTTGGGCGGGCCGCATTTCGGACATGCTCGGGACCGCCAGTGGAGGCACTC
>CAXUEE010000037.1:0-3452 GCA_964249905.1 uncultured Acidobacteriaceae bacterium
AGACGGTCATCCAGATGATCAGCACCTAAATCCAGGTGGTTCTTTTATGAGCAGGGGATGAGAGGCAGCGGGCGCTGCGCAAGCCCGGGCGGCAGGGCACTGTCTCTCACCGTTTCTCATCCCTCTCCTGTTCTGCGGTCAAAGACTGACCTGTGCACAGATATCGGTGCAGAGCGCACGTGTGCGGTCCCGGGCGTGTGACGCCGAAGGGGGACGCCTCAGCCAGTTGTTTGGCCCCCGGCTTGCATTGATCCTGGTAACTCTCTGTTTCGCGCCTCGCTGCTGCGGTGGCTCGAACAGGGAAGAACTCCGCGATCGCGGCACACGAGGCCTTTGTGGGAACTTCGACCTCCATCCCCGTTCCATCTGAAACCCAAGCGACGGCTACCCTTGCTGCTGCGCGCGGCGCCACTGCCGAGCAGGTACTCCCCTGGCTGCCCTGCATGCTGGGCCTTGAGATTCCGGTGGTCGGCTTCACCGTGGACACGCTGTTGAAGCTGAAGCCGGGATCGCTGGTCGAGACCGCATGCCACCAGAGCACCGATCTTCCGCTGCGGGTCAACGGGGTCCTGATGGCATGGACCGAATTCGAAGTCGTCGGCGAGCGCCTGGCGGCGCGCATCACGGACCTCGTATGAGCGAATGGCAAGCTGTCATGCGCTCCGGCGAGATCACGATTCGGCGCCGCACCTTTACGCCCACGCCGCGAGCCTCGAGCCGCACGCTGGCGCACCTCCTAACCGAACATGGGCAAGCCGCGGCAACGCAGGTGCGTGCTCTGTGGGCGTGGCTCGAGCGGAAGCGCTCATCGCACTTTGCCGCACGCCGCCTTCACCTCGCTGAAACGCTCTCACTCGGAGAGAAGCGCTTTGTCTCGATCATCGAGGTGGACGGCACCCAGTACCTTATCGGTGGATCTTCCGGAAATGTTCAATTGCTGAGCAGACTTGAGGATCACGGGCCGAAAGCTCTCCCCATGCGTGCCCAGCGGGAGATGCGCTCGTGATCGGCTCCGCAATGACGCTTGGCCTGGCTCTCTTGCAGGTGCCGCTCACTCCGCCGGCGCCGGCCAGTGTCGCCGCCGCATCTCCGAACGGCGTGCAGATCACCGGACTCGGCGGCTCGTCCGCACCGTGGACGATCGTCGTCCTATTAACCTTCCTCTCGCTGATTCCCTCGATCCTGCTGTGCATCACGCCCTTTGCGCGCCTCCTGATCGTGTTCCACTTTCTGCGTCAGGCCCTCGGTCTGCAGACTACGCCCTCGAACCAGACGCTCATCGGCCTGTCCATGATCCTGACCTTCTTTCTCATGCAGCCGGTAGGAGCGGTCATCTACGACACTGCGGTGGTGCCGCTCGAGGCAGGCAAGATTACGCCGCTCAGGGCACTCGAAGTGGCAAGCGGACCCATGCGGCTGTTCATGGCGCACTACGTCCGCGAAAAGGATGCCGCCCTGTTTCTCGATCTCGCCAAGGAGCCCCGGCCGCATACCGTGCAGGATCTCTCCTTCCGGGTCATGCTTCCTGCCTACATCTTGTCCGAGCTCAAAACCGGCTTCCAAATCGGTACGGTATTGTTCCTGCCGTTTCTGGTCGTGGACATGGTGGTCGCCTCCATTACGACGTCGGTCGGCATGATGCAGCTGCCGCCGGTCGTCATCTCGACACCGCTCAAGCTGCTGCTGTTTCTGATGGTCGATGGCTGGCACCTCTTGATCAGCTCGCTGATGAGGAGTTTTCAATAATGGGCGCCGATGCAGTGGTTGCCATGGGCCGGTTGATGCTCGAAGAGGTCATCATCCTGGTCGGTCCCATCCTGGTGGTCGCCATCGCCGTCAGTCTGCTGGTGAACGTGGTGCAGGTGCTCACGTCGCTGCAGGACCAGACGCTCTCGACGGTACCCCGCCTGCTTGCGACCGGCACCGCGCTCTTCATCATGATGCCCTGGATGTGGCGCCACCTGATCACCTACACGCTGCACATGTTCTCGGACTTCCACAAGGTGATCGAGTGACGGAGATTCCGTTCGGGGATGTGATCGAGGCTCTGCTGGCCATCGGCGTCCGGATCTCGGGCCTGCTGCTGTTCGCGCCCTTTCTGGGCAGCGGCGTCATTCCGGCGCGGATCAAGGCGGTGCTCGCACTCGCGCTCACCTTCCTGATGTACCCCGTGCTTTCTCGCAGCTGGCCGCATCTTGCACTCGCCGAGTGGCCGCTGCTCGTCTTCCGGGAGCTGCTGGTCGGCGTGGCGGTCGGCATCGCTTCGTCGGTTGTCTTTGAAGCCGTGCAGATGGCAGGGCAGGTGCTCAGCATCCAGATGGGCTACTCGCTGATCAACATCCTCGACCCCAACACGCAGGTGGATACCACCGTCGTCGCCATGTTCCAGCAGTCCATCGCCATGCTGATCTTTCTTCGCCTGGACGTGCACCTCTGGCTCCTGCGCGCGATCGGCAACAGCTTCGCTTATCTTCCGCCGGGAGGCTTGCGGCTCACCCAGCCCTTCATGGTGGCTCTGTTCGGCGCAGGCACCGCGATCCTGGTCACCGGCGTGCAGATCGCTGCGCCCGTGCTCTCGGCCACGCTGGTCACGGACGTGGTGCTCGGCCTGCTCGGCAAGGCTTCCTCCCAGCTTCCGCTGATCGTGCTCGGCCCCGCGATCAAAAGCCTGCTAGGGCTCAGCATTCTTTTCGTCTCGCTGAAGTACTGGCCGGACATGTTTCGCACTCTCTTCTTGCAGTCGACGGCGTATGCCGACCGGCTGCTGCATTTGGCACATTAGAGCACGATAGGGACCCATGGCGGATTCGAGCAAAACAGAACGGGCAACCGGGAAACGGCGGCAGAAGGCCCGCGAACAAGGGCAGGTCGCCCGCTCGCGCGAACTGCCCAGCGTGCTCGCCATGGTGGGCGCCGCCGCCGCGCTGGCCGTCATGTCCAAGGGAGCCATCACCCACTGGACCACCTTCTACCGCAACATGCTGGACACCGCCGCAACCGGCAGCTTCGACAGCAACGGACCGATGCTCTTCTGGAGCGCGGTCGAGGTCTTCCGCTGGATTGTGCCGGTGCTGCTGACGGCCATGGTCGTTTCGGTGGCGGCCGCGCTGGCGCAGGGCGGCTTCAGCGTCGCCCCGCAAGCCTTGTCGCTCAAATTCGAGCGCTTCAATCCTGCGAGTAAAGTCGGCCAGATCTTTTCAGCGGCCGGCCTCAACAATCTCCTGAAGTCACTGCTCCCGTTTGCGGCCATCGCCTGGATCGGCGAAAACAGTCTACATGCGCACTGGGGCGTGCTGGTGCAAGCGTCTGCCTTCGGCCTGCGCCAGCTCACCGAGATCGTGAGCGGGATGATGTTCGAGGTCGGCTGGAAGTCCTGCCTGGTGCTGATCGCATGGTCGGGAGTCGACTACTTCCTGACCTGGTTCAAGATGGAAGGCGACCTCAAGATGACC
>CAXUEE010000037.1:3462-12869 GCA_964249905.1 uncultured Acidobacteriaceae bacterium
GAAGAGGTCAAGGAAGAGGGCAAGCAGACCGACGGCAATCCGCAGATCAAGGGCCGCATCCGCCGGCTGCAGCGGCGCATGCGCAAAAAGCAGGCACTGGCCGCCGCCAAGACCGCAACCGTGGTCGTCACCAATCCGACCCACTATGCGGTGGCGCTGCAGTACACGCCGGACATGGGCGCGCCGGTCGTAGTGGCCAAGGGCATGAATCTCCTCGCTCAGGAGATTAAGGCGCAGGCCGCCGAGCACGGCATTACCGTGCTTGAAAACAAGCCGCTGGCGCAGGCGCTCTACAAAACGGTCGAGGTCGGCCAGGCCATCCCGTCGACGCTCTACCAGGCCGTCGCCGACATCCTGGTCATCGTCTTCCGCGCCCAGGCCGAAGTGCGCAAGCAGGAAGCCATGCGCCGCAACCGTAACGCCTCCGGAGAGGTCATCCAATGACGGCAACGAAGAAGCAGGAAGGTTGGGTCGCGAGGCTGGCACGCTCCGGCGAGTGGGTCATTCCAGTAGCCGCGGTGTCCATGGTCTTCGTGATGCTGGTGCCCTTGCCAAGCATCCTGCTCGACCTGCTGCTGACCGTCAGTATCACCGCCTCGGTCCTGGTGTTGCTCACCGCCGTGCAGATTCTCAAGCCGGTCGAGTTCTCGGTCTTCCCCAGTCTCTTGCTGCTGCTCACCTTGCTGCGGCTCTCGCTTGACCTGGCCAGCACGCGGCGCATTCTCCTGCACGGCAACGAAGGCTCGGCAGCCGCCGGCAAGGTCATCGAGGCGTTCGGCCAGTTCGTAGTCGGCGGGAATTATATCGTCGGCTTCGTCTTGTTCCTTGCCCTCATCGCCATCCAATACCTGGTCGTAAGCCATGGCGCGGTGCGCACCGCGGAAGTCACGGCGCGCTTCACGCTAGACGCCATGCCCGGCAAGCAGATGGCCATCGACGCGGACCTCAACGCCGGCCTCATTACGGAGCAGCAGGCACGCAAGCGGCGCGAAAGCGTCTCCCGCGAAGCTGAATTCTGCGGCGCGATGGACGGTGCGGCGCGCTTCTCGCAGCGTGACTCGCTGGCGACGATCCTCGTCATGGCGATCAACATCATCGCCGGCTTTCTGATCGGCGTCTTCCAGCAAGGCATTCCGTTCCAGGAAGCGCTCAAGACGTACACCATCTTGACGGTCGGCGACGGCCTCGTCTCGATCCTGCCGTCGCTGCTGGTCTCGGTCGCCGGCGGCATCGTAGTCACGCGCGCTGCCTCGAAAGAATCGCTGGGCGTCAACGTGCGCCGGCAGATCCTTGGCAGTCCGCGGCTAATGTGGATTGGCGGCGGCGTGTTGGCGGCCCTCGGGCTGATCCCCGGGCTGCCCAAGCTTCCGTTCTTCGCCGTGGCGGGCGCCCTGATGTACGCCGCCTACCGGATGAAGACCGAACGCGCGCCCGAGGACACGGAGGTCGAGACGTCGACGGCCTTGTCCGTGAAGCCGGGCGCTTCTCCCGCTGCGGCTGGCGTCGAGGGCATGGATGCGGTGCTGAAACTCGATGAGTTGACGCTCGAGGTAGGCCTCGGCCTGGTGCCCCTGGTGGATGCCAAGCAGGGCGGCCAGTTCCTGACCCGAGTGAAGGCCCTGCGCAAGAACCTCGCACAGCAGCTCGGATTCATGGTGCCGTCCATTCACATCACCGATAATCTATCCTTGCGCGAAGGCGAGTACGTCGTGCAGCTGCGCGGCGTGGAGATCGCCCGCTGGGAGATGCGCCAAGGGATGCTGCTGGCCATCAGCTCTGACAACGGCGTTCCGAACCTGCCGGGAGAAGCGACTCGCGAGCCTGCCTTTGACGTGCCCGCCAAGTGGATCAGCCGCGAACTGCAGGCACCCGCCATCGCCGCCGGCTATGCAGTCGTTGACACCACCTCCGTCATGGCGGCGCACCTGGCTGAGCTGATCAAGCGCAACGCTTACGAGCTGCTCTCGCGGCAGGAAACGAAACGGCTCATCGACCGATTAAACGACTCTCATCCCAAGCTGGTCGAGGAGCTGATCCCCAAGCTCATGAGCCTTGGGGAAGTGCAGAAAACCCTTCAGCAGTTGCTGCGCGAGCAGGTCTCGATCCGCGACCTGGGCACCATTCTCGAATCGCTGGTCGACACCGCCGCCACCAATAAAAATCCCGTAACGCTGGTCGAAGGCGTCCGCCAAGCGCTGGGCCGTGCCCTCATTCGCCCGCTGCTCGACCCCAAGGGAGAGCTGCGGGTCGTCACGCTCGACAGCACGATTGAAGAGGAGTGCATGCGCGCGGCCAACCAGAACAGCGGCCAGGTATCATCGAGCGCTCTGCAGATCTCGGTGGCACGCCGCGTGCTGGACAGTCTGCGGGCGAGCTTCGGGGAACAGATCGGCGAAGCACCGCCCGTACTGCTCTGCTCTTCGCCAGGCCGGTTCTATCTGCGCCGTCTGCTGGAGCCGTTTCTGCCCAAAATTGTTGTCATCTCGCCGGGAGAAATCCCGCCTATGACGATGGTGCAATCCGTCGGCGTGGTTCGCTGATGATTCCTTTGCTAATGGTTCCTTAATTGCTTCATTTGCTGGAGTTGGTTCGGAGACTCAGGATGCCCGCTGCACACACCGTTTACACCATGATCAGCAGGGAAGAGAAGGAGATCGATGAGCGCAACGAGCTTATCGTGCAGGAGCTCCCGCAGGTCTACTACCTCGCCGCACGCATCCGTGAAAGGCTGCCCCAGCAGGTGGACCTCGAGGACCTGGTCCATGCTGGCGTCATCGGTTTGATCGAGGCGTATCGCCGCTTCGACCACACGCGCAACGCGCAGTTCAAGACCTTCGCCAAGTTCCGCATCGAGGGCGCGATCCTCGACAGCTTGCGCTCGCTTGACTGGGGATCTCGCAGCATCCGGGTCAAGGCGCGCGACATCGAGAAGGCCACCACCAAGCTCGAAGCGGAGCTGGGACGGCAGCCCAGCAAGGAAGAGATCGCGGCCGAGCTCAACCTGACCCTGGCCGCCCTCGATGATGTGCAGACCGAGTTGCATGGCCTCCACACGGTCGGGCAGGAGGCGCAGTCGACCTTTGAAGGCGAGGCCGCGCTCGACCTGATCGAGTCCGCGCCCAGCCACTGGGACAACCCGTTTGAGATGTACTGCAAGACCGAGTCCCGCGCTCGTCTCACCGAGGCTGTCGCGGAGCTGACCGAGCGTGAACAGCTCATCCTTTCGCTCTACTACCGCGAAGAGCTGACCATGCGCGAGGTCGCCGAGGTCGTCGGCCTGGCCGTCTCTCGCGTTTCCCAGCTGCACACCGCCGCGCTTGAGAAGCTCAAGGAGAAGCTTGGAGTCACCTCTGCGGAGCGTCCGCCGCTGCGCGTTATCCGGAGGTCGGCATGACCACGCTTGAAGGCAACGAACGCATTCCCGGAGTGCCCGGACCAAAGGTGTCTCCTTGCAACTTCCGTTCCGCCGGCCGGCTCTCCAACGAGAGTGCGCGCAGCCTGCGGACACTGCACGAGGTCCTGGCCCGCAACCTCAGCAATTCACTCGACGTGTATCTCGGCACCGGCCTTGAGGTCCGGCTGGTCTCGCTCGAGCAGCTCTCCATGGAGGACTTCAAGAGCAAGTGTGTCGCCGGCGCATACATGCTGCCGTACACCCTGCGGCCATCGACCGGCACGGTGTTGCTGGAGATGGAAAACCAGCTCATGTTCACCATCGTCGATCTCCTGCTGGGCGGAACCGGCGCCAAGCTCGAAGTGGCCCGCGAGCTGACCGAAATCGATGAAGAGATTATGGAAGGCGTCGGCGCGCTCATCGCGCAGCAGATTGAGCGGGTGTGGCCGCCGCTCGGCTCACCCCTGACACCCGGAAAGTGCCTCAAGTCGAACGTCGCGTACCGCCTCTTTCCTCCCACGGACAAGGTACTGCGCATTCACTTCGACCTGAGCGTCGCGGGCATGACCGGCTCCGTATTTCTTGCCTTTCAGGCCGCGCTGGCCGGCCACCTCGTCCGAAACATGCGCAACGAGATGGCCACCGGAGGAAGCGTACGTTACCTTCCCCTGGCCAGCCTGCAGAAGCGCATGCTCGAGTGCCGCTTTTCGCTCTCCGGAGACTTGCCTGGGCTGCGCGTTTCGGTGCGGGAGCTTGCGCAGATCCAGCCCGGAAGCGTGCTTATGCTCTTCGCACCGGTAGCCCAGCCGGGTAAGCTGGCGCTCGAAGGAAAACTCTTCTTCGAGGCCCAGCCCGTACGCCAGGGCGACACCAAAGCCATGCAGCTCTTGAAGAGCCTGAACCCAGAGGAATCTGTCACGGATGAGGAGTAGCCGGATGCAGGGAGACAACAAACACGGATGGAAGGCCTTCGGGCACTGCCTGAGCGAAGCGCTCACGACGGCCCTCCAGCAGGCCTGCACTCATGCGTGGCAGACCGAGACGGCAGACGAACCTTATGGCCCGCGGCCGGTCGATGAAGCCACCGTAGCCTTCCGCTTCCGCTTTCGCGGAGCGCTGGAAGGGGAGGCTTTCGCGCTCCTCAAAGAAGCCGAAGTCCCCAGACTTGGGCTGCGCGCCATCACCGCTCCCCTCTACGAGCCGGCCCACGCCGCGTGCCTGCTCACCCTGCTCGAAGGCTGTACCGCGGCTCTGGCGAGTGCGCTCGCGCCATCCGGCACGGTCGAGGTTCAGGTGGACCGAGCCGAAAACCCCGAGCTGCCCGACGAACACGAGATGGAGCTCTGGGCGCAAGCCGAAGATGAAGCGACCTCCGGAACGCAGCGCGTCTCCATTTACCTGGCCGTGGACCGGAAGCTCGGCAGCGCCTTCGCGCTTTCCGCAGCCCGCGCCTTCTCTTACTCTTCGGTGAGCGACTCCGCGCCGGCGGCCAATCTCGACCTGGTGCTCGACGTCGAGCTGAACGTCACCCTCCGCTTCGGGCAGCGGCAGCTCACGCTGCGGGAGATCCTTGGCTTGACCAGCGGGTCCGTCGTCGAGCTTGATCGCCAGGTAGACGAGCCGGTCGACCTCGTTCTCGATGGACGAGTGGTGGCACGGGGAGAAGCAGTGATTATCGACGGCAATTACGGGTTGCGTGTCTCGCAGGTGATGCCGCCGCAGATTCCGTAAGTTCACGATTATTTTCAAGCATTGTATGAATGACCGGGCCCGATCTGCCGATAGAACCTATGAGTCGCGACTGCAGGAGCAGCTCGCCGGTTCAAGAAGGCTCGCTTTTTCAGGAGCCTCGGAGGCACGCCCGGCATGTTCAGCGAACCCCAATGTACGCCAAATCTCATCCTGCCCTCGCCGTTGTTCCTGGCCGGTGTGCCTTTGCTCGAGGCCAGTGACGCGCTGCCCCAGATGCCGGTCCTCCCGGCGACCCGCCTGCAGCTGGAGCTCCTGTTGCAGGAGCGCTCCGTCGACCTGAAGGAGATGGCGGAGATCATCCTTGCGGACGCAGGGGCTACGCTGCAGGTGCTGCGCCTCATCGGCGAGGAGTACCCCGGCGAAGAGGAGCGGCCGACCCGCATCGAGGACTGCATCGTCAGCCTCAATCGCGAGCGCTGGTATCAGGTCGTCTGCGCCTCCGGCACCTCGCACAGCGCGTCTCTGCTGGCGGAGTGGCAGCACTGTCGCCGCATCGCGGAATGCGCGCGCGAACTGGCCCGGCGCATGGACGGGTTCCGCCCCGAAGAGGCCTATCTCGTCGGCCTGCTCTTTCGCCTGGGCAGGTTTCCGCGTTTGCTCGGATGGAGACCGGCCGGCGATCTTGTCCGCTCCGGCGTCGCTGCTCCTCACCTTGGGGAAGACCATGCGGTCAGCCTGATGCTGGCGGAATACTGGCATCTTCCCGAGTACCTGCTCTGCGCCCTCCGGGAGCAAGCGTCTCCAGCCCGGCTTGGCACAGACTCGCTCGCGGGCTGGTCCGGCATCCTGCAGGGAGCACAGGAACTCGCCGAGCGGGCGCAGGCCTCGTGCTCCGGCACCGGACTGTAATGAGCTTCTTTGGTTGTCATTCCGCAGGAAATCTGCTTTTTGCCTAGTCCGCGGCCGCAGCTATGTCCTGATCATGCATGCTGAACCTCTCGTAGCACGAGCCCTAAATGAGAGCCGCTGCTGCCCCGGCTCTCATTTGTTCTCACTTTCTGCCCCGCTCGCCCCGCTCGTCTTCCCCGTCCGTTGTACAAAAAGTAGGCAAACTTTGCCGCTCCGATTGGCCCCTCTGTTGCACTTCCCGTCCGCGAGGATTGCTCATGGACAGCGGACTTTACGCAGCCTGCACGGCCCTGATGGCACGCACCGATGCTCTCGATACCATTGCCAACAATTTGGCGAACGCGAGCACCAACGGTTTCCGCGGCCGGCAGACCAGCTTTAGCTCGGTGCTGGCAGGCTCCGGCCACCCCACCGCCACGCAGCTGAACGACGTCACCAACAGCTATGGTTTATTGGGTAACTCGCGCCTTAACCTCCAGGCAGGCTCCTTCGAGCGGACCAACAACGACCTGGATGTCGCCGTCGAGGGTCCGGGATTTCTGAGCGTGCAGACCGCCCGCGGCACGGTCTATACCCGTAACGGGAGCCTCCAGATTTCGGCCGCTGGACAGTTGCAGACCGCTACCGGCGACGCGGTCCTCGGCGAGCGCGGCCCCATCACTCTTCCCAGCGGCTCCAAGGTCACCATCAGCCCGGACGGCACGGTCTCGGCCGACAGCACCATCGCCGGCAAGCTCAAGCTCATTGAGTTCAAGCCCACCGCTGATCCGCAAAGCGCAGGCGGCAGCTACTACACCGCAGCCGCCACCGATGTCGTCGCCTCCCCGACCTCCACGCTGCGCCAGGGCATGCTCGAAAGCTCAAACGTCAACCCTGTCACCGGCGTCATCGACCTCATCAGCGCGCAACGAGCTCTCGAAGGGATGCGCCACGCCCTTACCATGATCGACTCCGAGATGGACAAGACCGCCACGGTCGATCTGCCGCGCGTCAGCGCCTAACTTCAACTACTAACCACGGAAAGGCTCTCCCTTCTCATGCTTCGTGCTCTTTATACAGCGGCCAGCGGAATGACGGCGCAGCAACTCAATCTCGATACCATCGCCAACAATCTGGCCAACTCCAGCACCAACGGCTTCCAGCAGCGGCGCATCGGCTTCTCCGACCTCCTCTACCAGAACACCGTCATGCCCGGTTCGGCGGCCACCCAGCAGACCACCAACGCCGCCGGCCTGCAGGTCGGCTTAGGCGTCCGCCCAACATCCACCGAGACCATCCAAACCCAGGGCGACTTCAACCAGACCGGCAACCCCCTTGACCTCGCCATCTCCGGCGGCGGCTTCTTCCAGGTGCTTCTGCCCAACGGCCAGACCGGCTACACCCGCGCCGGCTCCTTCCACCTCGACTCCCAGGGCAACGTCGTCACCGGCGACGGCAACCCCATTCAGCCGGCCATCACCGTCCCGCCGGACGCGACCAACCTCACCGTCGGCACCGACGGCACGGTCAGCGTGGTGCAACCCGGGCAGACCGCCGCCTCGCAGGTCGGCAGCATGCAGCTCGCGCTCTTCATCAACCCCGGCGGCCTGAACAGCGTCGGCAACAATATCTATCTGCCTACCACAGCCTCGGGCGATCCCATCGTCGGCACGCCCGGCGGAGCCGACGGCCTGGGCACTATCCAACAAGGCATGCTCGAGCAATCGAACGTCAGCGTAGTCGACCAGTTCGTGCAGATGATCGTGGCCCAGCGCACCTATGAGTCGAACTCCCGCGTCGTCAAGGCCGCCGACGAAATGCTGCAGCAGCTCAACCAACTCGCCCAGTAAGGACGGATCGTATGAAGCAACGCATAACCAACCCGGCAAGGAGGACCGAACGGCGCAGCCGAGTATGGCTGCTCGGGGTGGCCCTCGCCATGATCCCAGCGTCACGCGCCCAGTCTCCGCGCTTTGCTGTCACCGCCGACCAGGTGGTCGCGGCCATGCAGGGACACGCTTGGCCGGTAAGCGGCGTGCAAGTACGGCTGCCCGCGGCGATCACCACCGCCGTCGCCGACCCCAAGCTCGGCATCGAGACGGCCTCCATGCTCACCGCGCATCAGGCCCGTCTCCGCATCGTCTGCCGCGTGCCCGCCGCCTGCCTTCCCTTCTTCGCAACAGCGGTGTGGCCGGACAGCGCGGAACCGGTCTCCCCGCCTTCCGGCGAAAGCCTCGCCGCGGGCCGGACGACACCCGCTTCCACCGAACCCGCTTCCACCGAACCCAAGACCCCGGCTCAGGACGCTTCTCCCCACAAGCTGCGCGCCGGCGCTCCCGTGGTGCTGATGCTCGAAGGCGAACGCATTCACATTCGCCTGCAGGCCATCAGTCTCCAGGGCGGAGAACCCGGCGACCACATCCGCGTCTCCACCCGCGACCGCCGGCAGACCTACGTCGCCGAGATCCTCACACCTACCTTGCTGCGAGGGAGCCTCCCCCAATGAACCCTCATTCTTGGCCAAACCGCATCGGCACCGGCGCCGTTCTGCTCTTGTCCCTGGCTCACGAAAGCCATGCCCTACCCAAACTCAAACCGGCCAAGAAATCCGCCCAGGAACTGCGCGCGGACTACCTTACCCGTCTGCATGAACAGTACATGCCTCCACCGGATGCCCGCACCGTCGGGAGCCTGTGGTCCGCGGCCAACGCCCTGGGTGACCTTTCCTCCGACTACCGAGCCCGCAACGTCAACGACACCATCGTCGTCCAGGTCTCCGTGCAGACGACCGCCGCCCAAAGCGGCAATGTCGACAGCGAGCGCGCCTTCACCACCGCCTCGGCCATCACCGGGATCGTGGGCACGGTACCCAAGGGCACCAATCCGCTCCTGAATGCGAACTCCACCACCACCCTGAAAGGCCAGGGCTCCACCGCCTCGAACACCACCTTCTCGACCAGCCTCACCGGCCAGATCATCGCCGTACTGGCCAACGGCAACATGGTCATCGAAGCCGAGCGCCAGATCGCCATGAACAACCAGCACGAGGACCTGGTCATCCGCGGTATTGTCCGCCCCGGAGACATCAGCTCCGCGAACACCATTCCCTCTAGCTCGCTCAGCAACCTTGAAATTGAGATGAAGGGCAAGGGCATCATCTCCGACAGCGTCCGCCCACCTAACCCCCTCACCCGCGCCGTCCTCTGGCTGTTCGGATTCTGACCTCCATGCGATCTTTTCTCCCACTCTCCGGCTTCACGCGCACAATCTGGCTCACGGCCGCGTTGCTGCTGCTCGCGCCTCTGGGCCACAGCACCAGCCCGGACCGGACCGTACAGCTGCGCGACGTCACCGAAGTCGAAGGCGTGCGCGACAATCAGCTCGTCGGCTATGGCCTCGTCGTCGGCCTGCGCGGTACCGGCGACCGCCAGCA
>CAXUEE010000037.1:12879-13520 GCA_964249905.1 uncultured Acidobacteriaceae bacterium
CCGTGCAGACGCTCGCCAACGCGATGAAGCGGATGGGCGTCCAGATCGCTCCCGGGCAGGTCGTCGTCAAAAACGTCGCCGCCGTCTTCATCACCGCGACGCTGCCGTCGTTCTCGCGTCCCGGCATGAAGCTCGACATCACCGTCTCTTCCGTCGGCGACGCCAAGAGCCTCGAAGGCGGCGTCCTGCTCATGACCTCTCTGCGCGGGCCGGACGGGCAGGTCTACGCGGAGGCGCAAGGTCCGCTGGCGCTCGGCGGCTACTCCGAAGGAGCCGTCGGCAATCTGCGCGCGGTCAATCATCCTACCGTCGGCCGCATCCCGGAGGGCGCCATCGTCGAGCGGGAGTCGCAGGTCGACCTGAGCCGCTTCAGCACCGTCTCGCTTATCCTGCGCAGCCCCGACTTCACCGCCGCGCGCGATATGGCCGAAGCCATCAACCAGGAGTTCCGCCATACCGTCGCCACCACGCTCGACAACCGCACCGTCCGCATCGACGTAGCGCAGTCCGGCATGACTTCGGTCCCGCTGCTCATCTCGCGGGTGCAGAGCCTCTCGATCCACTTCCACTCCCCGGCCAAGGTCATCATCAATGAGCGGACCGGAACCATCGTCATGGGTGGCCGGGTCACCCTGTCGCCA
>CAXUEE010000037.1:13530-19359 GCA_964249905.1 uncultured Acidobacteriaceae bacterium
TGTCGGTGCTTCACGGCAGCCTCAGCATTGAGGTCGAAACTACCTACACCGTCTCGCAGCCGCTGCCCTACACCTCCGGGGGCAACACGCAGCCGGTCGCCAACACAGCGGTCGCGGTCAAGGACCTGCCGGCCCAGTCCATTCGGCTCGAAAACGGAGCCAACGTCGACGACCTGATCCGCGGCCTGCACGCAATCGGCGCTACCTCGCACGACATCGTCGCCATCCTGCAGGCGATCAAAGCCTCAGGCGGCCTGCAGGCAGACTTGGAGCTTATCTAACATGACAGCAATCAGCGACATACAAGGAACTGCGGGTGCGCTCGACGCCCAAAACGACAAACTGCTGCAGCACGCCAAAATCGCCAAGGCCGGCAAGGACTTCGAGTCCATTCTGCTCGGCAACTGGCTGCAGTCCGCCGAAGAAAGCTTCGCCAAGGTTCCCGGCGGCGACGGCGAGGACGACGACTCGGGCAGCGGCCAGTTTCAGGGCATCGCCATGCAGGCCCTGGCAGGCTCCCTCACCGCCTCCGGGGGAATCGGCATCGCCAAGATGATTACCCGCTCGCTCCAAGACCACACACAGCCGCAGCCCTCCGGGACCGCAAAGGACGACTAAACACCGCCGGATTAAGAAAACAGAGGGACCGTGACTTTCCACTGAACAAATCGACGCAACCTGTCGATAAGAGGTTCGTTCAGAAGGAGGTCCCGCTCATGAGAATCGAAAGTTATGGGCCCACGCTTACAGACATCTCGAAACAGGTCAACACCACCAACACTGCCCAGGCTGGGAAGACGCAGCCGGCCACTCACAGTTCAGGGGAGACAGACAAGACGACCCTCTCCTCCGGCGTATCGGCCGCAAACGACAAAGCAGCACCCTCTGTTGCTGCAGCGCCGGCGGAAGACAAGACGACCCTCTCGTCCACGCCGGCCGCCGCGCAGTCGCTGACTCAGTCTGCTCTCCAAACCGCAGCATCCCGGGCGGCCAAGGTCGCAGACCTGAAACAGGAGGTCAATAGCGCACAGTACAAGCTGGATGCAGCCAAGATCGCCGAAGCTCTCTCAAACGGCGGGTTCTAGACCCCGAAGCCGAGGTCACAATGAGGCACACACCCCGGCCCAGGGAGAGGACACGACCATGAAGACGGAATCGGTACCGATTGCTGCCGCTCCAGGGAACGCATCTCAGCCCGAGCTTTATCTCCACACAGTGGAAGAGCTTAGCCTCCAGTTGGAGCAAGCCATGCAGGCGATCGTTACCCGGTCCCTTCCGGCCCTTCAGGAGAGCGTCAGCCGACAACGCCTAACGTGTTCTCAGTTGCTCGCGTTGCCCAGGTATTTGGATCGCGATCGTGCGCTGGAGTTCGAAAACTCGGATTCGGGGATGGATGCGGATCTGACCGCTCGTATCGCGGCCGCGGGCCACACGCTTGAAACCTTAAACAAGTGTTATTCCGCGCTGCTTGGGCACACGGGAGACACGATGAGGCTCCTTGCCCGTCTTCTCGGCGGATACGGTACCCCAGTCTCCGCTGGATTAGCGGCGAATTTAGCAGATCGAAGTACGTGGTCGTGCGAGGCCTAGGAGAGCTCCATGAGTCTAACCGCAACCCTGTCGACGGCCACCCAGTCCTTGTTCGCCCAGGAACTGGAACTCCAGGTCACCAACAACAACATCGCCAACGTCAACACCGCTGGATACACGCGAGAAGTAGTCAACCTGAGCGAGGCGAACCCAACCCAGAGCGGCAATCTGAGTATCGGCAGCGGCGTCGACATTGAGGGTATCCAGTCGGTTCAGGATGAGTTGCTCACCGGCCGCATCCAGCAGCAGACCTCGCAGAAGAGCAGCGCGGACGCTCAGGTCAATGCGCTCAACGAGATCCAGACCCTCTTTCCGAGCAGCGGATCCAGCCTGGCCGGCAGCCTTTCTTCCTTCTTCACGAGCCTTACTGCCCTTTCCACCGATCCGGCCAATACCGCCGACCGTCAAACTGCCATCTCAAGTGCGCAAACACTGGTTCAGCAATTCAACTCCGTCGCGAGCGGTCTCAGCGCTGCCGGCGCTACGCTGGACACGGCCGTGGGCACCGATGTCGACCAGATCAATCAGCTCAGCACCCAGGCAGCCAGCCTCAACCAGGAGATCGTTCAGCAGAAGGCCTCCGGGCAGAGTACCGGCACTCTGAGCGATCAACTCAATCAGATCGAGCTCCAGCTGGCAGGCTTGACCGATATCTCGGTCGTCCACGGCGATCAGGGAGACTCGATCAGCACCGGCAATGGCACACCACTGGTTCTCGATTCCCAAAGCTACGCACTCCAGACCACCACCGGCTCCGACGGCCACCTGCAGGTGCTCGATGCGAATGGGAACAACATTACCTCCGCTATCACGGGCGGTGATCTCGGCGGGACCATCGCGGCGCGAGATACGCAGATCCCCGCACTCCAAAACTCACTAGAC
Organism: uncultured Acidobacteriaceae bacterium; assembly: GCA_964249905.1. GTDB lineage: Bacteria > Acidobacteriota > Terriglobia > Terriglobales > Acidobacteriaceae > Edaphobacter. The sequence continues at coordinate 16,003 of CAXUEE010000037.1, forward strand.
ACCCTGGCCAACCAGTTCGCCTCTGCCTTCAACACGGCGCAGACGCAAGGCTTTGATAGCGACGGCAACACGGGAGCGGCTCTCTTCACCCTACCCTCGACGGTCAGCGGCTCGGCTGCGGGCATCGCTCTCGCCACTACTGACCCGGCCGCGATCGCCGCCAGTTCGGTCAGCGGTTCGGCAGCCTCGGGAAGCAACGGCAATCTTAGCAATCTCACCGCAATCCAGAACGCGACGCTCCCTTCCGGCGGGACGCCTACCACTTTATCGTCCGACCTCGTTTATCAGGTCGGGAGTATCACCTCAGAAGCGTCCACCCAGTCCAGTTCCCTTGCTCTAAGCCTGACCGCTCTGAACGATCAGCAGGGTGCGGTGTCCGGCGTCTCAGTCGACGAGGAGTCTGCCAACCTGGTTCGCTTTCAGCAGGCTTACGAAGCTGCTGCCAAGGTCATCACAACCATTCAGAGCCTCTTTGACACCACAATCAACATGATCAACTAAGGCCACTCACGATGCGTGTCAATCCAAACTTCAACGCCTCCATCCTGCAAGACATTCAGCAGAGCGACGCCTCGCTGCAGACCGCCTTTCAGCAGGTCTCCACTGGCCAGAAGGTTAACCTGCCCTCCGATAACCCGGCTGCTTCTGCCGCGGATCTCCAAATACAGGCGCAGTCGGCAAATCTGGATCAATACACGACCAATTCCGAGTCGGCGCTTTCGCAGGCGCAGCTTGGCGATTCCGTCCTCACCTCCGTAGTCTCCTCGCTGAACCAGGCCATCACCCTGGGCACCGAGGGTGCCAACAGCACCACGTCCGCAGCCAACCGGCAATCGATCGCGACCGACGTGCAAGGCCTCCTCGCCAACGTAGTCTCGCTGGCGAACACGACCTTCCAGGGTATCTCGATCTTTGGAGGAACGGTCAGCAATGGCCCGGCTTTTACCGCGAATCCTGCCTCAGCAACTGGCTACAGCTACAATGGAAATAGCACAGTCAATGAGATTCAGGTCGGCGACTCGCTTACGGTGCAAGCCAACATCCCTGGTTCCACCCTCTTTACCAACTCCAACGCCAGTGTGTTAGGTGCGCTCAGCACTCTCTCGACGGCTCTCACCAGTGGCTCAAGCGCAGACATTGGCACCGCCACCACGGCCGTCACCACCGCGCTCAGCTACGTCACGCAGCAGCACGGGGTGTACGGCAACACTATCAATCAACTCACGTCGCAGGAGACTTATCTTTCCCAGGAGAAGGTAACGCTCACCTCGCGAGAGACCTCGCTGGTCGGCATCGACACAGCAACCGCCGCAGAAAACCTGAGCCAGGCAGAGACGGAAAACTCAGCCGTCTTCGCTGCGGCCGCAAAGGTGCTCCAGAACAGCCTGCTGAACTACTTGAAATAACAGACACTCCCCGGCCGATGCCTCATCGCCTTAGCTCGGGGAAGGGTCGGCAAACGGCTGCACCGGCGAGTCGACGCTATCTGCCTCGGGTACGGCAGGCGGTGGGGCGGCGTGCCTCGCCGCAGGCAGCAAATATTCATTGGCCAGCGACGCCAGAAACTGGCTCGTCTCGGGCATCAGGCCCACAATTCGTGCCGCCAGCCAGGCCTGGGGAGAGATCGTAATTTCAGCACGGCCCGCCTGCACTGCTACGAAAACACGCCGAGCCGCGTGCTCGACGGAGCTCGAAAGACCGGGAGTCTTGGCGGAAAACTTGAACCAGGCCGCCTCCTTCTCGCGGTCGCCGTTGAAGTGAGCGTGATCCTCGCCGCCTGTGCGCATCAGGCCCGGGCAGACAGTCGTCACCCGAATGCCCTTCTGCCGCAGCTCCGTATGGAGCCCTTCAGAGAGTCCCGTCAGTGCAAACTTCGCGCCGACATACGGCAAGAGGTGCGGTACAGGAATCTTGCCGCCGATGGAGGAGATGTTCACGATTGCGCCCGAACCCCGGCTCACCATATGCGGCACCACCGCATGGATCGTATGCAGCGCGGCAAAATACGTCAGCTGCATAGCTCGGTAGTAAGCATCGATGGGCTGATCGCCGAACGGGCCCACCTCGATGATGGCCGCATTGTTAATCAGAATGTCTACCCGGCCGAAAACGCGCAGCGCCTGCTCGATCAGGCCCTCTGCCTGCTCCGGATCGGTCAGATCGGCAACAATCAGCTGGACATCGTCTTCCTGAACGACATCTCCACTTGCAAGCAATTCCTGACGTGCCTTTTCAAGCTCTGCCTGAGTACGAGCGGCAAGGACGAGCTTGACCCCGGCACGCCCGAACTCGTGCGCCATGGCAAGACCCAGGCCGCGCGACCCGCCGGTGATAATGGCCACCTGCCCCGGCTTCACACGTGACTTTCGCGGCACCAACGCAGAGGCGAGCAGTGCTCCGGCAGCGATGGACGCACCCCAAATAGCTGTTTTCTTCATCCCCTCTGAGATGCAGTTCCGCGGATCGCGTCGACCCGAAGCAGTCGCTCAGTTGACGCGGTGGAGCTAGACTGGAGCAGCATGACGAGCAAACGAAAATCCCGCGGCGGCTACATGATCTCGGTCGTCGCTGAGATGTACGAAATTCATCCGCAAACCCTGCGCATGTACGAAAAGGAAGGCCTGCTCCGGCCCAGTCGCTCGGAGGGCAATACCCGCCTCTACACGGATGAGGACCTGGAGCGGCTGGAATTCATCCTCAACCTGGCGCGCGATCTCGGCGTCAATATCGCCGGCATCGCCATCATCCTGCAGATGCGCGAACGCATGGAGGAGATGAACCGGCAGATGCAGGGGTTCGTCGATTACGTGCGCGAAGAGATGCTGTCACGGGTGACGCAGCAGGCGGACCCGGGGGCGGCGCTGGTGCCGTTTGGGCGCGCGACCGTGGTGACGGTCCGTTCTGCCGGCCGGCCGCCAGCGAAGGATGCAGGGCGGCCTCAGAAGAAACGCTGAACTCCCGTGGGATTGCCAACATCGGGCGTATACAGTTGCATGGAGAAACCCGGATCAGCAATCTCGGGCCGACTCTGAAAGGAAACATCGAGTATGCTGGCGCGCCGACCACAGCTAAAAGGACCTCCCCCGGCTGGATTCGGCGTCTGTCTCGCCTTGGTCCTCACGTTCGGCGCTGCCGCATACAGTCAGGCTCCAGCTCCGACCGGCAGCGACGCGATCTCTAAAACCAAACTCGAGGCCGGCCTGCTGCCCGGCAAGATTCACGCGGCTCAGGCGTTGATTGCCGCTCATCCCAGGGATGCCGCCGCGCACATCGCCTATTCCGCCGCTCTGCTCGAAGCCGGAGCGGGGGACGATGCCCAAGCCGAGGCTCAGCTGGCCACCACGCTCGACCCAGCCT
>CAXUEE010000037.1:19369-20944 GCA_964249905.1 uncultured Acidobacteriaceae bacterium
CACCCAGGCCTCCACCCTCAGGGCGGCTAACGCCGCGACGATGCCGACTGCCAGGAGCCACGTGGCCCTGCGGCGTTGCAGGACGGCGGCGGCCAGGTAGGCGAGCGCCAGCATGGGGAGGACGTCGGCGAGGATCCCCACGGTGCTGCCCCCCACCGTCAGGGCCGCGAGCGCGATGGCGAGCCAGGTGGGCCAGCGATACAAGATCGCGGCGACCCAGCCTCGGCGCCCGCATTCGCCCAGCTGGCGACCGCGCAGCTCTCCAACAGCCTCGGCATCCAGTTCGGCAGCGGCTTCCATCGGGACGCGGCCATCGAGGCCGGCCGCACCGCCGTGCAGCTGGAACCGAAGAACACCACCTACATCGCCGCGCTCGCCCGCCTCTACAACGTCAACCCTCGGGGCGAACCCTATGGTGAGGGCGCCCAATTCAGCGAAGCGATCCGGGAGTTCGGCAAGCTGAATGCCATCAACCCCAACGTCGCCGCCCGCTACGACGGCGAACTGCTCGCCTCCATGCTCCTCAACCACCAGATCGACAAGGTCTTCAACGATCTTCCCAGCTACCCACCCAGTCCGGCGCGCGAGGCCGTCGCTCTCGCCACCCTGACCGCGTTTCGTTCCGTTACCGAAGCCCGTGAACGCGCCAAACAGATTACCGATCCCAAGCAGCGCGCAGCCGCCCTGCGCACCGCCGCTACCCTGACCATGCGCCTCGGCCTCTACCCGCAGTCGGCCGACCTGCTCGAAGACACGCTGGAGGGACCGGACGATGCGCTCATCAAGCAGCAGGTGCAGCTCCTGCGCTACCTGCAGCACACACGGGACGAGCCGCCCACGCCCCTTGACCCGCGCTCTCCCGTCTACCTGCTGCTGCGGGCCACGGCCAACGGCGACCTCGCTCAGCATGCCTCCGAGATCTACAGCCGGCACGCCAGCTCCGGCGACGCCGAGTGGCAGGAGCAGAATCGGGAGCGCGCCCGCTCGCTTGACTTCATCCAGGTTGCCGCCCGTCAATATCAATTGCCGGTCAACGTGATCCAGGAGGTGATCCTGTCGAATGCCGCAATCACCGCCACTGGAGACGACCCTCACGGCTATCTGGTGACCCTGGCGACCATTGGCGTTCCGCGCCAAACGTTTCTCGTCTCCCGTGACGAAGGCCGGTACCGCATCGTCGGAGACGCCAACGGAGCCGCGGAAGCGGGAGACTACGTCTTCTATCTGCTCGCGAACAAGCGGCTCACCGAGGCTCGCACCCTGCTTGACTGGCGGCGCGGTCTTCTCTCGCCGCAGCCAAACAAAGACCCCCTCGGAGGCAATCTCTTTCTACGCCTCTGACCCGCGTCCTCGGCCGACGCCGACCAGGGCACGATGGAGATCGCCGCGCTCGCGCTCACCCTGGCTCGCCCCGGCAATCAGGCCCCGCTGCAGGCCGCCCTCGCCGCGTATGCAAAATTCCCGGACAACCTCGACCTCGCCCAGCTTCTAGCCGCCGCCGATCTCACCCGCAACGAGCCAGCAATGGCCAAACCTCTTCTTGATAAACTCCTCGCCAAGTACCCAGACTCCATC
>CAXUEE010000038.1:0-2106 GCA_964249905.1 uncultured Acidobacteriaceae bacterium
GTCGCTCAAGGGAAGCAGCGTAGAAGCCGCCATGCGCACCACTCCATCCATCCAGACTGCCTTAGCCGCGGTCCAACCCTGCAAAGATTTCCTGGGTCGACACCCTGATCTCAGTGCCCGGGACGGCCAGTTCCTCGACCGCATGCAGCCCTTGTGTATCGGCCACAAACCCTCTCCGTTTGCGTGGATTTAGGACCCAGATGTGCTCCACACCCATGGCGAGATAATCGTCGATTCGATCCTGCATGGAGTCCAGCGTGTCGTCTGGGGAAAGTACCTCGATACAAAGAAGAGGCGGCGTATGGACGATGCGCTCCAATACATTGCCCTCTCGCACCAGCATCACGTCGGGTATGCGGAACCGGGTAGGAGAAACCTGCATCCGGCGCTCGCAAAACACCTCCACATGCAGCTCCTTTTCGCGTGCTCCAAAATATTTCACGAAGAACGTCTGAAGGTAGGAATGCGGTCCATCTCCCCTATTGCGTTCTCTTACCTCTCCGTCGATCCAGTCGCAATCCGGCCGATAGCCCGTACGTAGATATTCGCTTAGAGGAACCAGTGTCGAAGTCGCCATCGCGTCACCTGCCTGCGCAAATCCTACGCGATCCACACATCGAAAGACAGACAGGATCAGCCCGTCTGCCGCTCAACCGGTCCAGTTCCACAAAGACATTCTCATCTCGCTGCACGATCCTGATCCACACTTTGGTCTGCGAAGACACTTCTGCATCCAACATTCTATGAGCTCACAAGATCCCACCGCGGACTACCGCAAATACCCCAAAAGCCCAAACTTTCTGGCGGTCGTTATCGGCTTTGCCATCACCATTCTGGTGGTCATCGTTGCCACCCTGATCTTTCTTCGGCATGATGCCTCAAAGGCCGTCCCGCACACTCCCACCGCAACGCCGAACTCCCTGGTCCAGCCGCTTTCGCCCGTCCTCTCCCCGCGCGTCGCGTAACCGGTTGGTAGACTAGCCACAGCCATGGCTTTTTCGTTGTTTGGACGTAAACTTTCGCAGACCGACGAGGCTCCCCCCGCCCTCGAGGAACAAAAAGCCGAAGAAGTTGCCGTCGCTCCACCCGCCGCCCCGCTTCCGGTAGAAGCTCCAGACCCACCCCGCCGAGGCTTCTTCGACCGGATGCGGCGGGCCGTCACCCGCACCCGAGAAAGCTTTTCCGAGTCACTGAGCGGCATCGTCGCCCTCACCCGCGAGGTCGACGAATCCACCCTTATCTCCCTTGAACCTCTCCTCCTCGCTGCGGACGTGGGTGCCGCCACCACTGCGCTCGTTCTCGAAAACCTGCGCCAGCGTGCTCTCCGCGTCGGCATCGGGGGCGGCGAGCAGCTCAAGACTCTCCTCAAAGCTGAACTTGCCAGCGTGCTCGACAGCGTCGCCCGGCCCATCGCTCACCCCAGCACTCCGCCGGAAGTGATCCTGATGGTCGGCGTCAACGGTACCGGCAAGACGACCTCCACCGGCAAGCTGGCGGCCTTATTTACGGCCCAGCACCGCACCGTGCTCCTCTGCGCGGCCGATACCTTTCGCGCCGCGGCCATCGAGCAGCTGGAAGTCTGGGCCACACGCTCCGGTGTGCCACTCATCAAAACCAAGCAGGGCGGTGACCCTTCTGCCGCGCTCTACGACGCCTGCTCCGCCGCCAAGGCCCGCGGCACGGAAGTCCTCATCGTCGACACCGCCGGCCGCCTCCACACCAAGACCGACCTGATGAAGGAGCTCGATAAAATGCGTCGTACGGCCGAAAAGCTCGTGCCCGGCGCCCCCCACCAGACCCTCCTTGTCATGGACGCCACCACTGGCCAAAACGGCCTCACCCAGGCTCGCCTTTTCACCGAAGCCGCCCGCGTCACCGGCATCGTCCTCACCAAGCTCGACGGCACCGCCAAAGGGGGCATTGTGCTCGCCATCGCCACCGAACTCGGTCTGCCCGTCGTCTACGCCGGCACGGGAGAAAAACTGGACGACCTCATCCCTTTCGACAGCCGATCGTTCATTGACTCCTTGATCGACTGACTCGCCTTGTGACCTGGAAGGCTGAGCAGCCGAGCTCCGAACCTACGAGCAGGATCTTATCCGCATG
>CAXUEE010000038.1:2116-14100 GCA_964249905.1 uncultured Acidobacteriaceae bacterium
TGTCTCCCTTTCTCACTTCCGCCCGCCTCGATTTCCGCCACTGGACCGAAGCCGACCTCCCCCTCGCCTTCTCTCTTTGGGGTGACCCCGAAGTCGCCTTTTACCTCGGCGGCCCGCTCAATCTCGAGGACACGCGCGCCAAGCTCCAGGTCGAAATGGACCGCCAGCAGCGCTTCGGCATCCAGTACTGGCCTATCTTCCTTAGCTCGACTCACCAGTTTGCCGGATGCGCCGGGCTCCGGCCTTTCCACAACGAGTCCCGTGTCCGCGAGCTAGGAGTCCACATCGCCCGACCTTTCTGGAGCGAGCGCCTCGGCGAAGAAGCCGCTCGCGCCGTCATCGCCTACGCCTTCGACAACCTCCAGCTTGACGCCCTTACCGCCGGCCACAATCCCGGCAATCTCCACTCGAAGGCCCTCCTCGCCCGCCTCGGCTTCACCTATACCCACATGGAGCCCTGGGGTCCCCTCCATCTCGACCACCCCTTTTATCTCCTGCACCGCACAGAGCAAAAGACATCCGACACGGACGTTCATGCCTGACGCGAATCAGTCTTTCATGGCTCGTGCGCTTGCTCTCGCCGCATCCTCTGTCGGCCTCGCCTCACCTAACCCGCAGGTCGGCTGCGTCCTCGTCCGTGACGGCCAAGTCCTCGGCGAAGGCGTCCACCTTTACGACCGTTTCGACCACGCGGAGATCGCCGCCTTGAAACAAGCCGCGGCCGCCGGCATCGATATCCGCGGCGCCACCGCCTACGTTACGCTCGAGCCCTGCAGCCATCACGGGCGCACCGGCCCTTGCGCCGACGCGCTCATCGCCGCCCGCATAGCTCGCTGCGTGGTCGCCACGCGCGACCCCAACCCGCAGGTCAGCGGCCGCGGTGCGGAGAAGCTGCGCACCGCCGGGATCGAGGTCACCGTCGGCCTGCTCGAAACCCGAGCCCGCGCCCTCAACCACGCCTTTGCTTGCTCGATCACCCAGCACCGGCCCTTTGTCACCCTCAAAGCCGCTCTCTCGGCCGACGGCAGGCTTGCGCCACCCTCGGCCCAGCGCACCGTGATCGAACCCTTCTGGCTGACCGGACCCGAAGCCCGAGCTGAAGTTCAACTCCTCCGCCACGCCTCCGATGCCGTCCTGGTCGGCATCGGCACCGTGCTCGCGGACGATCCACTGCTCACCGACCGCTCCGGCCTGCCGCGCCGCCGCCCCCTGCAGCGCATCGTCCTCGACACGCATCTGCGCACGCCCATCGAATCCAAACTCGTCCAAAGCGCAGCCGAGGATCTTTGGATTTTCTGCGCCGAGAATCCAGACAGCGGCAAGCTGCGCGCTCTCGAAGCTTGCGGCATCCGGGTCATGCCACTTCCTTCCCCGCTCAATCTCGGAGCTGTTCTCAACCATCTGCACGAAGCCCGGCTCCTGAGCCTTCTGCTCGAAACCGGATCCACCCTAAATGGCGCTTTTCTTCGCGAGCAGCTCGTCGACCGCGTCATCCTGTTCTACTCAAAAACCGAGCTCGGCCAGAACGCGCTTCCCTTTGCCTGGGGTGGACCCACCTCGTTCGCCTTGGAACAAAAGTTCCTCCACCTCGACAAACGAACGGTAGGCGCCGACATCGCAGTCTCCGGCCTCCTGCAAGACCCGTGGCAGAGCTTGCCTCCCCTGCACTAAGCTGAATGGATGTTCACCGGTCTCATCACAGCTACAGGCGTCATCGTTTCCGTCATTCCCACCCGGAACGCGGTCGGACCCACGCGCTTCACCGTCTCCACCCCCGACCTCGCCCCGCGCCTCAACACCGGCGACTCGATCGCCGTCTCCGGCGTTTGCCTCACCGCGCTCGACATCACCCACACCCAGTTCTCAGCCGACCTCGCCCAGGAGACCGTCGAGCGGACCAAACTCGCGAAACTCAAACCGGGCGACGTCGTGAACCTCGAGCTTCCCACCCCCGCCGGCTCTCCTCTCGGCGGACACGTAGTCCAGGGCCACGTCGACGGCGTCGGCACCCTGATCTCGCTCGAACCGATTGACGCTTCGAACGAAGCCGAAAGCGACTGGCGTCTTCGCTTCGCCGTGCCCTCTGCTCTCAGCCGCTACATCGCACCTCAGGGCTCCATCACCGTCGAGGGAATCTCGCTCACCGTCGCCGCTGTCCTCGGCGACGTCGTTTCGGTCGCGGTCATCCCGCATACCTATGCCGTGACTTCGCTGCATGCCCTGCTGCCCGGCAACTCGCTCAACATCGAAGTCGACGCTCTGGCCAAATACGCCGAAAAGCAGGCCGAAGCTCGCAACACCGTCGCCCACGTACAGAAATGGACGGTCACCGAGGAGTATCTACTCGCGAACGGCTACTGAGGACGTGCTTTGTTGCTCGCCGGCTCGGGCGGAGGCGGCGTCTCGTCCAGGATTTTGTAATTGGCCGGAACGGCGAACAAAGCTGCATCCGGCTCATGCGCGTCCACGTCCGTCACCGCGATCATCTGCTCTCCCGTGCGCGGATCATCATGCCGCACGATCAGATAAATGGAGAGCTGCGGCGCAAACCAGTAATCATCCGTAACCACCACAGGCTTGCCCGTGCCGCTTTGATCGGCGGCAATCGTCCGTTCGCGCCGCAGCCCGTGCAGCTCCACGTTGTTCATCTGCTGCGAGCCGAGATCGGTTTCCACTGTCCCCGGCAGCTTCGGCCCAACCACCGTCGGTCCGGGTGCGGTAGCCGGCGGACGGACAAGGATCTGTTCCCGCGCCAGCCGTGTCATCGGTTCGGTATAGATGCTCAGCCGGCTCGACGGATCGTAGATATGCGCGCTAAGTAGCCGAGGTTCCCCTTGAAACGTCACCGGAACAAGCCTGCGCCGCTCGTTGTAGATCATGCCCGACGAGCGCCGCGCCACATGGTTGATCGTCATCACCACATGCTCCGTTCCATCCGGCAGCTTCTGGTGCGACACGATCTTGACCGTCGCGGTAAACGGCTCATTCGGCACGGGTGTAACAAAGATGCCTGGAATCCGAATCTGCGGACCGGGGTAGTCCCCGGTCGCCTGCGGTGGCTGCACAGGCCCGCCGATCTGCTGCGCTGTCGCCGGCAACCCGGCAGCGACTACGATCGCCATCATCCAGGAGCTTGGAACCAAGGAGCGAATCATGGCCAAAGCTTACCGCGAAAAACCCGGCGCTCTCCGGAAAATTATAAGCAAATCCTGTGGGGCCATGGCGCGCACGGAGCCGACCCGCAGAAGCAGTTAGGCTCGGCGAGCAACTACTTCTGCCTTGCCGGCTTGTTGCCCTTCCTTAGCTATTGCTCATACTGTGCAGAAACTCAGAATTGTTCCGCGTCTTCGCCAGCCGGTCCGTCAGCAGTTCCATTGCCTCGGTCGGCGACAGCGGATTGAGCACCTTGCGCAGAATCCAAATGCGCTGCAGGTCGTCCTTCGGGATCAGCAGCTCTTCCTTGCGCGTGCCGGACCGCTGAATGTCGATCGCCGGAAACACGCGCTTATCGACCAACTTGCGATCCAGGATGACTTCCATGTTGCCCGTACCCTTGAACTCCTCGAAGATGACCTCGTCCATGCGCGACCCCGTATCGACCAGGGCCGTCGCAATGATCGTCAGTGAGCCGCCTTCTTCGATGTTGCGCGCCGCCCCGAAGAACCGCTTAGGACGCTGCAGCGCATTGGAATCCACGCCGCCCGAAAGCACCTTGCCCGACGGGGGCACGATCGTGTTATAGGCACGCGCCAGACGCGTGATCGAGTCAAGCAGGATTACCACATCGCGCTTATGCTCCACCAGCCGCTTGGCCTTCTCGATCACCATCTCGGCGACCTGCACGTGGCGCGCAGCCGGCTCATCGAAGGTTGAACTGATGACCTCACCGCGGACCGAGCGCTGCATGTCCGTCACCTCTTCCGGCCGCTCGTCGATCAGCAGCACGATCAGCACGACCTCAGGATGATTGGACGTGATGGAGTTCGCGATCGACTGCAACAGCATCGTCTTGCCCGTGCGCGGCGGCGCAACGATCAACCCGCGCTGACCCCTGCCTACAGGCGTCAGCAGATCCATCACCCGGCCGGAGATATGCTCCCGCACTGTCTCCATCTTCACCCGCTCCTGCGCATAGAGCGGCGTCAGGTTGTCGAACAGAATCTTGTTGCGCGTCTCCTCAGGAGACTCGAAGTTGATCGCCTCGATCTTGACCAGCGCGAAATATTTTTCACCCTCGTGCGGAGAGCGAACGTTGCCGGAAATCGTGTCCCCGGTCTTCAGGTCGAACTTGCGGATCTGCGAAGGGGACACGTAAATGTCGTCCGGCCCGGGAAGGTAGTTGTAGTCCGGCGAACGCAGAAAGCCGTAGCCGTCCGGAAGAATCTCGAGGACCCCTTCCGCGAAGATGTGTCCTTCCTTCTCGCTCTGGGCCTGCAGAATCTTGAAGATAAGATCTTGTTTGCGAAGTCCGCTGGTGCCGCCGATGTCCAGGCCGCGGGCCAATTTGCCCAGTTCGGCTATGTTGTGTTCTTTCAACTCTGAGATTGTCATGGAGGTATGTTCTTTTCTTTTTGGGAGGGAGTGTGTTTAGGGAAGGAGAGAAAGCGGGAAATGCAGAGTGCGGAGTGATACGGGAGGCGGCAGGCAGGTCAAAAAGCCAACGAGATCACGCGAACGCGGCGGAAACCCTGAAGACCTGAAGTTTGTGGCGGGGGTTACTGCAGAAATGATAACGCGAAACAAAGTACGGTCAACACAGCAAAAGTTGTAGAAGGTGAAACAGCCGCGCGACTAAGCCGCGCGGCGCTCCGTGAGATGAACCTTCTCTACCTTGGGTTCCACGCCGTCGTCCATTGGAACCGTATCCTTAAACCTGTCAAGAACTTCGTTCGTCGTGTCCTGCAGACGAGTATTCGGTTTATGCAGCTTGCGAGTCGCTTTCGCCGCCAGCTGGCACAACTGATACCGGTTCGTTACGTGGGTCAGTGCTCCAAAAATCAAATCTGAGCGCATACATGATTCTCCTCTTCTTCCTTCTTAAAATGTCGCACCAATGGGATACACCTGGGGAGCCCATCGTTGCTCCTGATTCGCACAAATGTACAGTGTCCCAACTTGCGAAGACGGCGGCAACCAGGCTACGCTCCGCATCTTTCCTCTATAAACTTGGAGCTCTTTACCACCTTTAGACGCGAAACTGCCGGCGAGGATGCCATCCGGCTTACAATTCGTACGAACATTCAACGCCAATCGCTTGGGGGAGGAGACCACTTTGTCGCAGACACATGAGTCTCTTCGCTTTGTTCAGGCGAAGAGTTCACCAACTGCTTGAAAATAAATGTTGTTCGGTGCTGAGTCAATCTTCTTTTTGGAAGCGCGTCCCCATGACCCTACGAAAAACGGAATGGCCGTCGCCGACGAGCGTGATGTACGTGGTTTTCTACCAGTCAGGACCAATAGCTGCGGTCTAGCGTCCGGTACTGGATCGCCTCCGCAATGTGCTTCACCACGATCCCGGGCGCACCCTCCAGATCGGCAATGGTCCGCGCCACTTTCAGGATGCGATCGTGGGCACGCGCGCTCAATCCCTGCTGCTGCATGGCCCGCTCCAGGAGGCGCTCCGCATCGCTGGCCAGTTCGCAATGCATCCGAATCTGCTGGGTCGTCATTTGCGCGTTCGCGTATACCGGCTGCGACGCGCTCCGCCCGGAAGCCCGCGTCCGCGTCTCCACGCCGGTCTGCACAAAGCGTGCATGCTGCCGCTCCCGGGCCGCCAGAACACGTGCACAGATCTCCGCTGAGCCTTCCGCGGAGGCACCGCCCCGAAGCTCTTTGTACTGCACCGCGGGCACCTCGATATGAATGTCGATCCGGTCCAGCAGCGGGCCGGACACCTTGGACACGTAGCGCTGAATCATAGGCGGCGTGCACATGCACTCGCGGCTCTTATCGTTGAAGTACCCGCACGGACACGGGTTCATCGCCGCCGCCAGCATGAACCGCGCCGGAAAACTGAGACTCATCGCCGCCCGCGCAATCGTTACATGGCCATCCTCAAGCGGCTGCCGCAGCACCTCGAGCACGTTGCGTGGGAACTCGGGCAGCTCATCCAGAAACAAAAGCCCATTGTGCGCCAGCGATACCTCGCCCGGCCGCGGCACCGCCCCTCCCCCAATCAGCCCCGCGTCCGAAATCGTATGGTGCGGCGCGCGGAACGGCCGGTGCGTTACCAGACCCTCATCCGCGTTCAAGACTCCGGCCACAGAGTGGATCTTGGTCGTCTCCAGGGCCTCCTCAAAACGCAGCGGCGCCAGAATTGACGGCAGCCGCTTCGCCAGCATCGTCTTGCCTGAGCCCGGCGGCCCGATCATCAGGATGTTGTGCCCGCCCGCAGCCGCCACCTCAAGGGCCCGTTTCGCTACCTGCTGTCCGCGCACATCCTTGAAGTCGTGCGGAAAGTGCTGCAGCTCCTGCAGCAATTCCTCGGTGTGCGACTCAAGCGGCTGCACCAGAAGACTGCCCGTCGCGAACGCATTCAACAGATCGCGTACTTCGAGCAGCGTCCGAACCGGATACACCTTTACGCCCTCGACCACTGCGGCCTCACGCGCATTCTCTGCCGGAATGACCAGGTTGCGGATCCCGCGCGCCCGCGCCGCAATCGCGATCGGCAGCATGCCATGCACCGACCGCAGCGCACCATCCAGTCCCAGTTCGCCGATCAGGAGGAAGTCCGAAAGCTCCTTGACGTGCAGCGCGCCGTACGCGCCCAGGATCCCGATAGCAATCGGCAGGTCGAAGCCCGAACCCTCCTTCTTCAGATCCGCCGGAGCGAGATTGATCGTGATCCGCGTCGGCGGAATGTCAAACCCACAGTTCCGGATCGCCGACCGCACCCGGTCTCGGCTTTCGCGCACCGCCGCATCCGGAAGCCCGACAGTATTGAACTCCGGCCGCTCCAGCACGACGCCCGAAAAGTCGATCTCCACATCGATGATGTGCGCGTCAATCCCGTACACAGCGGCGCTGAAAGCCTTGAAGAGCATGTTCTCCTGACGACTCGGGTACGAGAGAATGGCCTGACTATAGCACCGGCCATGCGAGCTCTCTATGCCACTCCAGCGTCATGACACGCCTACAATCAGAAGCAAGGCTTGCGCCGCGCAACGACCCCATGAATACCAGTCTTTTTGAGCTCTTCAAGATCGGCATCGGTCCTTCCAGCTCCCACACCGTGGGACCCATGCGCGCCGCGCTGCGCTTCGTCGAAAGCCTTCGTTCAGGTGCACACCTCGATTCCACAGCCGCCGTCTGCGCCGAACTCTACGGCTCGCTCGCGCTTACCGGTCTCGGCCACGCGACCGACCGCGCCGTCCTGCTCGGCCTCAGCGGACAGGCCCCGGACACCGTCGATCCCGCACACATCGAATCCATGCTCGCCGAGATCCACAGCTCCGGACACCTGCTGCTCGGCGGAGAACACACGATTACCTTCCGCCCAGAGACCGATCTGCTCTTCCGCCGCAGTGAGATGTATCCTCCTGCCGCCGACCCCGCGCACACTCACCCAAATGGAATCCGCTTCCAGGCTTTCAACGCGGTCGGAAATCTCCTCTGCGAGCAGGTCTTCTACTCAGTCGGCGGTGGCTTCATCCTTTCCGCGGCTGAGCTTGCGCCCGACCCGCAGGAGAAGGCCGTTGCGCCGCGCCCGGTGCCGTACTCCTTCGCAAGCGCCGACCAGCTGCTGAAGTCGGCAGAAGCCTCCCGGGTCACCATCGCAGAGCTTGTCCTCAGCAATGAAAGTGCGCTGCTCACGGCCGAGCTCCGAGACGAGACAACGAAGCGAATAGCACGTCCCGGGGTTCCCCAGGACGAAGATCTCCCGCCCGAGCAAAAGGTCCGGGAGGCCGTCCTCGCCCTCTGGCAAGCCATGCAGCACTCTATCGAGCGCGGCCTTGCCACCGAAGGCATTCTGCCCGGCGGCTTGAACGTACACCGTCGTGCGCCTCGCCTCTACGCGCGCATTCAGGCGCTCGAGCGCACAGGCGCGCAACGCGATCCGCTCGCACCTCTCGACTGGGTCTCGCTCTTCGCCATCGCCGTCAATGAAGAGAACGCCGCCGGCGGACGCGTCGTCACCGCACCCACCAACGGCGCTGCCGGAGTCATCCCCGCCATTGCGCAGTACTACGTACAGTTCATCGATCCCGAGCACACACTGCAGCAGAAGCAAGACGGTCTGCTCCGCTTCTTCCTGACCGCGGCCGCCATCGGCGTTCTTTACAAGGAAAACGCCTCCATCTCCGGTGCGGAGGTCGGCTGCCAGGGCGAAGTCGGTGTGGCCTGCTCCATGGCTGCCGGAGGGCTCGTCGCCGCGCTCGGCGGCACCAACGCGCAGGTCGAGCACGCCGCAGAGATAGCCATGGAGCACAACCTCGGCATGACCTGCGACCCCATCGGCGGCCTCGTCCAGATTCCCTGCATCGAGCGCAACGCGATGGGCGCGATCAAGGCCGTCAACGCCTGCCGCATGGCGATGCACGAGACCGAAGGTCACAAGCTCTCGCTCGACCAGGTCATCGAAACCATGTATCGCACCGGCATGGACATGCAATCGCGCTATAAAGAAACCTCGCTCGCCGGCCTGGCTTTGAACATCATCGAGTGCTGATGGAGAGCGTCATCAACACGTTCCTCTTCGCGCCAACATTCAAGTAAGCAAAGCAATCGATAGGAGAGAGCCTCGGCCTTGCACAGCAAAAACTCTTTTTCCTTGACACGCTTTTTCCGCGAAACTATACCTTCGTTAGCGGCTGGAGAGCTCTTGCAGTCCGCAGGGAGAATAGGCGACGCGGCAACCGCGAGGAAGCTGTGGATCGAGGCAACAAGGCAAACGCAAAGGGGTGCTCACCGAGCACCCCTTTGTTGCGTCTTGCCTCACTCAGCTTTAGTTCGAGGGCGGCGCGCTCATCGGCTGCACCGCGCCTTTGGGCGTCGAAAGATATCCGGAGATCTGGTTCTTCGCAATCACGTTCACCACAATCTCATACAGCACCGGATCCTTGCCCGTATAGAACTGCACCGGCTCATCCAGGCTCTTATCCTTCTTCTCGATGTTGCGATCATCCGCGCTCACCACCATCGTGTACTTCGAGCGTTTGTCATCGACCTTCCTGGCTTGCAGCTTCACCGTCGAGAGCAGCGTCGGCTTGGCGCCCTTCTGCAGCGTGAACTCATAGTAGTTGCGATCGCCCTTATGCTTCAGCGTTTCAAGCTCATCATGCGTCCGCGCAATCAATCCGCTCATCACGCCCTGGTCGCCCATCGTCCGCTGCAGCTGTGCCTTGGTCGAAGCCAGATCGCTCTGCGTATCGGCGATGCTCGCCTTCGCCCCGCTCACATCCGTCTTCACATTCGACACATCGGACGCCACCGCCCCGAGCTGCTTCGCTGAAGCTTCCTGCTCCTGAGCCAGCTTCTCTGTTTCAGCTGTCTGCGCCTTCACTACCTGCTGCTGCGCCGCCTGGGCTGCAAGAATATTCTGCGTTTTGGCATCGATCTGCTTCTGGGTCAGTCCCACGCTTCTGCCCAGTGTCTCGGCGGTCGCGCTCAGCCGGGCACTCAGCGCCTCCTGCTTGCGTGCCAGTTCGGCGTTCTGCGCCTCTGCCGCCGCCAGCTGCTTCTCCGCTACAGAGAGATGATTGTTCAATCCAAAACACCAGATCAGCGCACTCAACGCAAGCAGCAAGGTAAGACCCGCACCGGCAAGCACCACGGTCGATGGACGGTTTGACGGTATCTCTGGTTGATCGCTCATTGCTTCTCCTTAAACGTATGCTGTTCGAGTCAGCTCTGACTATAGTCGCGCGTCAAGCAGCACCTCGCAATGTTGTCTGCCCTTTGATTTCGCACAATCATCCGGTAACCGCACAGAGCCGTGACAACCATTTCTGCATTCCGCTATAAATCTAGGTGCCGCGTCGGCTGGTCCGCCCTCGCAGGGAGATCGCACCCATGTCCACCGCTACTGCCCCCAAAGGCCTCGAAGGCATCGTCGCTACCACCTCCTCCATCTGCTGGATCGACGGCGACGCCGGGGTGCTCTCCTACCGCGGCATCGACATTCACGAGCTGGCCGAACACTCCACCTTCGAAGAGACCACGTACCTTCTCTGGAACGGCAAGCTCCCGACACCAGCGGAGCTCGCCGCCTTCAGTGCAGAGCTGGCCGCCGCCCGCGAGCTCTCGCCGAAGGTCCTCGACCTCTTGCGCGCCGTGCCCGCCTCCGCCTCACCGATGGAGGTCTTGCGCACCGCTGTTTCGCTGCTCTCCATCTATGACGCCGACGAGAAGGACTCGAGCCACGCCGCCAACCTGCGCAAGAGCTTTCGCCTCACCTCACAGATCGCAATGCTGGTCGCGCTCTTTGACCGCATCCGCAAAGGCAAGTCCATCGTCGAGGCCGATCGCTCGCTCTCGCACGCCGGCAACTTTCTCTGGATGCTGAATGGCGAGAAGCCGTCCGCTACCGCCACCCGCGCCTTCGACATCGCGCTCATCCTGCACGCGGACCACGAACTCAACGCCAGCACCTTCGCCGCGCGCGTCATCGCCGCCACGCTCTCAGACATGCACTCGGCTATCACCGGAGCCATCGGCGCGCTCAAAGGCCCACTCCACGGCGGAGCCAACGAAGCCACCATGAAGCTGCTCTACGCGATCGACAAGGCAGGAGCCGACCCGGTCGAGTACGTCCGCCAGATGTTTGCGCGCAAGGAGAAAATCTCCGGCTTCGGCCACCGCGTTTACACCACCGAAGATCCTCGCGCCACGCACCTCCGCCGCATGTCCGAAGAACTGGGCAAGGCCGCCGGCAATACCAAGTGGTTCGATCTGTCCCGCAGAATTGAGACCTTCGTCAAGGGCGAGAAAAAGCTCAACGCCAACGTCGACTTCTACTCCGCCAGTACTTACACCACACTCGGTATCGACATCGATCTCTTCACCCCGATCTTCGCCATCTCGCGCATCTCCGGCTGGGCCGCCCACGTGCTCGAGCAGCACGATGACAACCGCCTCATTCGCCCGCGCGCCGAGTATACCGGCCAGTCCTACCCCGAGCCCTATACGCTCATCGACGTTCGATAGTCGTTCCAGGCAGGAGCAGGCTTGGCCCGCTCACTTCGCGCTCGCCGGCGGCACAATTCCATTCATGCGCAGGTACTCGACCATCTGCCCATAGTGGTCGAATCCATGCGCCACCGCGAATGAAGCTACACTCGACTTCGCCGCCGTTGAGCCTTCAAAGGGCACTATGTCGAACGCATTCTGTATCGTCAATGTCGCGTTCGCCTTATGCAACGCCGTAAACGAGTTCGCCAGCGCAGACACAATCGCGTCCTTCTCCTTGAGCGCACCGACGGCCTTCATCTCCCCATCGGCCTTCACTCCGGAGACCACGCTCGCGAAATAGAGGTTCGCCTGCGCCAGGTGCTTGACCTGATCGGCAAATGTACGCACCCCCTCAAACTTTGCGCCCGCAATCGCCAGCGAGGCCGGGCTGAAGTTGTACTTGTCCGCCGGCATCGCCTTTGCCGCGCTCATGCATTCGCCCTCAAGCATCGCCAGTAGATTGGCCGCGGCCTTTGCCGGAGTTGCCGTCTCCGTGCCGGTTGCAGCGCTCGTCCCGCCTCCCTGCGCCTGTGCGACTCCCACGATGCCGACCCACACCATTACGACCAGCCCCAATACCGACACCAGCACCGACCGTCTCTGCATGCGCATTCCCCGCTCCTGTCTTAGAACAACCGCCATAAGCCTAGCAGAGCCGCCTCCGTCGAAAGGCGTAAACTTGATCGCATGCACGCATCTCTGCAGCCTCAGCGCCGGATCTACATGGACGCGAACGCCACCACGCCTCTGCTGCCCGAGGTCTTTGAGGCGATGCGTCCTTACCTGCTCGAACAGTTCGGGAACGCCCGCTC
>CAXUEE010000038.1:14110-16532 GCA_964249905.1 uncultured Acidobacteriaceae bacterium
ATCCACCAGCAGGGCCAGCGCGCCCGCTCCGCCGTAGACCAGGGTCGCGCCGCCGTCGCACGCCTGCTCGGCGCCAAGCCGCAGGAGATCGTCTTCACTTCCGGCGGCACCGAAAGCGACAATCTGGCGCTCTTCGGCGTCCTCGAGCCCGGGGAGCACCTCATCACCTCCGCCATCGAACATCACGCCGTGCTCCACGCCGCCCACGCGCTCGAAAAACGCGGCATCGCCGTCACCTACCTGCCCTGCGACTCGAATGGCGTCGTTACCCCTGACGCGCTCATTGCCGCGCTCCAGCCCAATACTCGCCTGGTCTCCATCATGCTCGCCAACAACGAGACCGGCACGCTCCAGCCGATTCCCCAGCTCGCGCAGATCAGCAAAACCCACGGTACCCTCTTCCACACCGACGCCGTCCAGGGCGCGGGCAAGCTGCACATCGACCTCAGCCTGAGCTGCGCCTCCGACAAGCCCAGCGGATGCCTCAAGGACGTCGACCTCCTTTCGCTTTCCGGCCACAAAATGTACGCGCCGCAAGGCGTTGGGGTGCTGTTCGTCCGTCAGACAGTCCGTCTCTCGCCCTTGTTCCACGGCGGAACTCACGAGCGGCAGCGCCGCGCCGGCACGGAAAATGTCGCCGGCATCGTCGCCCTCGGCAAAGCCTCCACGCTCGCCGCAGAGTGGTTGAGCCATCCGGGTACCCCATCCTTTCCGGTCGCCTCGGAAAGGATGGGGTATCGAGCCGAAGGCGCGACCGCCCTCCATCCAAACAGCCCCCAAGCTCTCGCCCCCCAGCGCGACCGCCTGGAACAGACCATCCTCGCAAAAGTCCCCGCATCCGGCGTTAACGGCGCAGCCACCGAGCGCACCAGCAACACCGCCAACCTCTTCTTCGATCACATTGACGCCGAGTCCCTGGTCATCACCCTAGACCTCAACGGCCTCTCCGTCTCCGGCGGCAGCGCCTGTCAGTCCGGAGCCGCCGAACCGTCTCACGTCCTCTCCGCCATGGGCCTCAGCCCGGAGCGCGCCCGCTCCAGCATCCGCATCTCTCTTTCCCGCATGACCACTGAGGACGACGTCGATGAGGCCGCGCATCTCATCATCCGCTCCGTCGCGCAGCTCCGGTCCCTTTCGAAGACCTGGGCCGCCCAGCACACGCTCGCATCGGCCTAGCCTCCGCGCACATCCAATAGCGGCCATGCCCCTCCGCCTGTCTGTCCCCCGTCTTTCGGTTTTAGACCAGTCGCCCGTCTCCACCGGCTCGACGCCCGCGGAAGCTCTCAGCAACTCCGTCTCGCTCGCCCAGCATGTCGAGTCTCTCGGCTTCCATCGCTTCTGGATGTCCGAACACCACAGCATGGATACCCTCGCCTCGACCGCGCCCGAGATCCTGCTCGCCCGCATCGGCGCCTCTACCTCGACCATCCGGCTCGGCTCCGGCGGCATCATGCTCCCGCACTATACCGCGCTCAAGGTCGCCGAAACCTTCCAGACCCTTGAAGCCCTCTACCCCGGCCGCATCGACCTCGGCATCGGCCGTGCTCCCGGCGGCGGCCCCATCGAAGCTACCGCCCTGCGCCGCTATCGCACCGCGCCCGCAAACGCCTTGCAGGTCGACGACTTCCCCGACCAGCTGTCCGAACTGCTCGCCTTTCTCCATCACGGCTTTCCTGCAAATCATCCTTTCTCCCGTATCCGCGTCGCGCCCGCTACCCCGCACGCGCCCCGGGTCTGGCTGCTCGGCTCCAGCCTTTGGAGCGCCGAGGCCGCCGCCCAGTTCGGCCTGCCCTACGCCTTTGCCCACTTCTTCTCCGGCGACTCCACCCGCGCCGCCATCAGCCACTACCAGCGCGCGTTCCAGCCCAATGCCGAACTCGGTCCCGACGCCCCGCAAAAGCCTGAAGCTATGGCCGCCGTTGGCGTCATCTGCGCGGAAACCGACGCCGAAGCCCGGCATCTCGCCCAGAGCGTCCGCCTTCTCCAACTGCGCATCCGCCAGAACGATCGCCGCCCCATCGCCTCTCCTGCTGATGCCGCCGCGGAGTTGGCCGGCTTCGGAGCACTTCCACCCGACTCCGGAGAGTTCCCTCGCTATTTCGTAGGTACGCCCGACGCCGTACACGCCGCGCTCACCGCCATGGCCGAGTCGCTCGGGCTCAGCGAGCTGGTCGTGAACACCATCACCCACGACCATCAGGCGCGCCTCCGCAGCTACACCTTGCTGGCCGACGTCTTTCGCCTCCACGCCAGCGATCCCACGCCTGCGCTCGCGCCACCTTCGCCAATCCTCGTTCCCGCAGCGGAGGCATCGGCGGCATAAGCGTCCTACAGATACCAGGGAATATTCACTACGACGATCCGCTGGTTCCCACGCACCAGCAGAAGCAGCTTCAGCAGCTGCACACGCTGATTGTGCAAG
>CAXUEE010000038.1:16542-20686 GCA_964249905.1 uncultured Acidobacteriaceae bacterium
GATATTCGTTACATCAGCCACGCGAGACCTCGGAAAGCGAAGGTGAAGAGCCGCGCTTCGGGCGGCTCAGCCCTTCAACTTACGCGCAAACCCGCTGCCCGGACTTACAACTTTCGTCCCCTTGCGCTCACAGATACCACGGAATATTGACCACCACAATGCGCTGGTTGCCGCGCACCAGCAGGAACAGCTTCAGCACCTGGACCCGCTGGTTATGCAGAAGGTTCTCCCACCAGTGCCGCACGACCAGCTCCGGCAAAAGTACCGCCACCTTGCGCCCCGGATTCTCCGCCTCGAGGTGCAGGATATAGTCCATCAGCGGCGAGATGATGAAGCGGAAGTTCGACGCGATCGTCACCAGCTCCGGCTCATGCATCTGCTTGCCGCGCAGCGGGTCCAGCACCTTGCCGCGCCACTCATCTTCAATCCCGTGGTCCTCGTCCTCCGAGTGCACATGGACGACCTTGATGTCCTTCGACATGAGCAGCCCAAAGCGCAGCGCCTTCTCCGAGATCCGGTTCCAGCCCGCCATCGGGATCACCACCAGCGGCTCTTCCAGATTGTCCAGGTTGATGGGCGTCATATCTTTCATCTCGCCCGCAACCCGCGTGTAGTGTTTCTTGATCGAGTGCATCAAGAGGATCAACGTTGGCACCAGCAGCGCCGTCACCCACGCGCCGGCCAAAAACTTCGAAGCCAGCACCACGATCGTGGTCAGCCCCGTCGCCACCGCGCCGATACCGTTGACGAACATGTGCCAGCCGCGGTCTTTGTGCTCGCCCTCCTGCTTTTTCCAGTGGATCACCATGCCGGCCTGCGACAAAGTGAATGCCAAAAACGCTCCGATGGCATACAGCGGAATCAACTTATCCGTTACGCCCTTAAACGCGATCAGAATGACGGCCGTAAATCCCGTCAAGGCATACACGCCATGCGAGAAAAGCAGCCGGCGCCCGCGCAGAATAAAGACATGCGGCAGGTGATCCCGCATGGCGATTGCGCGAGTGAGCCGCGGAAAATCCGCAAATGCGGTGTTGGCGCTCAACGCCAGCGCTAGAAAGACGCTTCCCATGGTCAGCAAATAGAACCAGTTCCGCCCAAATACCGCTTTTACCAGCAGACTGAGCATGCTCTGATAATGCGGGTCATCCGGGTTCATAGCCATAATGCCGTAATGCTTCGCCAGCCAGGACGTGCCGAACAGGAGCATGATCAGGATCGCGATGATCACCGTCAAGGTCATCTGCGCTTTCTTCGCGCGCGGCTCCCCAAACGCCATCACGCCATTCGACACCGCTTCCACGCCCGTCATGGCCGCGCAGCCGCTGGAAAACGCCTTCATAATCAGCCACACGAATGCAAAGCCGACAAAATGCCCTTGCGCCGGCGTGGGCGGCGGCATCTCCGCCAGCGGCTGGGGATGGCCTCCAGACGCAACCGTCTTCGCTACGCCTACCCCGACCAGAATCAGCAGCGTCCCAATAAACAGAAAGGTCGGCAAAATGAAAGCAGCGCCGGTATCCTTCACGCCTCGCAGGTTTACCACCGCAAGGATCGCCAGGATAATCAAACACATCGGCAGCGTATACGGAAGTAGTCGCGACTCCACCGAAGTCACCGCCGTCACACCGGCCGAGATGCCCACGGCCGCCGTAAGAATGTAGTCAATCATCAGCGCGGCCGCCGCCAGCAAGCCCGCACCCTCCCCCAGGTTTTCCGAAGCGACGGTGTAGCTGCCGCCTCCATTGGGATAAGCCGCAATAGTCTGCCGGTAGCTGAAAAACACAATGACCAGCAGGATCAGGATGGAACTGATAATGGGGATCAAAAAATGTATCCCCAGCACCCCAAGCGGGATCAGATAAAGAAGAGCCTGTTCCGGCCCGTACGCCGCACTGGTCAGCGCGTCCAGCCCGAAGATCGGGATTCCCGCCGAGACGCCGATGTGCTCTGCCCGCTCGTCGCTGGTCGCGAGCGGCTTGCCGAAGATCCTGTCCTGAATGGCCATGTCGTTTTGATCTTACGCGAGTCTCTCCATATTGACTTTTTACAGGCTATCCCTCTGAAGCCGCATCCAACGGCGTATGGAAGAAACGCTCCTACACGCGGCACATGCAATGCTGTTTGAGGTACAGAGGTGACGATCCTTGTCATCAATAGCGGGTCGTCCTCCATCAAGTTCTCGCTTTTCGGCGTCATGCCGCAAGATGAGTCTCGGCCCGCCTCTGCCGGATCCGCATCCCTGCCGGCCTGCCTCCTAGACGGACAGCTAACCGGCATCCAGACGCCCCAGCCGCTGCTGGAGATGCAGTCCCCCGCCCAGCCATCCCGTCCCGTTCAGGCCGGTAATCCCACGGAGGCCATCCATGCGGTTCTCGACGCGGTCACGGCTCCCGGCCTGCCCCCGATCGACGCTATCGGCTACCGCGTGGTGCACCCCGGCCCCAAACTCCGCGACCACACGCGGATCACCCCTGAAGTCCTCGCCGACCTCGAACAGGCCGTCCCCTTCGCTCCGCTGCACGATCCCTCCGCGATCGAACTCATCCGTGAAGCGATGGCCCGCTTCCCGCATTTTGGCCACTTCGCCTGTTTCGACACGGTCTTTCACCAGACCATGCCACCAGAAGCCACCACCTACCCGATCCCGCAGCCGCTGCGGGACGCCGGGGTGCGCCGCTACGGCTTTCACGGCCTTTCTTGCGAGTCCGTCGTTTACCAGCTCCGCGCCCAAAAGGACCTGCCCTTCCCAAGCCGGCTGATGATCGCCCACCTCGGCAGCGGCTCCAGCATCACCGCGGTCGTCGACGGCTGCTCGGCAGATAACACCATGGGCCTCACGCCCACCGGCGGCGTTCTGATGGGCACGCGTCCCGGCGACCTCGATCCCGGCCTGCTCTTCTACCTGCTTCGCCAGCCCGGAGCCTCGGTCGACTCCGTCGAGCATTTGCTCAATTTCGACTCCGGCCTCAAGTCGCTCGCCCACACCGGCGACGTCCGCAAGCTCCGCGAAGCCAGCCCTCACGATCCCGAAGCAGCCCTTGCCCTTGACATCTTCTGCCGCCGCATTCGCATGGCCGTCGCCGGCTTCGCCGCTATCCACCGTATGGACGCCCTCGTCTTCACCGGAGGCATCGGTGAGCATGACGCCCCCACCCGTCTCGCCGCAGCCCACCAGCTCTTCGCTGACCAGCCCCGCATCGACGAGGCCGCCAACACCGCTAAAGCCGAAGGCGTGCGCACCATCAGCGGCCCGGATTCTTCTATCCCCATTTACGTCGTCCCGGCCGAAGAAGACCTTATGATCGCCCGGCACGTCGCCCGCATGGCCGCATCCTAGGACAAGTGACCAGCCGGCGCCCACTCTCGTATCGTCCTTTCCTCCCGGCCCGGCCTTGTCATTCCACAGCGAAGCGGAGGAACAAACGCCTACTGGCGCGCCTGCAACTATCTCTGCGCGGGTATGCTTTACCTCCTTGAAAATCCGCTGCTCCGCGAGCCGCTCAAGCCCGAGCACATCAAAAACCGCCTGCTCGGCCATTGGGGCTCCGATCCCGGCCAGACCTTTACGTGGGTCCACCTCAACCGCCTCATCAAGAAGTACGACCTGGACATGATCTACATCGCCGGTCCCGGGCACGGCGCGCCCGCCACGCTCTCGAACTGCTACCTCGAAGGCGTCTACTCCGAGGTCTACCCGGACAAGAGCCAGGACCTTGCCGGCCTGCAGCGATTTTTCAAGCAGTTCTCTTTCCCGGGCGGCATCGGCAGCCACTGCACCCCGGAAACTCCCGGCTCCATCCATGAAGGCGGCGAGCTCGGCTACTCGCTCGCCCACGGCTTCGGCGCGGCCTTCGACAGCCCTGACCTGATCGTCACCGTCGTCGTCGGCGACGGTGAATCCGAGACCGGCCCGCTCGCCACCTCCTGGCACTCCAACAAATTCCTGAACCCGATCCGCGACGGTGCCGTCCTGCCCGTTCTCCACCTTAACGGCTACAAGATCGCCAACCCCACTATCCTCTCCCGAATACCACATGAGGAGCTCGAGATGCTCTTCCGCGGCATGGGCTGGGAGCCGCACTTTGTCGAAGGCGATCAGCCCGAGCTCATGCATCAGCGCATGGCCGCTGTCGCCGAGCAC
>CAXUEE010000039.1:0-8044 GCA_964249905.1 uncultured Acidobacteriaceae bacterium
GACGGCGGCCCTGGCGCTGCCAGCGCTTGCTGCCCTGGTGCTATGGCCGGAGCCGATGGTGCGGACACCTCAGACGCTTGAGGTGTCGGCGATCGATGTAGGCCAGGGGGATAGCCTCTTAGCGGTGAACCCCGACGGGCGGGCCATGCTGATCGACGCCGGCGGACCGATCGGCCACCATGGCGCGGGGGTGTATGGATCGGGAGAGGTGGTGGCGAGTTTCGACGTTGGCGAAGAGGTGGTCGCGCCTTACCTTTGGTCGCGGCGGGCCAGGCGGCTGGATGTCGTGGTGTTGACGCACGCCCATACGGACCACATGGGCGGGATGCCGGCAGTGCTGGCGGACCTGCGGCCGCGCGAGCTTTGGGTGGGAATTGATCCGCGTTCGCCACTCTATGAGGCACTGCTCGCAGAGGCGCATCGGCTCGGCGTGGTGGTGCGACATGTGCATGCGGGGGATGAGATTGCGTGGGGGGCGGTGAAGGTTTCGGTGCTGGCTCCGGCGATCGGATACAGCAACTCGGGCTCGCCCAAAAACGATGATTCGGTGGTGCTGCGGATGGATTACGGCAAGGCTTCCGCATTGCTCGAGGGCGATGCGGAAAAGCCAAGTGAGGCGGCGATGCTGGCGGCGGGAAGGATACATCCGGTCACGCTGCTGAAGGTCGGTCACCACGGCAGCCGGACCTCCTCGACTGCGGAGTTTCTTGAGGCGGCTGCGCCTCGGGAAGCGATCGTCAGTGTGGGTTTGCATAACACCTTTGGACATCCACGCCGCGAGGTGCTGGAGCGGCTCGCCGCGCGGGGAACGAAACTGGCGCGCACAGACGAATTTGGACTGACGACCTATTTGCTGCGTCCGGATGGAAGCGTCGCGGACCTCGTTAACGAGACCTTGCTGCCTGGTAGTCCCGGCGCATCCCCCTGATACGATGGAGCGCAGTCCATGCAAATTGTCCAAGCGGTCCTGGGGGTGTTCCACCACTTCGAGCTTGCGCATCAGCTCGATCGCCGGGGGCATCTGCGCAAGATCTACTCGACCTGGCCTTGGGCTCGGCTGAAGCGGGAAGGCCTGCAGCGAGAGCTGGTAGGGACGTTTCCCTGGGTGCACCTCCCGGACTATCTGCTGGACTTCAAGAGTTTCTACCCGCCGGCGATCTCACGGGAGATGAAGCGCATCAACCCGCTCGCCTTTGACGAGTGGACGCGGCGGGTCATTCCACACTGCGACGCCTTTATCGGGATTTCAGGCGCGGGTCTACGGACTGGGCAGAAGGTGCAGCGCGGCGGCGGGAAGTATGTGTGTGACCGCGGGTCGACGCATCAGCGGTCGATGGACAGGGTGCTGCGGGAGGAGTTCGCCCGCTGGGCGTTGCCGCTGCCGGTCGAGGCCCCGCATGTCGTGTAACGCGAAGAGGCTTGTTATGCCGCGGCAGACCGCATCACGGTTCCGTCCAGTGTGGCGCGGAGATCGTTTCTGGAGATGGGAGTTGCGCCGGAGAAGGTGACTGTGATCCCGTATGGCGTGCGCCTGGATCGTTTTCAAAAAACGGCTGAGCCGCCGCGGGACACGTTTGAAGTGCTGTTTGCTGGCCAGGTAAGCCTGCGCAAAGGTGTGCCGTATTTGCTGGAGGCGTTCGCGCGTGTGCGCCATCTGCGCAAGCACCTGACGATCGCCGGATTTGTGCAGGCGCACATGAGACAGCTGCTACCCCGCCTGCCGACCAGTCAGGTGTCCTTTGTGGGGGCGATCTCGCAGGCCGAGTTGGTGGAGCGGATGAGCCGCAGCCACTGCCTAGTGCTGCCGTCGGTCGAGGAGGGCCTGGCGCTGGTGCAGGCTCAGGCAATGGCCTGTGAGTGCCCGGTGATTGCGACCGAGGCCACCGGCGCGGAAGATCTGTTTGCGGATGGGGTGGAGGGATGGATCGTGGACGACCGCGATGTGGAGGCACTTGCCTTGCGGATGCAGCAACTGTCCGACGACCGGGAGCTGCGCGAGCGCATGGCGGCGGCAGCAAGGGTGCGGGTCGGGCTGGTCGGCGGATGGGATGACTATGGCCGGCGCTGGGACGAGCTGCTTCACGAGTTGACCG
The DNA here is from genome assembly GCA_964249905.1 of uncultured Acidobacteriaceae bacterium. Classification (GTDB taxonomy): domain Bacteria; phylum Acidobacteriota; class Terriglobia; order Terriglobales; family Acidobacteriaceae; genus Edaphobacter. The sequence goes on from CAXUEE010000039.1 coordinate 2,094, forward strand.
GTATGGCTCGGTCCGCGGAGGAGCTGCCGGCGTAAAGCGGGCGCGCATCAATGCTTTCGCTTTCCGAAGCCAAACTGCGATAACTTAGGTTTTTACAATGATCGGAGGAGTGCATGGCAGAGACGGCCGACACAAATGGACCCGAGACGAACCCGCAGGATGCTATCGAAGAAGGCAAGCTGATCCGTCGCATGCAGATGATGATGAACATGGTGATGCAGGTGATTGCGCAGGATGGATCACTCTCGATTGACGAGGCGTCGCAGATGATCGCCGACGCAAAGAAAGCCGCGCTGGCCATGTTTCCGGACAAGGAGCTGGCCTATGAGATCATCTGGCGGCCGCGTTTTCAGCGTTTACTGCGGGAGCGTTTCCGGATCATGTAAAAGAGTTGGCGGGGAAGAAGTCAGACCTTGCCGGCTTTGCATCCTACCCGCTCGTAACCCAATTCCATTCAGCTCCGAGAGCGGAGCGTAGCGCAGAGGCATCATGGCGATCAAGACGGCACAAGACTTCTTTCTCGATGAACTAAAAGACATTTACTCCGCAGAAAAACAGGCGATCCGGGCGTATCCAAAGCTCAGCAAGGCTGTGTCGTCCCCGCAGTTGAAGGAAGCACTGCAGACGCACCTTGAGGAAACGAAAGGCCAGGTTGAGCGGCTGGACCAGGTGTTCGAAATTCTCGAAAAGCGCTCTTCGGGCAAAACCTGCGAGGCCATGAAGGGCCTGGTGGAAGAGACGTCCGAGGCTTTGGAAGAGATTGAAAAAGGGCCCATTTTGGACGCGGCGCTGATCGCCTGCGGACAGCGGATGGAGCATTACGAGATCGCGGCCTATGGCACGGTGCTGGCGCTGTCGAAAGCGATGGGCCACGACGACATTGCAGAGCTGCTGAGCCAGACGCTTGAGGAAGAAAAGGCAACGGATCAGAAGTTGACGCAGGTGTCGGAAAGCGTCAACAAGGAAGCGATTGGAGAGGACGAGGACGAGGACGAGGACGAAGAAGAGGACGAGGAGGAAGAGGCGCCTCCTGCAAAGCCTGCGAAGAAGGCGGCGACGAAATCTGCCGGTAAGGGCAAGAAGTAGCGCAGGGCTGCGGGCGTACACTGCGTGCGCCCGCAGTTGTTCCTTGAGCTAAATGCTTCCCGCTGCTGAGGTTCCGCAACGATCGTCTCCCGCGCCATTTGTGAGTTTCGAGTCCGTAGCAGGAAAGACGGAGTCGCTACCGCTGGACTCAGCTGTGCCAGCGCTACGTCCAGGAACGGCCATACCCTTTGTGCCGTGCCGCATCGAATGAACGTGCCCGGCCGCATCAAACGCAAGCTGCAGCTGCTCCAGATGGAACAGGCTACGGCGCGCGCCCAGGCACCGGGCCGGCTGACCTGCGCGCTGTGTCGACGCCCGCTTGGCGATCGTGTGGAATGGCATCATCGCCTTCCCAAGAGCGAAGGCGGCTCTGAGACTGTGCCGGTGCACCCCATTTGCCATCGCACTATCCATGCTCACGTGTCGAATCACGAGCTGGCCCGGGCCTACGCGGACCTGGACGTGCTGCGCAGCCGCGAGGACATGCAGCGCTTTCTCCGCTGGGTCGAGACTAAGCCGGCAAATTTCTCAGCGCCAACCCGGCGGAAGCAGAGCTAACAGGGCTCTCAGTTCATCAATCCCGGCGAAACGAAAACAAGCGAAGGCGACGGCCATCAGCTACTAGTTTCGTCAGAACGAAGAGAGTTGCAGAACTCAGGATCCTAGTTCCGGAAGGGGTAGCTCGACGCGCCCACCAACTCACTTACCTCTTCAACTGCCGACGTCTCGCGCGCGGCGAAGAAGCGTTCAACCGCGCCCAGCACCTGGTCGCCGGACTTGGATTCGAAGATCTCCCGCCGCAGTGCAGCGCCGCCCGGGATGCCATGCGTGAACCAGCTGGCGAACTGCTTCATTTTGCCCAGCATCTCGCGCACGGCGGACTCGCGGACGCGGTTTGCCTTCGCCTGCTGCTCCGAGAGTTCGTCGCCGGACGCCGCGAGATAGCGCGGGTGCTCAGCAACCTCGTCGACCAGCATGCCGAAGTAGGCGCGGATCATGCGGTGCCGGTCCTCGGCCGTGGGCACGTCGTAGCGGCCGGTGCTGGTGTACTGCGCGATCTGGCGGAAGATCCACGGGTTCGCCGGGGCGGCGCGGCCGATCATGACCGCATCACAACCGGTCTGGGCGACCATGGCCGCGGCGTCCTCGGGGGTGAGGATGTCGCCGTTGCCGATAACGGGGATGCGCACGGCGTCCTTGACCGCGGCGATGTACTGCCAGCATGCCTGGCCGCTGTAGCCGTCCTCGCGGGTGCGGGCGTGGAGGGCGACGGCGTTGAGGCCGCAGTCTTCGGCAAGATGAGCGAGCGGCACGCAGACGATGTTCGCGTCATTCCAGCCCAGGCGAAATTTGACCGTGAAAGGGATGGAGATGGCGGCGCGGACGCGCTTGAAGATGACCTCGATGAGCGGCAGGTCGCGCAGGAGGCCGGAGCCTCCGTTGCAGCTGACAACGCGTTTGGCTGGGCAGCCGAGGTTCAGGTCGACAATGTCGAAACCAGCGTCCTGGCAGATACGGGCGCTCTCCGCGAGGGTTTCGGGATTGGAGCCGAAGAGCTGGGCGGAGATGGGGTGTTCGTCGTCGTAGTAGGTCAGGTAGCGCTTGCGCTTGGTCTCGCGCATGCGAGAAAGGCCGTCGGCGGAGGTGAATTCGGTCATGATCAAGCCGCACCCGGACTGCTGGTTCGAGGTGACGGTAGCGACATCGGTGTCTGCTGTGCCAGGAGTGAACTTGCTACTGTTCTTGATGAAGCGTCGGAAGACGGTGTCGGTGACGCCGGCCATGGGGGCGAGGACGGTCGCAGGCGCGATGGCGACGGTGCCGATCTGGAGCGTAGCGGGGACGTGTACCCCGGCGGGCATGGTGTTTTGGAGCGGGTTGTCCCAATGCTTTTGCAAGGCTGGTCTACGTGCCTTCTAAGCGCGGATTTCCCAGTCAGCGCTGTGTTGCTGAACGTATTTGTCGGCGATCTCTCCTACTTTTGCCCGAAATCGTTCAGCCTTTATGACGATTCTTGTCTGGGCCTCTTCGTCAATGAGGAAATCGACCAACAACATACCAACCCGGCCAATTCCATCAGACGCAAATGTCCGTTCCGAAAGGATGTCAGACAGCCTAAGAGCAGCGCTACGACGTTGTGGATTGGCATCAACTGCAACGATGTATTTCCAATTTGCGGATATGTGCTCGAGTCTTTCCAAAAGGACTTCTATCTCCTGAGCCTGGGAAATTATATCGAGTTCTCCGTTTGGAAAATAGGGTCGTGACAGAAGCAAGGCGACGTGGACGTCTCCAACACCATCACGGTCGATTGACAGAACGTCGATGTTGGAACGCTCCCAGATCGTATCAAGATAAATTCTTGGCACAGCGAGCTTCTTTTCGAAGAATGTGAGTAGTGAGTTTTTCGCTCTTCCAAGCTGTCGTTGCTCAATTTTCATCATCTGTCCATCCCTCAATCTTCAGTTCTCGACCAAGATTATTGGCCCACCTGGCAAAGCGTTCGGCTCTTGTAGTTAGTGCTTTGAGGTCCTGACTAGCGATTGGTTTATGGCCGTAGCTTACCGAACTCTTTTTAGCAATAAGACCCTTGAGTTGCGCCAAGCCCGTCCGGTCTTGCATTCGACTCGCTGGTAGAAGGCGGGCCAAGTCGTCCACAGCCTTGGAATGATCATCGGCCGAGAGATTATCATCTCCCAGGCCGCTGCGCAGCGCGTCACAATACGAGAGTGCCGAGTGAATCGCCAATAAAGCGGCTGAATTAGGAAGAATAGCCTGGGTATCAACCTCCCTCATCCCATCCAGGAAGTCGAGAGCTCTTTGGAGATAGTGCCGCACTCTAACAGCTTGCATTGTTGTCTTATCCAGATAGCTATTCAAAAGGCCCCCGCCGCAGCGGAGGCCTCTCGGTTAGCTTGCTTCAGCCTACTTGGCGGCTGCTGCGGCCTTCGACGCGTCCGACTGAGCGAACTTGCGGCGGAAGCGGTCAACGCGTCCGGCGGTGTCGATCAGCTTCTGCTTGCCGGTGAAAAACGGGTGGCAGGCGGCGCAGATTTCGAGCACGATGTCTCCCTTGTGGGTGGACCGGGTCTCAAAATGATTGCCGCAGGCACACTTGACGGTGATGTTGTCGTATTTCGGGTGAACTCCAGCTTTAGGCATTTCTGTATCCTTTATGGGCCTTGGCCGGCTTGCGGATCGCTTGCAAACGGGTGCAGTCACCGTCACATCGAAGAGCCTGTCGCGCTACCGGCTTGCCTTGAGGTGCGTACTGCCGCGCAAGGCGGAGCGGCGCACTTCCCTCAGTCTAGCTTTGATTCGCACAAGCGGCAATCGGATTCAGCCCGGTCGAGCGATCCCGCATAACTGAGATACTGGAGAGATGGATGAAGTTTGCAGCCTGTGTGACGGGTCGGGGATGCGGATCGTGGAGCGCGCGGACGGCTCGCGGGCTGCTCGCGTGTGTCAATGCCGCGTCGACCGGCGGGTCGAGCGCGCTCTGCGGATGGCCCGCATCCCCGAACTTTACCGGGGCAGCACCTTCGAGAACTACGAGACGGCAGACCGCGATCAGCACGGATACACGCTCAACCAGGCGAAGTACATCGTGGAGAAGTTCGTGCACTCCTATCCGGCGGACACCCGCGGCGTGGGTCTGCTGCTTACGGGTACGGTCGGCACGGGAAAGACCCATCTCGCGATCTGTGTCCTGAAAGCACTGATCGGCCGGGGGGCTACAGGGTGTTTTTATCACTTCGGCGATCTCATCAAACAGATTCAAAACAGCTACAACAACAGTGTCCGGTCAACGGAGTTGGAGATCCTTGAGCCGATTCTTCGAGCGGAGATCATGGTTTTGGATGAGATGGGCGCGTCCAAGCCGACCGACTGGGTCTTTGACACGATCGCCCACATCCTCAATACCCGCTACAACGAGCGCCGAACAACGATCGTGACGACCAACTACGCCAACCGGGAACCGGTGCTGACTCCAGGCAGGCCGCTGAGTGTGTTTGAAGAGGCACGCGAGGCGCTGCGCAACGAGACCCTTGGAGACCGGATTGGGGAGCGCATGCGCAGCCGTCTTCAGGAGATGTGCATGCCCGTTGAGATGATTGGGCCGGACTACCGGAAGACGGCGAAACGAGCTCACTTCGGTTGACGCCGATGGGAGCGCCTCAAAGCCGGAGCAAAGCCCTTAAGGCGACCATCGACGCCACAGCCATTGCAAAGAAGAAGCCGGCTACAAGGCGAGACCTCCACCGGTGCCATGGCCTCGGTCGTCGGCCTCTTGGTACCAGGAACAGGGCGCTGCGGGCGCGCAGCTCGGCGGAAGCTTGCTGCCGGAGCAAGAAGGAGTTTCTGTGAGGTGTGAGCAGCTGGATGGAAGTGGAGCGGGTAGGCCGGTGAGTTGAAAGATAGGGGTCTTGTACGTTCGGCAGCGTCATCGTTCGTTCTCGGGGAGGGCTGATGTCTGAAGCGGTTAGGGAGGAGCAGAAATCCTTGACGCGTTTGGCGTGTGTGCGCTGCGCCAAATCATGATTGGGAGAAAGTATCACAAAGTGTGCATGTTTTCAGCGGGTCATGAAATCAACGCGAGCAAAGCCGGGAAACAACCAGGGCAGAGGGTGGCTGTAGAATCTGCGGCATGAGGGCGAACATGGAAGGTGCAGGGCAGGAGCCGAGCCGGGGAGCGCTCTTCGGCTCGGGAACGGAAGAGCAGACCCGAACCGAGTGGCTTGCCTGGGCGATTGCCGGGGCGGCGGTCTTCCTGGTGCTGGCAATTGTCTTGATCGTCGGCCGGCATACTCAGCCGGCGGCCGCGAACACGTTGTTTCCACCGGACGCCTATGCGTCTGCGCTGT